>DASURV010000170.1:0-17174 GCA_036375455.1 Casimicrobiaceae bacterium | reverse complement strand
TGCGCTACGTCGTCGAGGACGCGTGGCTTGGCGTCGGCTCGGGCTCGACCGCCAACCACTTCATCGACGCGCTTGCCAAGAGCCGGCTGCGCATCAAAGGTGCCGTCGCGAGCTCCGTCAAGACGGCCGAGCGGCTGAAGTCCCACGGCATCGACGTCGAGGAGCTGAACAATGTCAGCGACATTCCCGTCTACGTCGACGGCGCCGACGAGGTGACGCCCGCCGGCGCGATGATCAAGGGCGGCGGCGGCGCGCTGACGCGCGAGAAGATCGTCGCCGCGGTGGCGCGGAAGTTCGTCTGCATCGCCGACCAGTCGAAGAAGGTGGACGTGCTCGGCAGGTTCCCGTTGCCGATCGAGGTGATACCGATGGCGCGCAGCTACGTCGCGCGCGAGCTCGTGAAGCTCGGCGGCCAACCCGCGTGGCGGACGGGCTTCACCACCGACAACGGCAACGTGATCCTGGACGTGTCCGACCTGGCGATCACCGACCCCATCGCGCTGGAGGATCGGATCAACGCGATCGCCGGGATCGTAACCGTGGGACTCTTCGCGCGCCGCGGCGCCGATGTCATCCTGCTCGGCACGCCGGACGGCGTCGAGACGATCACGCCGCGCAGATAGGCCGCGCGCGGCCGCGGGCCGATCCGCTGCGCTCCCGGCGCCGGGGGCTCGGAGTCGGGCATCGTCGCGTCGCGATAGAATAGTCCGATGAACGACCTCGCCGCGCCCGTCGCAGCCGCGATCGCGGACGTCGCCGCCTATATGCGCGATGTCGGCGAGGCCGCGCGCGAGGCCGCGCGCGCGCTAGCGCGGGCGGATACGCGAACGAAGAATCGCGCGCTCGCCGCGATGGCGGCGGCGCTCCGCCGCGATGCGGCAGCGCTGAAGGAGGCGAATGCCCGCGACGTCGCCGCCGCGCGTGCGGCGCGGCAGGACGACGCGTTCGTCGACCGGCTCGCGCTCTCCGATCGCGCGATCGAGGCGATGGCGCGCGGCCTCGAGGAGATCGCCGCGCTGCCCGACCCGGTCGGCGAGATCTCCGACCTGCGGTATCGCCCGTCGGGCATCCAGGTCGGCATGATGCGCGTGCCGCTGGGCGTGATCGGCATCATCTACGAATCGCGGCCGAACGTGACCGCGGATGCCGCGGGGCTGTGCCTCAAGTCCGGCAACGCGGCGATCCTGCGCGGCGGCTCCGAAGCGATCCACAGCAACCGCGCGATCGCGCGCTGCATCCGCGAAGGACTGCGCGCGGGCGGCCTGCCCGAGACGGCGGTGCAACTGATCGACACGACCGACCGTGCGGCCGTCGGCCACCTGATCGCCGACGACGCGCACGTCGACGTCATCGTCCCGCGGGGCGGCAAGTCGCTGATCGAGCGCGTCGCGCGCGAGGCGCGCGTGCCGGTGCTCAAACACCTCGACGGCGTGTGCCACGTCTACATCGATGCGAGCGCGAACGTCGAGCAGGCGGTGCGCATCGCCGACAACGCGAAGACGCAGCGCTACGCGACCTGCAACACGCTGGAGACGCTGCTCGTTCACGCCGGCGTGGCGCCGCAGGTCCTGCCGCCGCTCGCCGCGATCTACGCAGCCAAGGGTGTCGAGATGCGCGGCGACGAACGGGCGCGCGCGCTCGTGCCGCCGATGAAAGCCGCCGCCGAGGACGACTGGTACGCCGAGTACCTCGCGCCGATCATCGCGATCCGCGTCGTCGATTCGCTCGACGCCGCGCTCGACCACATCGCGCGCTACGGCTCCCAGCACACCGATGCGATCGTGACCGAGGACTACACGAGTGCGATGCGCTTCCTGCGCGAAGTGGACTCGAGCTCCGTGATGGTCAATGCGTCGACGCGCTTCGCCGACGGCTACGAGTACGGCCTCGGCGCCGAGATCGGCATCTCGACGAACAAGCTCCATGCGCGCGGCCCCGTCGGCCTCGACGGCCTCACCAGCCGCAAGTGGATCGTGCTCGGCAGCGGACAGATCCGCGTCTAGCCTTTCGCGGCGCGCACGCACCCCCGTCGTGGCCGCCTCCAGCCTGCTCGCGCTGATCGACGACATCGCCAGCGTGCTGGACGACGTGGCGCTGCTCACGAAGGCGGCGACGCGGAAGACCGCCGGCGTACTCGGGGACGATCTCGCGCTGAACGCGCAGCAGGTTACCGGAGTGCGCGCCGATCGCGAGCTGCCGGTCGTCTGGGCGGTGGCGAAGGGCTCGCTGGTGAACAAGGCGATCCTCGTTCCCGCGGCGCTTGCGGTGAGCGCGTTCGCGCCGTGGGCGGTGACGCCGCTCCTGATGATCGGCGGCCTGTTCCTGTGCTACGAGGGCTTCGAGAAGATCGTGCACAAGCTCTCGCGGCACCGCGCCGAGGATGCCGAGCACCAGCGCGAGCTCGCCGGCGCGCTCGCGAACCCCGCGGCGGACATCGTGGCGTTCGAGAAGGACAGGATCCGCGGCGCCGTGCGCACCGACTTCATCCTCTCGGCCGAGATCATCACGATCACGCTCGGCACCGTGGCCGCGTCGGCGTTCGGGACGCAGGTCGCCGTGCTGACCGGCATCGCGCTGATCATGACGGCGGGCGTCTACGGCCTGGTCGCCGGCATCGTGAAGCTCGACGATGCGGGCCTGCATCTTTCGCGGCGGCCGGGCGACACTGCGCCCGCACGCGTGCAGCGCGCGCTCGGCGCCCGAATCCTGCGCTCGGCGCCCTACCTGATGAAGGGCCTGTCGGTCGCGGGCACCGCGGCGATGTTCCTGGTCGGCGGCGGCATCCTGACGCACGGCGTGCCCGCGCTGCACCGCGCGATCGCGGACTTCGGCGAGGGCGCGGGCGACATCCCGGCCCTCGGTGCGGTGTTCGGGGCGCTCGCGCCGATGCTGCTCAATGCCGTTGCCGGCATCGCGGCCGGCGCGCTCGTCTATGCGGTGCTCGCGCTGGCGAGGCGCGTGCGCGCCCCGACGATCTCGCGGGCGGATTGAGGCCTCAGGCCGCCGCCGGCGCCTGACGACGCGCCCGCATCAGCCACAGCGCGGCGGCGGCGATCACGGCGAGCACCGGCAGCGCGGCGCGATTCATCGTCTCCCACCCGCTCGTCGTGACGAGCGCGCCCGAGGCCACCGACGTCAGGCCCATCGTCGCGAACACGATGAAGTCGTTCAGCCCCTGCGTGCGCGCCTTCTCGCTCGGCGCGTACGTTTCGGTGAGCAGCGCGGTGGCGCCCGTGTACATGAAGTTCCAGCCGATCCCGACGAGCGCGAGCGCCGCGACGAAGTGGGCAACCGTGATCCCGTGCATCGCGACGAGCGTCGCGAGCGCCGTGAGCGCCACGCCCGCGACGATGATCGACAGCGTGCCGAAGCGGCGGATCAGCGATCCGGTCAGGAAGCCGGGCGCGTACATCCCGACGACGTGCCATTCGATGACGAGCGCCGCCGCGCCGAACGGATGACCGCAGAAGTCCATCGCGATCGGCGTCGCCGTCATCAGCAGGTTCATCAGGCCGTAGCCCAGCGCACCGGCGAGCACCGCGACGATGAACGTCGGCTGCAGCGCGATGACGCGAAGCGGGCGGCCCCCTCCGGCGCGCTCCTCCTGCGACGGCCGCGGCACGTGCACGCGCGACTGCACGGCGAGCGCCACCAGCGCGACGCCGGCGAGGATCAGGAACGAGCCCTGGAACGGGGTCGCGAAGAGATCGCGGCCCAGCCGCGCCGTTTGCGGCCCGAGCAGCCCGCCGGCGACGCCGCCCGCGAGCACCAGCGAGATCGCCTTCGCGCGGTCGCCCGGTGCCGCGACCTCCGCGGCCGCGAACCGGTATTGCAGGCCCACGGCGTTGTAGATGCCGATGATTCCGGTCGCCACGCAGAACAGCGGAAAGCTCCTGATCGACAGCGCCAGCGCACCGATCGAGCAGCCGGCGACGTTGACGAGTGCGCCGGCCATGAAGCCGGCCCTGCGTCCGACGCGCGCCATCCACAGCGACATCGGCATCGTCGCGAGCGCCGAGCCCACGACGTACGTCGTCGCCCCGAGCGTTGCCAGCGCCTTCGTCTCGGCGAGCGCATAGCCGACGAGGCCGTTCATCGAGATCAGCCCCGCCGAGTTCGTCAGCAGCAGCGCCTGGCAGCAGGCGAGGAGAAAGATGTCGCGCCGGGAGGTCCGCACGGGGACTCGCGCCGCCGCCGGCCGCGGCCGGCGTGCGCGCAAAAGCCCGTATGATAAGGGTCGTGATCCCGCTCGCGCCGCTTGCCGCCGAGATTATCGACTTCTGGTTCGTGCCCATCCCGGGCGAGGCGGTCGCGGCGCAGGCGGCGCCGACGCCGGGCGCACGGGTCGAGCGCGACGTCTGGTTCCGCAAGAGCGACGCGTTCGACGCCGAGATCCGCGAGCGCTTCGGCGCGGCGCTCGCCGCCGGAATTGCCGGTGCTTTCGGCGAATGGTGCATCACCTCGCGCGGGAGCCTCGCCCGCGTCCTGCTGCTCGACCAGTTCACGCGCAACGCGTTTCGCGGCACACCGGCCGCGTTCGCCGGCGACCCGGGGGCGCTCGCGACCGCCGAGGACGCCGTGGACCGCGGCTTCGACCGGGAGCTCGAGGCGCACGAACGCTGGTTTCTCTACATGCCGTTCCAGCACAGCGAGTCGCTGCCAGTGCAGGAGCGCGCCGTCGAGCTGTTCACCGCGCTCGCAACGCAGACCGCGCTCACCGGACCGCTGCCATGGGCCGAGCGCCACCGCGACGTCGTGCGCCGCTTCGGCCGCTTTCCGCATCGCAACGAGATCCTCGGCCGCGCCTGCACCGCGGAGGAGCTTGCGTTCCTCGCGCAGCCCGGGTCAGGGTTCTGAACCGTCTTGCCGCCACCGACGCGTGAGCATTCCCGGGTCGTCCGACGCCGACGCGATCCGCCCGCCCGCGAGCGAAGGCGGCGTCCCGCTCGCAATCCTCGGCGGCACGTTCGACCCGGTCCACTACGGCCACCTGCGCCTCGCGGACGACGTACGGACGGCGCTCGCGCTGCCCGAGGTTCGGCTCGTCCCCGCCGCGAATCCGCCGCATCGCGAGCCGCCGCGGGCGTCGGCACGCGACCGGGTCGCGATGCTGAGGCTCGCGGTGCACGAGTTCCCCGGTCTCGTCGTCGATACGCGCGAAATCGCGCGCGGCGGCAAGAGCTACACGGTCGACACGCTGACCGAGCTGCGCGCGGAAATGCCGCACCGGCCGCTGGCGCTGCTCGTGGGGGCCGACGCGTTTCGCGGTCTTGCGTCGTGGCACCGCTGGAGGACGCTGTTCGAGCTCGCACACCTGATCGTCGTGCCCCGGCCCGGCGTCACGATCGGCGCGGGGCTCGCCGATCCACTGGCGCGCGAATGGGCCACGCGACGCATCGGCGACCCGCGGGGGTTGCGCACGCGCGCAAGCGGCGCCATCTTCGTCCAGTCGGTAACCGCCCAGCCGATTTCCGCCACCGGGATTCGCGCGGCGCTCGCGCGCGGCGATGCCGGATCGGTCGAAATGGCCGGTTTGGTGCCGGTCGCCGTTTTGGCCTATATTGAATCGAACCGACTCTATTCGTCCCTACCGCATGCGTCTTGAAAAGCTGCAGGAAACCGCCGTCGCGGCGCTCGAAGACATCAAGGCCCGCGACATCGAAGTCATCGATGTCCGCACGCAAACCAGCCTCTACGACACCATGGTCATCGCCTCGGCCGATTCGAACCGGCAGGTGAAGGCGCTCGCGAACCACGTCCGCGACAAGCTGAAGGACGCGGGCGCGACGATCCTGGGCGTCGAGGGCGAGCAGGCCGGCGAGTGGATCCTCGTCGATGCCGGCGACATCGTCGTGCACGTGATGCAACCCGCGGTGCGCGCGTATTACAACCTCGAAGAGCTGTGGGCGCCGCAGGCGCCCGTCCGGCGCGCCCGTGCGGCATCGGCGGCATAGGGCGCCTCCGAACCACCTTCACGCGGGCGCGACGGGCCGGCACCTTCCCGGCCACCGGCGATGAGGCTGCGCGTGGTCGCGCTCGGACATCGGATGCCCGGATGGGTGGACGCCGGATTCGACGGCTACGCGCAGCGCCTGCCTCGCGACTGGCGACTCGAGCTCGTCGAGCTGAAGCCGGAGCCGCGCGAGCGCGGCAGGAGCATCGAGCAGATGCTCGCCGCCGAGGCCTCGCGCATCGCCTCCGCCTGCGCCGGCTTTCGTGCCGTCGCACTCGACGAGCGAGGCGCCGCGTGGTCGACGCGGGAGCTCGCGTCGCACCTTCGCGGCTGGCAGGAGGCGCGCCATGACGTCGCGTTCGTCATCGGCAGCGCCGATGGCCTGCATGCGGACATCAAGTCGCATGCCGCCGCCGTGGTCGCGCTGTCGGCGATGACGCTGCCGCACGGGCTCGTGCGCGTCGTCCTGGCCGAGCAGATCTACCGCGCCGCCAGCCTGCTGGCCGGGCACCCGTATCATCGCGACTGACGAAACGTCTCCGACGGCCGCTTTCGATGAGCGCTCCCCTGCTCTACCTGGCGTCGAAGAGCCCGCGGCGGCACGAGCTGCTGCGGCAGCTCGCGATCGAGTTCGAGCCGCTGCTGCTGCGCGAGGCCGCCGGCCGCGAGCGCGACGTCGTCGAGGAAGCGCTCGACGCCGAACCCGCATCGCATTTCGTCGAGCGCATGGCGCGCACGAAGGCGCAGGTCGGATGGCAGCGGATGCAGCAACGCAAGCTCGGCGAGCGCCCGGTGCTCGGTGCCGACACCGAGGTGGTGCTCGACGGCGAGATCTTCGGGAAGCCGCGCGACGCGGACGGCGCGGCCCGGATGATCAAGCGGCTGTCCGGCCGCACGCACCAGGTGCTGACGGCGGTCGCGCTGCGCTATCGCGACCGCACCGAGGTGGAGGTGTCCGTCTCGAAGGTGACGCTGCGACGGCTCGCCGCCGCGGAAATCGAACGCTACGTCGCCACCGGCGAGCCGCTCGACAAGGCCGGCGCCTACGCGATCCAGGGACGCGCCGCCGCGTTCGTCTCCCGCCTCGAGGGCAGCTACACGGGCGTGGTCGGCCTGCCGCTGTGCGAAACCGCGGCGCTCCTCGCGCGGATCGGCATGCCCGTGCTATAAGCGGCACTCCCCGCACCCGGCGCCGCTTCGGGCGATGACGCACGAGATCCTGATCAACGTAACGCCGCAGGAAACCCGCGTCGCGATGCTCGAGCAGGGCGTCGTCCAGGAATTGCACGTCGAGCGCGCGAGCGCCCGCGGGCTCGTCGGCAACATCTGCCTCGGACGCGTCGCGCGCGTGCTGCCGGGAATGCAGAGCGCATTCGTCGAGATCGGCCTCGAGCGGGCCGCATTCCTGCACATCGCCGACATCTGGGAGCACCGGCAGAACGGCCACGGCGAGCATCGCCCGATCGAGCGCATCCTGCACGAGGGGCAGACGCTGCTGGTGCAGGTGATCAAGGATCCGATCGGCACGAAGGGCGCGCGCCTGTCGACGCAGCTCTCGCTCGCCGGAAGGCTGCTCGTCTACCTGCCGCAGGATTCGCACATCGGCATCTCGCAGCGGATCGAGGACGAGCAGGAGCGCGAGAACCTGCGCGGCAAGCTGCAGACGCTGCTGCCCGAGGGCTCGGCCGGAGGCTTCATCATCCGCACGATGGCCGAGGCGGCGACCGAGCGCGAGATGCAGACGGACATCGAGTACCTGACGAAGCTCTGGCGCGACCTTACCGGGCGCGCCGCGCTCGTGCCCGCGCCGACGCTGCTCTACCAGGACCTCAATCTCGCGCAACGGGTGCTGCGCGACATGGCGACCGAGGAGACCGCGCGCATCCTCGTCGACTCGCGCGAGACGTTCCAGCGGATGCAGGAGTTCGCGCGCGAGTACACGCCGGCGCTGCTCGACCGGATCAACCACTACGCCGGCGAGCGGCCGCTCTTCGACCTGCATGGCGTCGAGGACGCGATCGAGAAGGCGCTCGCACGGCGCGTCGACCTCAAGTCCGGCGGCTACCTGATCATCGACCAGACCGAGGCGATGACGACGATCGACGTCAACACCGGCGGCTTCGTCGGCGGGCGCAGCTTCGACGACACGATCTTCAAGACGAACCTCGAGGCGTCGCAGGTGATCGCGCGGCAGCTGCGCATGCGCAACCTCGGTGGCATCATCATCATCGACTTCATCGACATGGAGAACGCCGACCACCGCAGCGCGGTGCTCGCCGAGCTCGACAAGGCGCTCGAGCGCGACCGCACGCGCCTCACCGTCAACGGCTTCACGCAGCTCGGCCTCGTCGAGATGACCCGCAAGCGCACGCGCGAGTCGCTCGCGCACGTGCTGTGCGAGACCTGCCCGACCTGCGGCGGCCGCGGCGAGTTCAAGACGGCGCAGACGATCTGCTACGAGATCCTGCGCGAGATCCTGCGCGAGGCGAAGCAGTTCAACGCGCGCGAGTTCCGCATCCTCGCGTCGCAGTCGGTGATCGACATGTTCCTCGACGAGGAGTCGCAGAGCCTCGCCCAGCTCGGCGATTTCATCGGCAAGCCGATCTCGCTGCAGGTCGAGACGCTCTACACGCAGGAGCAGTACGACGTCGTATTGATTTGACGGCGGCAACGGCGGTGACATGAAGCGGCTGTGGCTGCGCATCCGGGCGTTCGTCGCGCGAGCGTTCGCGCGCCTGCTGCGCCGCGAGGTCGCGCCGGGGCGCTTCGAGACCGGGCGCGCGGCGTCCTGGCGCGGCCGCGTGACGACCGCGCCGATCGCCGAGCCGGCGCGCGATTACCTCGTGTACGTGCCGCGGGGCTGGAGCCGATGGCGGCGCGCGCCGCTGCTCGTGCTCTGCCACGGCTGCAGGCAGACCGCGGAGGAGTTCGCGGCGCTCACGCGCATCGCGGAGCGGGCCGATCGCGACGGCTGCCTCGTCCTGCTGCCGCGGCAGACGACGACGGCCAATGCGTGGGGCTGCTGGAACTGGTTCGAGGCGAACACCGAGCGCGGCGCCGGCGAGGCGGCGATCGTCGCCGCGCAAGTCGTCGCCGTGCGCCGCCACTACCGTGCGCGGCGCGAACGCGTCTGGGTGGCCGGCATCTCCTCCGGCGGCGCCCTCGCCGCCGTGCTCGGACTGCGGCATCCGCGCCTGGTGCGCGGCGTGGTCGTGCATTCGGGGCTCGCTTGCGGCGCCGCGGCGTCGGCGGCGACCGCGCTCGCCGTCATGCGGCACGGACCCGACAACGACGTCGCGCGCGTCGGCGCCGATGCGCGCGCGGCGCAGCGCGACGATCCGCCGCTCGCGGTGGCGTTGCTCGCGATCCAGGGCGACCGCGACGATGTCGTCGCGCCGATCAACGGCGCCGGGCTCGTCGCCCAGTACCTGCGCTTCAACGCGCACCCTGCCGGGGACGCCGGCTATCGGCCCGCCGCTGCGCTGCCGCCGAGCGACGCTTCGTCTCGCGAGTCGAGCGGCGACGGCTACCCGACGCGAAGCGACGACTGGAGCGTCGGTGGACACGTCGTCGTGCGCCACGTCGCCGTCGAGGGGCTCGGCCACGCGTGGTCCGGCGGCGATGCGGCGTTTCCCTACGCGGATCCGCGCGGCCCGGATGCGCTCGACCTGCTCGCCCGGTTCGCCACGAACGCCGCGGCTTGAGATAATGCGCGATGCGCGGCGGTCGCTGCGCATCGACCGAATCGAATCGAGGAAGCGATGCCGGTAACCGCGATGAATCACTTCACGATCCTGACCGACGACGTGCCCGCCACCGTCGGCTTCTATCGTGAGCTGCTCGGACTCGCCGACGGGCCGCGGCCCCCGTTCGAATTCCCGGGAGCCTGGCTCTACGCCGGCGGTTCCCCGATCCTCCACGTCATCGGCGGACGCTCCGCCGACGAGCTGAGGCCCGGCGTGATCGATCACATGGCGTTCACGGCCGAGGACCTCTCGGACACGCTGGCGCTGCTCGCGTCGCGCAACATCGCGCACACCTGCCGCCGCCAGCCCGGCTCGGGCACGTGGCAGGTGTTCTTCTTCGATCGCAACGGCGCGCGCGTCGAGCTCGATTTCGCGGCGGACGAACCTCACGGCGAGCGCGCAGCGCCGCGATGACGTCGCGGCACCGGCATGCGCCGGACCTCGCGGTCGACCACCTGATCGTCGCCGCGTCCTCGTTACAAGCCGGCGGCGACTGGATCGAAGACAGGCTCGCCGTGCGGGCACGACCCGGCGGCCGCCACCTCGCGATGGGGACGCACAACGCGCTCGTCTCGCTCGGGCCGCGGCTCTTCCTGGAGATCATCGCGATCGACCCCGAGGGCGCCGCCCCGGCGCGCCCGCGCTGGTTCGACCTCGACGAGCCGCGCATGCGTGCGCGCCTGGCCGAAGGGCCCGCGCTGATCCACTGGGTCGCACGCTCGGGCGACATCGACGCCGACGCGACCCGCTGCCGCACCGATCTCGGGCCCGTCGTGCCGATGAGGCGCGGCGAGCTCGAATGGCGCATCACGGTTCCCGGCGACGGGCACCTGCCGGAGCGCGGCCTCGTGCCGACGCTCATCCAATGGCCCGATCGAAGGCACCCGGCGGACACGCTGCCCGACGAGGGACTGCGACTGGTCGCGCTGGCCGGCGAGCACCCGGAACCGGCGCCCGTGCGCAGCGCGATCGCCGCACTGGGCCTTGCCGAAACGCTGAAGGTCAGCTACGGCCGCGCGCCGCGGCTCGCCGCGATGCTGCGCACGCCGCGCGGCGTGGTCGCGCTCTGACCTATCCGAGCGCGCCGCGCGCCTCGACCGGCCAGACCGCCTCGACGACGCCGTCGCGGACCGCGACGATCCAGTCGTACAGGTTGACCGTCGGATCGCAGTGACCCGGAACGAGCCAGATCCGCTCGCCGGGCGTGACGGCGGGCGCGTCGGCCGCAACGCGCAGCACGCCGTGCTCGTCCGACGCCTTCACGTATTCGACGCCCGCGCGCGCGTGAGCCTGCGGCAATCCGGAGTCGAACGAAAACGCCTTGAGGCCCGCGTCGACGATCGCGCGCTCGCGCCCCGGGCTGCTCATCACGCTCGCGAGCACGTAGAGACTCTGCTCGAAGCGCAGCTCCGCCGCATCCGGGATGTTGCGCGCGTAGTCGACGTCCATGAACACGTAGGATCCCGGCTGCAGCTCGTCGTAGACCCCGGAATCGCGCTCGTGCTGCCACGTTCCGGTCCCGGCGCCGGTCACGATGTCGCAGCCGATGCCGGCTGCGATGATGAGCTCGCGCGTGCGCCGCGCATCCGCGGCGGCCGTGGCGATCGCGGCCCGACGGGCGTCGGGCTCGCGCAGGTGCTGCGCCGCGCCCTGGTAAGCGTGCAGCCCGCGAAAGCGCAATCCCGGCGCGGCGGCGATCGCCTGCGCGAGCGCCAGCGCCGGCTCCCCGGGCGCAACGCCGCAGCGGTGCGCGCCGACGTCGACCTCGACATACACGTCGAGCGTCCTGCGCGCGCGCGCCGCCGCCTGCGAAAGCGTCGCGACGCTCGACGGCGCGTCGACCAGCACGCCGACCACCGCGCCGCCTGCGAGATCGACGAGCCGCGCGACCTTCGCCGGCGCGACGACCTCGTTGGTCACCAGGACGTCGCCGATGCCCGCGTCGACGAGCGCGGTCGCCTCGTCCGTCTTCTGGCAGCAGATGCCGACGGCGCCGCGCGCCAGTTGCGCCTTCGCGATCGTCGCGCACTTGTGCGACTTCGCGTGCGGACGCAGGCGGATGCCCCGCGTCGCATCCGCCATGCGCTCGAGGTTGCGCTCGAACGGCGCGAGATCGACGACGAGCGCCGGCGTGTCGATCGCCGCGAGCGGCTCGCCGGCGCGGGCGGGAACGCGCTGCACGCGTCAGTAGATGAAGATCCAGTACGCGAGCGCCGCGATCAGCGCGTACTTCACGGTCCGGAACGCCGTGCGGTTGCGGCGCTTGAGCCGCGTCAGCAGATCGCTCCCCATGCCGAACAGCGCGTAGATCCGGTTCAGCGCGCCCACCGGCTCGGCCTCGGTATTCTGCGTCGACGCCGCCCGGATCACGGTCCGGCTCACGAAGCGGTTCACTGCCTGCATCATGCGGGTGCGCAGCGGCCGCTCGACGTCGCAGAACAGGATGATGCGCGTCGTGTCGGTCCTGTTCTCGGCGGAGTGGATGAACGTCTCGTCGAACAGCAGGTCCTGCCCGTCGCGCCACGAGTAGGGCTCGCCGTCGATGAAGATGCGGCATGCGTCGGAGTTCGGCGTCACCAGTCCCAGGTGGTAGCGCAGCGATCCCGCGAACGGGTCGCGATGCCGGTTGAGCTTTCCTCCGGGCGGCAGCAGCGCGAACATCGCCGCGTTGACGCTCGGCAGCGACTCGACGAGGGCCACGGTCTTCGGGCAGGCCGACAGCGCGGAAGGCAGCGGCTCGCCGTACCACTTCACGTAGAACCGCTTCCAGCCGTTCTTGAAGAACGAATTGAAGCCGAGATCGTTGTGCCCGGTGGCGGCGCGGATGTGGCCCTCGTCGAGCAGCGCCAGCGCCTCGTCGCGGATCGTCTGCCAGTTGTCGCGCAGCACGCCGAGCTCGGGCAGGCTGCACGGGTCGAGGATCGGTTTCGGCGGCACCGCCGAGAACAGGTACATCAGCGTGTTGTACGGTGCCATGATCGTCGAGTGATCGGCGAGCTGCTTCGTGAGCTTGTGGCGCACGCGGCCGCGAAAATGGACGAACAGCGCCGACGCCACGAAGACGTACAGCACGAGGAACTTGGGGGCGAGAAGCGTGGTGAGCACGGTCGGTCGGGTGTCGCGCGACGCCGGCGCGACCGCGTATTGTACGCCCCGCGACCCTACTTCTTCGCCTCGGCGGCGCTGAGCTGCGCGTAGACGAGCCGGCCGATCTGCAGGAGCTGCGCGCGGTCGAGCCGACCCGACAGCGCGTACGCGCACTGATCGTCGATCCAGTAGTAGACGCCCACGCCGTCGGCCACCGCGTAGCGGAAGGCCGCCTCGTCGGTGCCCGGCGGCTGCTTGCGCGCCTGCAGCGTCAGGCGCTCCTTGGCGGCGTTCTCGTACATGAACAGCGCCGTCGGCCGCTCGCTGCCGGCGACGAGCCGGCCGCCGACGAGCGCGTAGCCGGCGGCGTTGAGATCGGGCGCATGCAGCGGGTAGTCGAGCCGCTTCGACAGCCACGCGACGAGGCGCTTCTCCTCGGGCGCCCACACCTCGACCGGGCGGTTCACGTCGGCCGCGTAGAGCGCGTGCGTGAACGCCGCCTGGCGCGCGAACGTCGTCGGCACGCCCTCGCTCGCGAGCACCGCGTCGCGCAGATACCAACCGCCGGCGAGACCGATGCAAAGCGTCGCCACCGAGGCCGCAATCGAGGAGACGAGCCAGCGGCGTTCCCGCGGCGCCGGCGGGCGCGCCGCATCGATCAGCCGCTGCGGCAGCGGCTCGTGCAGCGGCGCGTCGAGGCCGCTGCGCAACCACGCGTTCTGCCGCTCGATGTCGGCGGCGCGCGCCGCGAGCGCCGGGTCGCGCGCCATCGCGTCCTCGACGGCCGCCTTGCGCTCCGGCGGCACCTGCCGGTCGGCCCAGGCGTGGACGTCGTCGTCGGTAATCGGCAGGTTACTCATCGCGATGATCCCTCGTTCATCGGACGATCTTCAGCGGCGTCACCGGCTCGCCGGGCGTTTCCGCCGCGGCGCGTCGCAGCTTCTCGCGCGCCCGCGACAGCCGCGACATCACCGTGCCGACCGGTATCGACAGGATCGTCGCGATCTCCTCGTAGCGCATTTCCTCGACCGCCGCCAGCACGAGCACCTCGCGCTGCTCGGGCGGCAGTCGCGACAATTCGCGCAGCACCTCGAGCAGTTCGACGTGCGCCTGCTGCGGCGCGCGCACCGGCACCTGCCACGCCGCTCCCCCCTCGCCATCGCCGTCCAGCGAGACGTTCTGCGCGTCGCGCGCGGCGAGCGCGCGCTGGTTCACGAATACGTTGTGCATGATCGTAAACAGCCACGCGCGAAGATCGGTGCCAGCCGTCCACAGCCGGCGCTTCTCCCAACCGCGCGCGAGCGTTTCCTGCACCAGATCGTCGGCGCGCGTCGCGTCGCCGGTCAGCACCCGCGCGTAGCGGCGCAGCCGGGGAATCGCGGCAAGCAGATCGGGATGCGGCAGCGGAGGATCAGCGCTCATCGCGAAGCCGCCCGCAGCGCGGGCGCTGGCGGCACCCGCGAAGCCGCGCTGGGCCGCCGCCACCATGTTACGCCCCCCGCCCGCGCGCGTCAGTCGCGCGCGACGTGCCACTGATTGTTGAGGAAGCCGTCGCCGGTCTTGTCGCCGGGCTTCTGGTCCTTCACCCACGCGTAGAGCGGCTTGCCCTCGTGCGCCCACTGGCGCGTGCCGTCCTCGCGCCCGATGATCGACCACTCGCCGCCCGCCTTCGCCTGCGCGCCGGCAAGTAGCGGCGGCCAGCTCTTCGCGCAACCGCCGTTGCAGGCGCTCTTGCCGCTCGCGTCCTTGTCGAACGTGTAGAGCGTCATCCCGGCAAGGCTGGTGAGCGTGCCGTCGGCCGCCTTCTTCACCGGTGCCGCGGCCTCTCCCATGGCATCATCGTAGCCGCCCATCGACGTGCAGGCGGACAGTGCGAGCGCGCTGGCGAGCGCGAGCGTGCGTACGGGAAAGCGATGGTCGATCACGGTCGTCTCCGCAGAGTGGGAAGGGGAAGCACGGCGGCAAACAAACGCCGCCGGCTGCGTATTCCATCGGATCCCGGCCGGCCGTCGGACCGTGCCCGCCGATTGCTAGACCAGCAGCAGCGTCGCGAGGCCCAGGAAGATGAAGAAGCCGCCCGAATCGGTGACCGCGGTGATCATCACCGACGATCCGACCGCCGGGTCGCGGCCGAGCTTGATCATCGTCATCGGGATCAGCACGCCCATCAGGGCGGCGAGCAGCAGGTTGAGCGTCATCGCGAGCACCATCACGAGGCCGAGCGAGAGCTGCCGGTACAGCATCATCGCGACCACGCCCATGACCCCGCCCCAGATCAGGCCGTTCAGCAGGGCGACGGCGACCTCCTTGCGGATCAACTGGCGCGACTGCTCGCGCGTGACCTGCCCGAGCGCGGCCGCGCGCACGATCATCGTGATCGTCTGGTTGCCGGAGTTGCCGCCGATGCCGGCGACGATCGGCATCAACGCCGCCAGCGCGACGAGGCGCTGAATCGAGCCCTCGAACACGCCGATGACGCGCGAGGCGACGAATGCGGTGACGAGGTTGACCGCGAGCCACGCCCAGCGGTTCTGGAACGACTTCCAGACCGACGCGAAGACGTCTTCCTCCCCGCGCAACCCCGCCTGCGCGAGCATTTCCTCCTCGCCGCGCTGGCGGACGTAATCGAGCACCTCGTCGACCGTCATCCGTCCGACCAGCTTGCCGTTCGTGTCGAGCACCGGCGCCGACACCAGGTCGTAGCGCTCGAACGCGCTCGCCGCGGTCTCGACCTTCTCGTGCTGCAGCAGCTTGACGACCGGCGGCTCCATCACGTCGCCAACCTGCCGGTCGGGCTCGCTGACGATCAGGCGGTTGAGCGGCAGCACGCCGAGCAGCGTCTCGTTGCGGTCGACGACGAAGAGCTGATCGGTCTGCGACGGGAGCTCGTCGAAGCGGCGCAGATAGCGCAGGACGACTTCCAGCGTCACGTCCGAGCGCACCTGCACGTCGTCGAAGTCCATCCACGCGCCGACCATGTCCTCCTCGAACGACATCGCCGCGCGCAATTGCTCGCGCTCCTCGATCGGGAGGCTCTGGAACACATCGTCCATCACCTCCTGCGGCAGGTCGGGCGCGAGCGCCGCGATCTCGTCCGCCGGCAGCGCCTCGGCCGCCGCGACGAGTTCCTCGGTATCCATCGACGAGATCAGCGATTCGCGGACCGCGTCGGAGACTTCGACGAGGATCTCGCCGTCGCGCTCGGCCTTGACCAGATCCCAGATGTAGAGACGCTCGTCGAGCGGCAGCGCCTCGAGGACGTACGCGATGTCGGCCGGATGCAGCCGCGCGAGCATCCGCTCGAGATCCGCCCGGTTCTGGCGGGCGACCGCGCTTTGCTCGAGCCCGTCGCGCACCGCGCCGGGCGCGTGCGCGAACTGCTCCTGGATCAGTCCTTCGACGAGCCGGTTCTTGCGCAGCAGCGCCGTGACTTCGGCGAGCGCGTCCTGGACGCGCTCGCGCGGCTCGGGGCGATCGGCCACCGGGACGTTGCTGCTCTCTGACATGAGGAGCGACGCGACAAGCGCGCGAGCAAGACGAAAACCGGAGGGCCGGATTCTACGGCAAGTCCGCCGCAGGCATCCGCGCGAGGATGATGCGGATCTTGCGGTTCAGTCCCGGTGCACCCTGGTTGTGCTCGTAGAAGCGCGGATTGGGCGCCATCGCCGCCAGGCGTGCGGCCTGCTCGATCGAGAGGCGCGCGGCCGGCACGCCGAAGTAGCGCTGCGCCGCGGCCTCCGCCCCGAACACGCCGTTGCCCCATTCGATGACGTTCAGATACAGCTCGAAGATGCGCCGCTTGTCGAGGATCGCCTCGAGCATCAGCGTGATCACCGCCTCCTCGCCCTTGCGCAGCCACGAGCGCGAGCCGGACAGGAACAGGTTCTTCGCGAGCTGCTGCGTGATCGTCGAGCCGCCGGCGACGATGCGGCCGCGCCGCTGGTTCTTCTCGAGCGCGAGCTCGATGCCGTCCCAGTCGAAGCCCTCGTGCTCGACGAACTTCGAGTCCTCCGCGGCGATCATCGCGCGCTTGAGCGACGTCGCGATCCGCTCATAGGGAACGAACTGGTAGCGCAGCGGCGCGCGCGGGTTCTTCCGGTGCAATTCCTGCATCCGCTCGGCCATGAACGCGGTTTCTCGCGGTGCATGCGTGCCCCACCATGCGATCATCGCGGCGACGTACAGGTGCAGGAGTACGACGGCGAGCGCAGCCAGGCCGGCGGCGAGCGCAACGGCGCGCGCCAGCGTACGGCCCTTCATCGCGCGGTCACCCTCGCCCTCGTTGCACGTTCAGTGCCCGGCGCAGCACCCGCGCGTCGGGCTCCCTCGATCGCGCGTCGTCGACCCTTCGGGACTCGGCTCGGCCTGCGGCCTCGCTCGCCGCGCTC
>DASURV010000169.1:0-27092 GCA_036375455.1 Casimicrobiaceae bacterium | reverse complement strand
CCGACGTCCTTCACCGAGTCCTCGCGCTTCGTCCCGTTGTCGAGCGCGACGAACGTCTTGCCGTAGCCGGTCGATCCGCGCACGTTCGGCGCGACGATCGCGATGCCCATTTCGTCGACGAAGTAGTTCCAGCGTCCCACGAAGCCGGGCCGCTCCTGCGCCTCGGGCCCGCCGTGGATCGACAGGAGCACCGGGCGCCTGCCGGTGAACTTCGCGGGCGGCCGGATGACGAAGCCGCCGATCGTGCGGCCGTCGAAGCTCTTCCACTCGATCGGCTCCGCGCTGCGGAACGCGGAAGCGTCGAGCCCGGGGACGCTCGTCCGCGTCCAGCGCGTGACGGCGTCGTCGCGCACGTCGATCGCGTACGCATCATTCGGGCTCTGCGCGCTGTTGACCGAAACCGCGAGATCGCGCGAGTTCTCGTGCCACACCGGCCCGCGCACGCTGCCGACGGGCATTCGCGGCCGCGGCAGCGCCTTGCGCGTCGCCGCGTCGTAGAGGCGCAGCACGCCGACGCCCGCCTCGTTCGTGATCACCGCGAGCGTCGCGCCGTCCGGCGAGAGCGCGATCGCTTCGACGTCCCAGTTGCCGCCCGCGCCGAAATAATCGACGGCCCCCGTCGCGAGGTCCAGCCAGGCGAGGCGGCGGAATTCGCCGTCGCGGTCGGTCGCGAGGAACAGGCCCTTGCCGTCGCGCGCGAAATTGAGGTCGCTCGACGCGATGGTTCGCGGCGGCTTCTCACCCTCGGCGGGCAGCAGCCGCCGCTTCGACCCGGTCGCGACGTCCATCAGCCAGACGTAGGACTCGGTGATCGACTTGTATTCGACCATCGCGAGCTTCCGGTCGTCGAACGAGAACGTGAAGTCACCCCAACCGGTCCCCGGCAGCGTCGCGATCCTTCGCGCCTTCGCCGGGTCGAGGGGATCGAGCAGCGTCAGATCGAGCGTCGGGTTCTCGCGCCGTTCGCCCCGGTCGACGTCCGTCGACTCCACCAGCAGCCGATCCCGCGCGTGCGTGATGCCGGCCGGCGCGTGCTTTCGCGACGCGTCGGTGAGCAGCACGGGATCCCCGCCGGGCACGAGCCGGTAGAGCTGCGCCTGCTCGTTGCCGCCGGAGTCGCGCGCGAATATCAGCACGTCGGGCGCCTTCGGCCACCACGCGCCGTAGCGCACCGGTTCGGCGAAGTCGGTGATCGGGACCAGGTCGCCGCCGGGATGGTCGACGCGGTGCAGTTGCGTCGTGTTGGTCGCGCGCCGCGCGACGATCAACTCGCGCCTGCGCGGATGCCAGCTCACGGCAGCCGTCGGCCTGAACTCGGTGTACGGCGCGACCTTCGCCGCGAGCGCCGCGGGAATCGGCGGTATGCCGTCCGCCTTCAGGTCGGCGTTCGGCGCGATGACGTCCGCCGCCGGCGCGGCGGTGGCGAAAGCAAGCGCGGCTCCCCATGCGACAAGGCGTGACGCGGACCGCAACGCGAGACCTCCCGGGCGTGTACGACTGGTAAGATTGTAACGACGTGCTCGCGCGCGGGCGCATCCGTCGCGCGCGCAGCAGCACGGATCCATCGCCGAGCTTCGTCCTCCGACTCCCGCCCTCCGACACCGTCGTGCGGCCGATCGCCATCTTCCGCTTCAACGAAACCGAAGGTCCCGCGCATTTCGCGCAATGGCTCGATCGACAGGCGTTGCCGTGGCGGCTCGTCGCCGTCGACCGGGGTGATCCGGTTCCCGCGGATCCGCGCGCGTTCTCGGGCATCGGCATGATGGGCGGGCCGATGAGCGTCAACGACGCGCTCGCGTGGATCGACCCGCTGTCGCGGCTGCTCCGCGCGGCGCTTGCGCAGGACGTTCCGGTGATCGGACATTGCCTCGGCGGGCAGCTGCTCGCGCAGGCGCTCGGCGCGCGCGTAACCCGCACGCCGGTCCCCGAAATCGGCTGGATCGACGTCGAGACGACCGACGCCGCCGCGCAGCGGGCGTGGTTCGGCGAGCGCGCGCGCTTCACGCCGTTCCAGTGGCACTACGACGTGTTCGACCTGCCGGCAGGCGCGACCCGGGTGCTGACGAACGCGTTCAATCCGAACCAGGGCTACGTGATCGGCGAGCGCCACATCGGCTTCCAGTGCCACATCGAGATGACGCGCGAGCTGGTCGAGACATGGTGCCGCAGCGGCGCCGACGAGATTGCCGCGCCGGGGACGCCGCCGCGCCAGTCGCGCGACCAGATCCTGCGCGACCTGCCGCTGCGACTCGCGGCGCTGCAGGCGGTCGCCGACGGCGTCTACGCGCGCTGGGCCCAGGGACTTTCGCGCTGATGGGCGCGATTCGCGCGCTTCCGGATCTGCTGATCAACCAGATCGCCGCCGGCGAGGTCGTCGAGCGCCCCGCCGCGGCCCTCAAGGAGCTGCTCGAGAACGCGCTCGACGCGCGCGCGACGCAGATCGACATCGATGTCGCCGGCGGCGGCATCAAGCGCATCCGCGTCGCCGACAACGGCGGCGGCATCGAGCGCGAGGACCTGTCGCTTGCCGTCGCACGGCACGCGACGTCGAAGATCGCATCGGTCGTCGATCTCGAGGCGATCGCCACGCTCGGCTTCCGGGGCGAGGCGCTCGCGTCGATCGCCGCGGTGTCGCGTCTCGCGATCGCCTCGCGTGCGCTCGGCAGGCCCCACGCGTGGCGCATCGAGGTCGAAGGCGGAGCGGTGAGTCCCGTCGCGCCGGCGGCGCTCGCGAGCGGCACGACGGTGACGATCGAGGAGCTCTATTTCAACACGCCGGCGCGCCGCAAGTTCCTGCGCACGGAGGCGACCGAATGGGGGCATTGCGACGAGGCGTTTCGCCGCATCGCGCTCGCGCAGGACGGCGTCGCGTTCACGCTGACGCACAACGGCCGTGCAATGCATCGGCTGCAGGCGGGCGGGCGGCGCGCGCGGGTCGAGGCGCTGCTCGGCGATGCATTCGTCCTGCATGCGACGCTTGTCGACGCCGAGGCGGCGGGCGTGCAGCTCGCCGGCTTCGCGGTCAGGCCCGCGTACGCGGCGGAAGGACCGACGACACAATACGTGTTCGTCAACGGACGCCATGTCCGCGATCGCATGCTCGCCCACGCGCTGCGCGAGGCGTATCGCGACATCCTGCATCACGAGCGGCAGCCGGCCTACGCGCTGTGGCTCACGCTCGACCCGCGCCGCGTCGACGTCAACGTGCACCCGCAGAAGACCGAAGTGCGCTTTCGCGACGCGGGCGCGATTCACCAGTTCGTGCGGCATGCGGTCGAGCGGGCGCTGGCCGCCACCGCCGCTGAGCAGCCGGCCGTCTCCGCCGCGGAGCGGCTCGGCGTCGCGGCCGCACACCTGCCGCCGCGCGTGCCGGAGACGATCGGCGGCGATCGCGGCGCGGCGAGTGCCTGGCACTCCGAGCGGTCGGGCGGCGATCCGCAGCACGCGATCGCGCTCGACACGCGCGAGCCGGCGGCGTTCTACCGACGGCTCTTCGGAGAGGGAAGTGGCGCGGCGACGGCGCTGCCGCCCGAAGAGGCGCACCCGCTCGGATTCGCGCTCGCGCAGCTGCACGGCATCTATGTCCTCGCGCAGAATCGCGACGGGCTGATCCTGGTCGACATGCACGCGGCGCACGAGCGCATCGTGTACGAAAGACTCAAGACGGCATTCGACGGTCGCGTTCCGGTGCAGCCGCTGCTGGTGCCTGCGACCTTCGGCGCGGAGGCGCTCGAGATCGCCGCGGCGGTCGAGCACCGGGAGACGCTCGATGCGCTCGGATTCGACGTGGCGCCGCTCGGTCCGGCGACGCTCGCGGTGCGCGGCATACCGGCGCCGCTCAAGGACGCGGACGCCGCGGCGCTCGCGCGCGCGGTGCTGCACGACATCCGCGAATACGGCGGCTCGCGTGCGCTCGACGCGCGGCGCGACGAGCTGCTGTCGACGATGGCCTGCCATGGCGCCGTGCGCGCGAACCGCAGCCTGACGATCGCGGAGATGAATGCGCTGCTGCGGGAGATGGAGGCGACCGAGCGGGCCGGACAGTGCAACCACGGGCGCCCCACGTGGTATCAGTTGAGCCTGCACGATCTCGATCGGCTGTTCCTGCGCGGACGCTAGCCGGCTAGCCCGTTCGCCGCGGATGATCCCGGCCGTCCTGGTGCTCGGTCCCACCGCCGCGGGCAAGTCCGCGGTGGCGCTCGAGCTGGCGGCGCGCTTCGGCGGCGAGATCGTGAGCGCCGATTCGGCGCAGGTCTATCGCGGGATGGACATCGGCACGGCCAAGCCGGATGCCGCGACGCGCGCGCGGGTCCGGCACCACCTGCTCGACCTGATCGACCCGACCGAAGCCTATTCGGCGGCGCGCTTTCGACGCGACGCGCTCGCCGCCATCGCCGCCGTTCGCGCGCGCGGCAGGATGCCGATCGTCGCGGGCGGAACGATGCTCTACTTCAAGGCGCTGCGCGAGGGCCTGAGCGCGCTGCCGGCCGCCGATCCCGCGTTGCGCGCGGCGCTCGACACCCGCGCGGCCCGGGTCGGCTGGCCCGCGATGCACGCGGCGCTCGCGCGCGTCGATCCGGTGACGGCGGCGCGCCTCGCGCCGACCGATGCGCAACGGATCCAGCGCGCGCTCGAGGTGCACGCGCTCGCCGGACGGCCGCTGTCGGAGCTGCAGGGGCTCCGCGAAGCCGGCGGCGGCGCCGGCGATGCCGTCGTCGTCGCGCTCGCGCCGCAAGATCGCGCCCGCCTGCACGCGGCGATCGCACGCCGGTTCGACGCCATGGTCGCCGCGGGCCTGATCGACGAGGTGCGCGCGCTGCGCGAGCGCTACGACCTGCGGCCGGACCTGCCGTCGATGCGCTGCGTCGGCTATCGGCAGGCGTACGATCATCTCGACGGGCGCGGCGATCGGGCGGCGATGCGCGAGCGGGCGATCGCCGCGACGCGCCAGCTCGCCAAGCGGCAGATCACCTGGATGCGCGGCATGGGTGTCGCGCCGCTCGAGTGCTTCGCGGCCGATGTCGTCGAGGCGGCGGCTCGGAGCGTCGCCAAGGCGCTCGATGCCGCGCAGCGGGCGGCGACCGCTACCCCGGTCGATTGACGCCTTGCACCTTGTTCGCCATCATGCACGGCCTCGGCCGCCCGGAGACGGCCAACGAAGGAGGAGTCGATGCGCTCAGGTCTGAAGGTCTGTATGGCGGCGGCGGTCGCCGCGCTGCTGGTCGCCGCGCCGAGCGGCGCGAAGACGCTGCGCTGGGCGAGCCAGGGCGACGTGCTCACGTTCGATCCGTTCGCGCAGAACGAGAGCTTCAACAACACGTTCAACAGCTACGTCTACGAATCGCTGGTGATGTACGACAAGAAGTTCAACGTCGTGCCGCAGCTCGCGACGAAGTGGGAGCAGATCTCGCCGACGCAGTGGCGCTTCCACCTGCGGCCGAACGTCAAGTTCCACGAGGGCGAGGCGCTCACCGCCGACGACGTCGTGTTCTCGATCGCGCGGCAGAACTCGAAGCGCTCGATGACCAAGGCGTACCTCGCCGGCGTCGTCGAGGCGAAGAAGGTCGATCCGCTGACCGTCGACATCATCACCATCGGTGCCGCGCCGGTGCTGCTGCGCCAGTTGACCGACGTGCGCATCATGAGCAAGGCGTGGTGCGAGAAGCACAACGTCGTCGAGGTGCAGGACTACCTCGCGAAGGAGGAGACCTACGCGGTCGGCCACGCGAACGGGACCGGGCCGTACGTGCTGAAGTCGCGCGAGCCGGACGTGAAGACGGTGCTGACGGCGAGCCCCAACTGGTGGGGCAAGCTCGAGGGCAATGTCACCGAGATCGTCTACACGCCGATCAAGTCGGCCGCCACGCGCACGGCGGCGCTGCTGTCGGGTGAAGTCGACTTCGTGCTCGATCCGCCGCTGCAGGACCTCGGCAAGCTCAAGGCCGACCCGAACATCAGGATCGTCGAGGGCGAGGAGAACCGCACGATCTTCATCGGCATGGACCAGAAGCGCGACGAGCTGCAGTACTCGAGCGTCAAGGGCAAGAACCCGTTCAAGGATCTCAAGGTTCGCCAGGCGCTGTACGCGGCGATCGACATCGAGGCGATCAAGCGCACGCTGATGCGCGGCCTGTCGATCCCCACCGGCGAGCTGATCACGCCGCAGGTCTACGGCTATTTCCCCGCCGCGAACAAGCGCCCCGCGTTCGACGTCGCGAAGGCCAAGGCGCTGCTCAAGGAGGCGGGCTATCCGGACGGCTTCGAGGTGACGCTCGACTGTCCGAACGACCGCTACATCAACGACGCGCTGATCTGCCAGGCGCTGACGTCGATGTGGGCGAAGATCGGTCTCAAGGTGAGCCTCAACGCGATGCCCAAGGCGCAGTACTTCGCCAAGATCAACAAGCACGACACCAGCCTCTACATGCTCGGCTGGGCGGTGGCGACGTTCGATGCGCAGGACGCGCTGCTCAGCCTCGTGCATACGCCCGACGGCAAGGGCGCCGGCGAATACAACGACGGCAGCTACAGCAACGCGAAGATCGACGCGCTGATCGATGCGATGAAGACCGAGGCCGACGTGAAGAAGCGCCTCGAGATGATCCACGAGGCGCTCGCGCTGCACACGCAGGACGTCGCGCACATGATGCTGCACCAGCAGATCATCCCGTGGGCGATGCGCAAGAACATCTCGGTCACGCACAGCGCGGACAACCGACTGCGCATGTGGTGGGTGCACGTCGGCTCCGCGGAATGACGTGACCGCCGGGGCGGCGCGTCCGCCCCGGCACCGCGCGCGCCCCCGTCGATGCCGGCGTTCATCATCCGGCGCCTGCTGCAGGCGATCGTCGTGATGCTGGTCGTCGCGCTGGTCGCGTTCGCGCTGTTCCAGTACGTCGGCGACCCGGTGCAGCTCATGCTGGGCCAGTTCGCGACGCCGGAGGACCGGATCCGGCTCACGCACGACCTCGGCCTCGACCAGCCGTTCTACGTCCAGTTCTACCATTTCGTCGTCAACGCGATCCACGGCCAGTTCGGCGTGTCGCTGCGCATCGGCAAGCCGGTCTCGGTGCTGCTCGCGCAGCGGATCCCGGCGACGCTCGAGCTCTCCATCGGTGCCGCGCTCCTCGCGCTCGCCGTCGGCATCCCGGCGGGCGTCTATGCGGGGCTGCGGCCCGATTCGTGGCTCGCCCGCACGGCGCTGTCGCTGTCGCTGCTCGGCGTGTCGCTGCCGACGTTCCTGATCGGGATCCTGCTGATCCTCGTCTTCGCGGTGAAGCTCGGCTGGCTGCCGGCGTTCGGTCGCGGCGACGTCGTGTCGCTCGGGTGGTGGTCGACCGGCCTGCTCACGCGAAGCGGCCTGATGTCGCTGATCCTGCCGACGATCACGCTCGGGCTGTTCCAGCTCACGCTGATCATGCGGCTCGTGCGCTCGGAAATGCTGGAAGTGCTGCGCACCGACTACGTCAAGTTCGCGCGTGCGCGCGGCCTCACCAACCGCGCGATCCATTTCGGCCACGCGCTGAAGAACACGCTGGTGCCCGTCATCACGATCACCGGACTGCAGCTCGGCTCGATCATCGCGTTCTCGATCATCACCGAGCAGGTGTTCCAGTGGCCGGGGATGGGGCTTTTGTTCATCCAGGCGGTGAGCTACGTCGACATCCCCGTGATGTCCGCCTACCTGTGCCTGGTCGCGCTGGTGTTCGTGACGATCAACCTCGTCGTCGATCTCCTCTACTACGTCGTCGATCCGCGGCTGCGCATCGACCGGCCCGGCACGTCCGCGCACTGAGAGAAGGTGCGTGGCGAATCGCCTGACCGCGGCGCTGCAGCAGTCCTGGGACAGCGACCTCGCCTGGAGCTTTCGCCACTCGCCGTATGCGATCGTCGCGGCGACGGTATTCCTGCTCTGCGTCGGCAGCGCGGTGTTCGCGCCGTGGGTCGCGCCGCACGATCCGTTCGAGCTCGCGCAGCTCGACCTCTCGAACTCGCTGAAGCCGCCGGCGTGGCTCGCCGGCGGCGAGCCGGCGTTTGCGCTCGGTACCGACGACCAGGGGCGCGACATCCTGTCGACGATCCTGTTCGGGGCGCGGATCTCGCTTTTGGTCGGCGTGTGCTCGGTGCTGTTCTCGATGGCGCTCGGCGTGTCGCTCGGGCTGCTCGCGGGCTACGTCGGCGGCAACACCGACGCGTTGATCATGCGCGTCGCCGACGTGCAGCTCTCGTTTCCGGCGATCCTGATCGCGCTGCTGATCGACGGCGTCGCGCGCGCGCTGCTGCCCGGCGCGCACGAGAGCATGGCGTTCTACGTGCTGGTGCTGTCGATCGGCGTATCCGGCTGGGTGCAATACGCGCGCACCGTGCGCGGCTCGACGCTGGTCGAGAAGAACAAGGAGTACGTGCAGGCGGCGCGGCTCTTCGGCATCCACCCGCTCGCCATCATGCGCCGCCACGTGCTGCCGAACGTGCTCGGCCCGGTGCTCGTCATCGCGACGATCCACATCGCGACCGCGATCATCACCGAGGCGACGCTGTCGTTCCTCGGCGTGGGCGTGCCGCCGACGCAGCCGTCGCTCGGCACGCTGATCCGCGTCGGCAACGATTTCCTGTTCTCCGGCGAGTGGTGGGTGACGCTCTTTCCCGGGTTGGCGCTCGTCGTGCTCGTGCTGGCGATCAACCTGCTCGGCGACTGGCTGCGCGACGCGCTCAATCCGCGGCTGCGCACGTGATGACGCCGCTGCTCGACGTGCGCAACCTGCGCATCGAGTTCCCGACGCGTCGCGGCGTCCTGACGGCGGTCGACGGCGTCTCGCTGCAGATCGCGCCCGGTGAGGTGCTCGGCGTCGTCGGCGAATCCGGCGCCGGCAAGTCGCTGACCGGCGCCGCGATCATCGGGCTGCTGGAGCCGCCGGGACGCATTGCCGCGGGCGAGATCCTGCTCGACGGCACGCGCATCGACCGCCTCCCCGACGACGAGATGCGTCGCATCCGCGGGCGGCGGATCGGCGCGATCTTCCAGGATCCCCTCGCGGCGCTCGATCCGCTGTATTCGATCGGCGCCCAGCTCGTCGAGACGATCCGCACGCACCTCGATCTCGGCGAGGCCGCGGCGCGCCAGCGTGCAATCGACCTGCTGCAGGAAGTGGGCATTCCGGCCGCGGCGCGCCGCATCGATCATTATCCGCACCAGTTCTCGGGCGGCATGCGCCAGCGCGTCGTCATCGCGCTCGCGCTCGCCGCCCGGCCGCAGCTCATCATCGCCGACGAGCCGACGACCGCGCTCGACGTGTCGATCCAGGCGCAGATCATCACGCTGCTGAAGCGTCTGTGCCGTGACCACGGCACCGCCGTCATGCTGATCACGCACGACATGGGCGTGATCGCGGAGACGGCCGACCGGGTCGCGGTCATGTATGCCGGGCGCATCGTCGAGATCGGCCCGGTCGCCGACGTCGTTCGCGCGCCGCGACATCCGTACACGATCGGGCTGATGGGGTCGATCCCCGTGCTCGCGGGCGAGCGCGAGCGGCTCGCGCAGATCGACGGCAGCATGCCGCGGCTCACGGCGATTCCCGCCGGCTGCCCGTTTCATCCGCGCTGCAGCCGGGCCTTCGAGCGCTGCCTGCGCGCACGGCCGGAGCTGCTCGACGCCGGCGCGTCGCGCGCCGCATGCTGGCTCTATGCGCCGGCCGAGGCGGGCGCGGCCGAGGTCACCCGGTGAGCGGACGCCCCGAGGCGCAAGCCGAGGTCCTCGTGCGCGTGTCGCACGCGGGCAAGCGCTTCGACGTGTCCCCGCCGTGGCTCACGCGCCTGCTCGCGCGCCAGCAGCGGCAACTGCTGCACGCGGTCGACGACGTGAGCTTCGACATCCACCGCGGCGAGACGCTCGGCCTGGTCGGCGAATCCGGTTGCGGCAAGTCGACGGTCGCCCGCCTCATCGTCGGCCTCTATCGCCTGTCGGCCGGGACGATCACGTATGCGGGAAAGGACGTCGGCGCGCTTGCCGCGGGCGGCGGAGACCGCGCGCTGCGCCGCAGGCGGCAGATGATCTTCCAGGATCCCTACGCGAGCCTGAACCCGCGCTGGCGCGTCGTCGACATCGTCGCCGAGCCGATCCGCGCGTACGGGCTCACCCGCGGAGCGCGGGCGATCCGCGCGCGCGTCGACGAGCTGCTGTCCCAGGTGGGACTCGCGGCCGCGGACGGGCAGAAGTACCCGCACCAGTTTTCCGGAGGCCAGCGCCAGCGCATCTCGATCGCACGCGCGCTCGCGAGCGAGCCGGAATTCCTCGTCTGCGACGAGCCGACGTCGGCGCTCGACGTTTCGGTGCAGGCGCAGGTGCTCAACCTGATGCGCGAGCTGCAGCGCTCGCTCGGCCTCACGTATCTCTTCATATCGCACAACCTCGCGGTCGTGCACCACGTCGCCGATCGCGTCGGCGTCATGTACCTTGGCCGCGTCGTCGAGCTGGCGGACAAGCGGTCGCTGTTCGCGCAGCCGCAGCATCCGTACACGCGGATGCTCCTCGACGCCATTCCCGATCTCGCGATGAGCGGCAAGCCGCGTACGCCGGTGGCCGGCGAAGTGCCGAATCCGCTGGCGCCGCCATCCGGATGCACGTTCCACCCGCGCTGCCCCTACGCGAACGAGCGCTGCCGCAGCGAAGTGCCGCTGCTGAAGCCGGCGCCCGGAGCCGAAGCGGCAGGCGGCGCCGGCGCTCCGTCGTCACGCGCCGAGCGCTCCTCGCCCCTCGCAGTCGTCGCCTGTCACGGCGTCGAGGAGCGGCGCATTCACGCGGCGAGCGCGTTGAAGGCGACGTGATTGCGGCCGGCGCGCCGCGCGGCGTACATCGCCGCGTTGGCGGCCGCCATGATGCCCGCGGGATCGCCCGCGTCTTCCGGAAAGAACGCGATGCCGATCGACGTGCCGATCGGCGTGTCCGCAAGTGGAGGCTGTGCCGGGTCGTCGAGCGCGTCGCGCAGCCGCTGCGCAATCGACGCGAGCTGGCGCCCGTCGCCGGCGCTCGGAGTCGCGAGCGCGAACTCGCTCGCGCCGAGGCGCGCGAACACGTCGCCCTCGCGCGCCGCGGCGCGGAAGCGGCGCGCGATCTCGACGAGGAGCGCCTCGACGGCGGGCCCGCCGTGCAACTCGGCGACCTCGACGCAGCCGCCGATGTCGATGAACAGCACGCCGACGTGGCCGTTCTGGCGCCGCGCGTGCGCGATCGCGTACGAGAGCCATTCCGCGAAGAAGCGCCGGCTCGGCAGTCCGGTCAGCGGGTCGTGCGGGGTCTCCTCGCCCAGGCAGGCCGCCAGCCGGCGCCGCTCGCGCAGGATCCGCATCAGCGCCGCGTACGCATAGCAGAAGAGCGTGATCGTCAGCGCGGCGACGAGCGCCGCCGCTCGCTCGGCGGCGTCGAGATGCCGATGCGCCGCGTCGCGCTCGGCACGCAGTTGCTCGCGCAGGTCGGCGGCGCGTTTTGTCGGCTGCGCGCGCGCTTCGGTGCGCGGCGCGGCGTCGGTTGTCGACGACAGATCGGACAGGACATCGTCGCGCCGCAGCAACTCGTCGATGCGCTGTGCGGCGGAAACGTAGTCGCGCCCGCTCGAAACGGCGAGCCAGGCGGCGAGGACCAGCACGACCGCGCCCGCGAGGAATGCGCCGGTCGCCTTCGATTCGGCCGAAAATCGGAGCTGCATCGGACTGGTAAACGAACGTCGACGATCCGGATAAAGCAACGTCCAGGCCAACCGGCGGAAGCGTCTAGAATAGGAAGCCTTCGCAATTACGGCGACGCCCTCGTCGCATCGCCTCATGGTCGCGCGCACGCTCTACGACAAGCTGTGGGACAGCCATCTCGTCCGCCAGGAGGACGACGGCACCGCGCTCCTGTACATCGACCGCCATCTCGTGCACGAGGTGACGAGCCCGCAGGCGTACGAGGGCCTGCGGATGGCGGGCCGGACGCCATGGCGCGTCGAGTCGATCGTCGCCACCGCCGATCACAACACGCCGACGACGCATTGGGACGAGGGAATCCGCGATCCGATCTCGCGCACGCAGGTCGAGACGCTCGACGAGAACATCCGCCATTTCGGCGCGAAGGCCTACTTCCCGTTTCGTGACCGGCGGCAGGGCATCGTCCACGTGATCGGCCCGGAGAGCGGCGCGACGCTCCCCGGCATGACGGTCGTGTGCGGCGATTCGCATACGAGCACCCACGGCGCGTTCGCCGCGCTCGCGTTCGGCATCGGCACGTCGGAAGTGGAGCACGTGCTCGCGACCCAGTGCGTGCTGCTCAAGAAGGCGCGGTCGATGCTGATCCGCGCCGACGGCGCGCTGGCGCCGGGCGTCACTGCGAAGGACCTGATCCTGTCGATCATCGGCCGCATCGGCACGGCGGGCGGCACCGGACACGCGATCGAATTCGGCGGCGACGCGGTGCGCGCGCTGTCGATGGAGGGCCGGATGACGATGTGCAACATGTCGATCGAGGCGGGCGCGCGCGCGGGCATGATCGGCGTCGACGAGCGCACGCTCGACTACCTGAAGGGCCGGCCGTTCGCGCCCGCGGGCGACATGTGGACGCGCGCCGCCGCCTACTGGCGCTCGCTCGTGAGCGACGAAGGCGCGAAGTTCGATGCGACGCGCGTCTTCGATGCGGCGGCGGTGCAGCCCCAGGTGACGTGGGGCACGTCGCCGGAGATGGTCGTCTCGATCGAGGAGCGCGTGCCGGATCCGGATCGCGAGCGCAACGCCGAGCGGCGCGAGGGCATCGTGCGCGCGCTCGCGTACATGGGGCTCCAGCCGAACGTGCCGATCACCGACATCCGCATCGACAAGGTCTTCATCGGGTCGTGCACGAACTCGCGGATCGAGGATCTGCGCGAGGCGGCGAACGTCGCGCGCGGCCGGCACGTCGCGCGCAGCGTGCGCCTGGCGATGGTCGTGCCGGGGTCGGGGCTCGTCAAGGCACAGGCGGAAGCCGAGGGCCTCGATCGGACGTTTCGCGACGCCGGGTTCGAATGGCGCGAGCCGGGCTGCTCGATGTGCCTCGCGATGAACGACGACCGGCTCGAGCCGGGCGAGCGTTGCGCGTCGACGTCGAATCGCAATTTCGAGGGCCGCCAGGGTGCCGGCGGCCGCACGCACCTGGTCAGTCCGGCAATGGCCGCCGCGGCCGCGGTCGCCGGACATTTCGTCGACGTCCGTCGACTCACGTGACGCCCGGTGCCATGAGGGAAGGAAGCATGACGAAGAGGCTCGTTGCATTGCTCGCGCTCGCCGGATTCGCGCTTGTCGCCGCCGGATGCAACACGGTGGAGGGCATCGGCAAGGACGTGAAGGCAACCGGCGCTGCGGTCGAGAAGGCCGCCGACAAGGCGAAACCGAGGTAACCCGGCTCATGCAACCCTTTCGCATCCACACGGGAATCGTCGCGCCGCTCGATCGCGCGAACGTCGACACCGACGCGATCATCCCGAAGCAGTTCCTGAAGTCGATCAAGCGTTCGGGCTTCGGCGCGCACCTGTTCGATGCCTGGCGCCACACCGACCACGGCGAGCCCGGCATGGATCCGGCCCTGCGTCGTCCGAATCCGGATTTCGTGCTGAACGAGCCGCGCTACCGCGGCGCGTCGATCCTGCTCGCTCGACGCAACTTCGGCTGCGGCAGCTCGCGCGAGCACGCGCCGTGGGCGCTCGCCGATTACGGCTTTCGCGCGCTGATCGCGCCGTCCTACGCGGACATCTTCTTCAACAACTGCTGCAAGAACGGCCTGTTGCCGATCGTCCTGCCCGACGCGAGCGTCGACCGGCTGTTCGCGGACGTCGCGGCATTCCCCGGCTACACGCTGACGATCGATCTCGAGCGCCAATCGGTCGCCAACGCGGACGGCTCGCTCGCGCTCGGCTTCGACATCGACCCGTTTCGCAAACGCTGCCTCCTGCACGGCTGGGACGACATCGGCCTCACGCTGCGACACGCCGACGCGATCCGCGCGTTCGAGGCGCGGCACCTTCGCGAGCAACCGTGGCTTTGAGGTGAGCGGCGCGCCGTTCCGCGCGACGCGCGGGAGCTCCCGATGAAGATCGCGATCCTGCCCGGCGACGGCATCGGGCCCGAGATCGTCCGCGAGGCCGAGCGCGTGCTCGACGTCCTCGCCGACGAGGGCATGCCGATCGAGCGGGCGCGCGGCGCGATCGGCGGCGCGGGCTACGAGACCGCGCGCCATCCGCTGCCGGCGGCAACGCTCGAGCTCGCGCAGGCGGCCGATGCGGTGCTGCTCGGCGCGGTCGGCGGGCCGAAGTACGACGCGCTGCCGCGCGAGCTGCGACCCGAGCAGGGCATCCTCGGCATTCGCAAGGCGCTCGCGCTGTTCGCGAACCTGCGCCCGGCGCTGCTCTATCCGGAGCTCGCCGCGGCGTCGACGCTGAGGCCCGACGTCGTCGCGGGGCTCGACCTGATCATCGTGCGCGAGCTGACCGGCGACGTCTATTTCGGCGAGCCGCGCGGCCGGCGGACGAACGCCGCCGGCGAGCGCGAGGGCTTCGATACGATGCGCTATGCGGCAGGCGAGATCGCGCGGATCGCGCGCGTCGGCTTCGAGACCGCGCGCAAGCGCGGCCGGCGTCTCGTTTCCGTCGACAAGGCGAACGTGCTCGACACGTCGATCCTCTGGCGCGAAGTGGTGACGGAGGTCGCGGCCGACTATCCGGACGTGGCGCTTTCGCACATGTACGTCGACAACGCCGCGATGCAGCTCGTGCGCAGCCCGAAGAGCTTCGACGTCATCGTGACGGGCAACCTGTTCGGCGACATCCTTTCCGACGAGGCGTCGATGCTGGCCGGCTCGATCGGCATGCTGCCGTCGGCGTCGCTCGACGCGAACGGCAAGGGACTCTACGAGCCGATCCACGGCTCGGCGCCGGACATCGCGGGCGAGGACCGGGCCAATCCGCTCGCGACGATCCTGTCGGTCGCGATGATGTTCCGGCACACGTTTGCGCGCGCCGACGCCGCCGCCAGGATCGAAGGCGCCGTGCGCGCGGCATTGCGCCGCGGCTTGCGCACGGCGGATATCGCGGCGGCGGGCGAGGCGGTCGTCGGAACGCGCGCGATGGGCGACGCGGTCGTGGCGGCGTTGCGCGCTGCCCGCTGATGACGCGAGCGGCGGGCGGGACTGGACGCGGGGCGGCGGGCGGGACTGGACGCAGGACGGCGGCGCGAGGAAAGTAGAAGTCGGCAGGATTGGCGCCTCACGGCGAGCGGAATGGGAACGAAGATGCGCGTGGGATTCGTGGGTTGGCGTGGGATGGTCGGGTCGGTGCTGATGCAGCGCATGCTGGAGGAGCGCGACTTCGACACGATCGAGCCGGTGTTCTTCTCGACGTCGAGCGCCGGGGGCAAGGCGCCGCAGATCGGGCGTCCGGTCGGGGCGCTGCGCGACGCCAACGCACCGGAGGCGTTCCGCGGCCTCGAGGCGATCGTGACGTGCCAGGGCGGCGACTGGACGAGCGCGATGTACGCGAAGCTGCGCGAGGCGGGATTCGACGGCTACTGGATCGACGCCGCGTCGACGCTGCGGATGAAGAACGACGCGGTGATCATCCTCGATCCCGTCAATCGCGCGGTGATCGATCGCGCCGTCGCGGCCGGAACGCGCAATTTCATCGGCGGCAACTGCACGGTCAGCCTGATGCTGATGGGGCTCGCCGGGCTGTTCCAGCACGATCTCGTCGAGTGGATGACGTGCATGACGTACCAGGCGGCCTCGGGCGCGGGGGCGCAGAACATGCGCGAATTGCTGCAGCAGATGGGCGAAGCGCATCTCGCCGCGAAGGCGCTGCTCGACGATCCGGCGTCGTCGATCCTCGACATCGACCGCGAGGTCGCCGGCATCCTGCGCGACGAGCGCTTCCCCACCGAGCATTTCGGCGTGCCGCTCGTCGGCAGCCTGATTCCCTGGATCGACAAGGACCTCGGCAACGGCATGAGCCGCGAGGAGTGGAAGGGCGGCGCGGAAACGAACAAGATCCTCGGGCGCGCGTCCGATGCGATTCCGGTGGAGTCGATCTGCGTGCGGGTGGGGGCGATGCGCTGCCACTCGCAGGCGCTCACGATCAAGCTTCGGCGCGACGTGCCACTCGCCGAGATCGAGCGCCTGCTCGCGGCGGCGCACGAATGGGTGCGCGTGATCCCGAACAACCGGGACGCGAGCATCCGCGATCTGACGCCGGCCGCTGTCACCGGGCGGCTCGACATTCCCGTTGGGCGGCTCCGCAAGCTCGCAATGGGGCCCGAGTACCTCGGCGCCTTCACCTGCGGCGACCAGTTGCTGTGGGGTGCCGCCGAGCCGCTGCGTCGGATGCTGAGGATCCTCCAGGCGGCACGCGTGCCCGCCTGACGCGGCCCGCGCGGTTGCGACGGTGAGGCGGGGCTGCTCCAACGCGTGCGCATCATCGCCAGGGCGGCGGCTTCGGCCCGATTTATGCTAATCGACTACGTTTGGACGATCGGTAGCAGTCCGGACGGATGATCGGGCGGCGTTCGATTTCCGACAGCTTTATGCAAGCGTACAAACCGGATGCAGCGGGTCGCTTCCGTCTCGCGGTCCGGCGTTCGACAGCGGAGGGGCGACACGGGTGGGCGAAGCCGCTCGCCTACCATCCGTTGTGGCGGCGGGCCCGGCGAGGCTCTACAGCTTGCGGGAAGTAGCACATCGGCATGAAGCTTGTTGCGCGCCCACGGCGCGCACCGAGGAAAACACTATCTAATACCGTGGTTTAGCTTGCGGCGCCCATGGCATGATGCTAAGTTAGCCCGAGCTAACCAGCCAATCCGAAGAGGTCGGCATGCGAGCAAAACCCATCTTCACGTACAGCCTCGTGGCAGGCGCACTGGCCTTCCCCGGCCATGCGCTCGCGCTGGGCCTCGGCAAGCTGACCGTCGAATCGGCGCTCGGACAACCGCTGTCGGCGCGCATCGAGCTCACGTCGGTCACGAAGGACGACCTCGATTCGCTGCGCGCTAGAATCGCCGACCCGGGTCAGTATCGCCAGAACAATCTGACGTACCAGGGCACCCTTTCGCGCGCCCGCGTCTCGCTCGAAAGCGTCGGCGGAACCCCGTACCTCAAGGTCACATCGCCCGTTTCGGTCCAGGAGCCGTTCCTGGACCTGCTGGTCGAGCTCGACTGGGCCTCCGGCCGCGTCGTGCGCGAATACACGTTCCTGCTCGACCCGCCGGGACTGCCCATGGCCGCCGCGGCGGAGGCCATCGCTCCGCCCCGTGCCGCGACGCCCGCGCGCACCAGCGCGGCACCGGCGGCCCAGGCGCCGGTGCCGACGGTTTCCGCCGCTGCGCCGGCGGCGAGCGGCGGTGCCCCGAGCGGCGGCGGGCAATACACGGTGCGAAGCGGCGATACGCTGCAGAAGATCGCGACGCAGTACAAGCCTGCCGACGTGACGCTCGACCAGATGCTGGCGGCGTTCTTCCGCGGCAACCAGTCCGCGTTCGAGGGCGACAACATGAACCGGCTTCGCGCCGGCGCGATTCTCAACGTCCCCAGCGCGTCGGATGCCCAGGCGACGCCGGCGGCGGAGGCGACGAAGATCGTGCGCGTGCAGGCCTCCGATTGGCGGACCTACCGCGACCGCATCGCGGCCGCCGCGCCAGCGGCCACCGGCGGCGCGGCGCGCGAATCGAGCGGGCGCATCGGCGCGGCCGTCGAAGAGCGCACGCCGGCGGCGGCGCCCGGCGCCGACAAGCTGCGCGTGTCGCGCGAGGCTGGCGTGGGCAAGGGCGGAGCGGCCGCCGAGAACGCAATCGCGCGCGACCAGCAGCTCAAGGATGCGCAGACCCGCATAGCGGCGCTCGAAAAGACGATCGCCGACCTGCAGCGCGCGGTCGAGCTCAAGAACGAAACGCTCGCCCAGCTCCAGACGCAGGCCGACGCCTCGAAGGGCAAGGTACCTGCGCCCGCCGCGGAGGCGGGTGCCGCGCCCGCCACGCCAGCGGCGGCGGGCACGGCCACGCCGGCACCTGCGGCAGCGCCTTCACCCGCTGCGCCTGCGGCAGCCGCACCCGAGCCCAAACCCGCGACGACCGCGCCTGCGCCCGCCAAGGCGCCGGCCGCGAAGGCGCCGGCTCCGAAGGCCGAGCCGCCCGGATTCTTCGCCGACCTCCTCTCGAGCACGCCGAACTGGGCGCTCGGCGCCGGTGCCCTCGCGATCCTCGGCGGCATTGCAGCGCTCGTCGCCGCGCGGCGCCGCAAGGCGACGAAGTTCGAGGACAGCATCATCTCCGGCACCGACATCAAGACCAACACGGTGTTCGGCTCGACCGGCGGCGGTGTGGTGAACACCGGCGACAACTCGCTCGCGAGCGACTTCAGCCGCGAAGGCCTGGGCAACATCGATACCGACGAGGTCGATCCGATCGCGGAAGCCGAGGTCTATCTCGCCTACGGCCGCGATGCGCAGGCGGAGGAAATCCTGAAGGATGCGCTGAAGAAGGATTCGCAGCGGCAGGAGATCTACCTCAAGCTGCTCGAGATCCATTCCCAGCACAACAAGCCGCAGGCGTTCGAGACCGTCGCCTCGGAGCTCTTCGCGGTGAGCCACGGGCAGGGCGATGTCTGGCACAAGGCGGTCACGCTCGGCCGCCAGCTCGACCCAGCGAACCCGATGTTCCAGGATGCGGGGTCCGCAGCGCAGCCGGCGGCCGCGTCGAAGACGAGTGCGGCCGTGGAGCGCTCGCCGTTGCACGCGTCGCCCGCGTTCAACGACGGCGACATCTCGATTGCTCCGGAAGCCGCTGCGCCGGCGAAATCGGCCGCCGAAATCCTGGCCGGCGCCCGGGATGCGCTCGCGCGCAGTGCGAGCACGCCGGTTGCCGCCGTCGCGGCGACGCAGGGCGCGAGCACGACCGCCGCGGAAACCGCGAGCGCGGCGACTGCCGCACTCGCGGGCACGCTCGCGGCGGGGAAGTCACATCTCGAAGATATGTTCGCGTCCGGGAAAGCGCATCTCGCCGACGCCGCGAACGAGCTGACGACGCGCGTCGACACGCCGGCCGAGCAGCCGCGCTTCGACCTCGATTTCCAGCTCGACGACCTCGATCATCCGGCGCCGCTCAAGCCGGCGTCCCAGCCGAAGCCGGAACCGTCGCTCGCCGCGGCTTCCACGCCGTTCGGACATCCGGCCAGACCCCTCGAGCTCGACAAGCTCGACCTGTCCTTCAATCCGGACCGTCCGGCGTTCGAGGACCCGACGCCCTCCGTGATGGACGGCCAATGGCACGACGCGGCGACGAAGCTCGACCTCGCCAAGGCGTATCAGGAGATGGGCGACTTCGACGGCGCGCGCGAAATCCTGCAGGAAGTGCTGCACGAGGGCGACGACCAGCAGAAGTCGGAGGCGCAATCGCTGCTCGCCAAGCTCGCCTCGTAGGACGCGTACCGACCACTGCACCGATTGATGGGGACGGCGGGTGCTTTCGAAGCCCCGCCGTTTTTTTTTCCGGTTCCTTGCCGATTGGCGTGGCTTCGCAGACCGAGTACGGCAGCGGACAGTGCGCAGCGTGTGACGATCCGGCACTGCTCCGCCCCGGCAGCCGTCGGGGTGCGGCGGGCGCGACTGGGAGTGCCGGTCGTCACGGGTGGCGCCGACGAGCGGGCGTGGGTGCACCGCGAAGGAGGTGCCGGGGACCCGTAGACCGGTGTTTACGGACGCGGAGCGCGCGTCGCACGCCGTCGGCTGCTCATGGAATCGGTTGATGCGTTGATGCGGCACGCGCTCGCACTCGAATACGACGGCCGCCGCTTCTGCGGCTTCCAGTCGCAGCCCTCCGCGTGCGGCGTGCAGGACGCGCTCGAGCAGGCGCTGGCGGCGATCGCGGGAACCCCGGTCCGGGTCGTAGCCGCCGGGCGAACGGACGCCGGCGTGCACGCGACGTCGCAGATCGTCCACTTCGATACGCCCGTCGAGCGCCCGCCGGCGGCGTGGGTGCGCGGGGTCAATGCGCATCTGCCGCCGGCCGTCGCGGTGCTCTGGGCAGCGGAGGTGCCGGCGGAATTCCACGCCCGCTTCGCCGCGATCGCGCGGCATTACACGTACCTGCTGCTGAACCGTCCCGAGCGTCCCGGCCTTGCCGGCGGACGCGTCGGCTGGCACCACGCGCCGCTCGACGCGTCCGCGATGCAGCAGGCGGCGCGGCACCTGGTCGGCACGCACGATTTCTCGTCGTTCCGCGCGGCTGAGTGCCAGGCGAAATCGCCGGTGAAGACGCTGCACGAGCTGCGCATCGTGCGCATCGGCATGCTGATCCGCTTCGACTTTGCTGCCGATGCGTTCCTCCATCACATGGTGCGCAACATCGTCGGCGCGCTCGTCGAGGTCGGCTCCGGCAAGCGGTCGCCGTCCTCGCTCGCCGATCTGCTCGGGGCGGCCGATCGTACCCGCGGTGCGCCGACCTTCGCCGCCGACGGCCTGTACTTCGCCGGCGCGGACTACGATGCGCGCTTCGGGCTGCCGCCGACGCGGCGCGAGCCGCTGCTCCCGCTCTGATCCCCGCGGCGATGGCGGCCTGCTCGGTGAACAGGCACTAGAATTGGAGCCGGTCAAACCGGAACCGAAACGTGGACGACGACGCCCCGAGCCCCTCGCGCACGCGCGTCAAGATCTGCGGCATCACGCGGGTCGCCGACGCGCAGGCGGCCGCGCAGGCGGGCGCCGATGCGATCGGCCTCATCTTTTGGCCCGGCACGCCGCGCGTGGTGTCGCATGCGCAGGCGCGGGCGATCGTCGCCGGCCTGCCGCCCTATGTGACGGTGGTCGGCCTCTTCGTCGACCCCGAGGCGCAGGCGGTGCGTGACGCCCTCGCGGCGGTGCCGCTCGACCTGCTGCAGTTCCACGGCGCGGAGCCCGCGGAATTCTGCCGCGCCTTCGGGCGCGGCTACGTGAAGGCGGTCTCCGTGAAGCACGGCGTCGATTTGCTAGAATCGGTGTCGCCATACGACGACGCCGCGGGGCTGCTGTTCGACGCCTTTCGCGCAGGAGACCTTCCGGGCGGTACCGGCCGCGCGTTCGATTGGGGTCGGCTGACGACGGACGTGCGTGCGCGTCTTCGGCGGCCGTTGATTCTTTCCGGCGGGCTCGACCCCGCCAATGTCGCCCGGGCGATCGGCGCGGTGCGGCCGTGGGCCGTCGACGTGTCGTCGGGGGTCGAGGAGCGTGATACGAACGGCGCACCGCGCCGGGGTCTCAAGGACGCGGCGCGCATCAGGGCGTTCGTGCAGGGAGTGCGCAGTGCAGATGGCCGAGCTTTCCCGGTTGCGTGACCTTCCCGACGAGCGCGGGCACTTCGGCCCCTACGGCGGCGTGTTCGTCGCCGAGACGCTGATCGCCGCGCTCGAGGAGCTGAAGGCGCAGTACCTGCGCTGTCGCGACGACCCCGAGTTCATCGCGGAATTCGAGCGCGAGCTCGAGCATTACGTGGGCCGCCCGTCGCCGGTCTACCACGCCGAGCGCTGGTCGCGCGAGCTGGGCGGCGCGCAGATCTGGCTGAAGCGCGAGGATCTGAATCACACCGGTGCGCACAAGGTCAACAACTGCATCGGCCAGGCGCTGCTCGCGAAGCGTCTCGGCAAGCGGCGCGTGATCGCCGAGACCGGCGCCGGACAGCACGGCGTCGCGACCGCGACGGTGGCGGCGCGCTTCGGGATGGAATGCGTCGTCTACATGGGGTCGGAGGACGTGCGGCGGCAGGCGCAGAACGTGTACCGGATGAACCTTCTCGGCGCGCGCGTCGTGCCGGTCGAATCCGGATCGAAGACGCTGAAGGACGCGCTGAACGAGGCGATGCGCGACTGGGTGACGAACGTCGACACGACGTTCTACATCATCGGCACCGTCGCGGGCCCCCATCCGTATCCGATGCTGGTGCGCGATTTCCAGAGCGTGATCGGCCGCGAGTGCCTGACGCAGATGCCGAAGGCCGCGGGTCGCGATCCGGATGTGGTGATCGCCTGCGTGGGCGGCGGCAGCAACGCGATGGGAATCTTCCACGCGTACATTCCGAATCCGCGCGTGAGGCTGATCGGCGTCGAGGCGGCCGGCGAAGGCCTTGCGACCGGCCACCACGCGGCGTCGCTGATCGCGGGCCGCCCCGGCGTGCTGCACGGCAACCGCACGTATCTGCTGCAGGATGCCAACGGGCAGATCCTCGCGACGCATTCGATCTCGGCAGGGCTCGACTATCCGGGCGTGGGTCCCGAGCACGCGTGGCTCAAGGACGCGGGCCGAGCCCAGTACGTGGGCATCACCGACGACGAAGCGCTCGCGGCGTTTCACGCCTGCTGCCGGATCGAGGGCATCATTCCGGCGCTCGAATCGGCGCACGCGCTCGCCTACGCGACGAAGCTCGCGCCCACGCTGCCGCGCGAGACGATCCTGCTGGTCAACCTCTCCGGGCGGGGCGACAAGGACATGGCCACCGTCGCCGAGCGCGCGAAGGGATCCTCCGACCCGGGTGCGGTCACGTTGGACTCAGTCAGGGGGCCGCTGGCGTGAGCCGGCTGGACGCGACGTTTGTCGAGCGTCGCGCGGCAGGCCGCACGGCGCTCATTGCCTACATCACCGCCGGCGATCCGTCGCTCGCGGCGACCGCCGCGCTGCTCGACGCGCTGGTGAACGCCGGCGCCGACATCATCGAGCTCGGCGTGCCGTTCTCCGACCCGATGGCCGACGGTCCGGTGATCCAGCGCGCCGCCGAGCGCGCGCTGGCGCAGGGGGTCGGGCTGCGCGACGTGCTCGATCTCGTCGCGCAGTTTCGCAGGCGCAACGCGAGCACGCCGATCGTGCTGATGGGCTACGCGAATCCCGTGGAGGCGATGGGTGTCGCGGCGTTCGCCGACCGGGCGCGCGAGGCAGGTGTGGACGGCGTCATCGTCGTCGACTATCCGCCCGAGGAGGCGGGGGAATTCGCCGCGCTGCTGCGCAGCCGCGGCATCGCACCGATCTTCCTGGTCGCGCCGACGACGCCGGAGGCGCGCATCGAGAAGATCGCCCGCCTCGCCGCCGGATACGTCTATTACGTTTCGCTGAAGGGCGTCACCGGCGCGGGACATCTCGACACGGCCGAGGTCGCGCGCAAGGTCGGAGAGATCCGCCGCCACATCGCGTTGCCCGTCGGCGTGGGCTTCGGCATCCGCGACGCCGAAAGCGCGCGGGCGATCGCGGCGCACGCGGACGCAGTGGTCATCGGCAGCCGGATCATCGCCGAGATCGAGCAGGGAGCGCCGGCCGAGGCGGCGTCGCGCGCCGGGGCATTCGTCGCGACGATCCGCCACGCGCTCGACACGCGGGAGAGGGCGTTCGCCGCATGAAGCGGCGGACATTGTCACGATGAGCTGGCTGCAGAAGCTGCTGCCGCCGCGCATCAAGAGCACGCCGGGCGTGCGCAAGACGCCGGTGCCCGAAGGCCTGTGGGTCAAGTGCGGGGCGTGCGAGGCGACGCTCTACCGCACGGACCTCGAGAAGAACCTGCTCGTTTGCCCTAAATGCAATCACCACAACCGCGTCTCGTCGCGCGAGCGCATCGACCAGCTCCTCGACGCGGAAGGGCGCTTCGAGATCGGGCTCGAGGTCGTGCCGATCGACAGCCTCAAGTTCAAGGACACGAGGAAGTATCCGGAGCGCCTCGAGGCCGCGCTCGAGGAGACCGGCGAGACCGACGCGCTCGTCGTGATGCAGGGCAGCGTGAAGAGCGTACCGCTGGTGCTCGCGGCGTTCGAGTTCGAGTTCATGGGCGGGTCGATGGGATCCGTCGTCGGCGAGCGCTTCGTGCGCGGCGTGCGCGTCGCGTTCGAGAATCGCCTGCCGTTCGTCTGCGTGTCCGCCTCCGGCGGTGCGCGGATGCAGGAAGGTGTCAACTCGCTGTTCCAGATGGCGAAGACGACCGCCGTATTGCAGGAGCTCACGAAGGCGCGGCTGCCGTTCGTATCGATCCTCACCGATCCGACGATGGGCGGCGTATCCGCCTCGTTCGCCTTCGTCGCCGACCTGGTCATCGCCGAGCCGGGCGCGTTGATCGGCTTCGCCGGGCCGCGCGTCATCGAGCAGACGGTGCGCGAGAAGCTGCCCGAAGGATTCCAGCGCGCCGAGTTCCTGATCGACAAGGGCGCGCTCGACATGATCGTCGATCGGCGCAACCTGCGCGACGAGCTCGCGCGGCTGCTCGCGCTGCTGACGCGGCAGCCGGCGCCGGCGAGCTGAGCGGCTGCGACGCGCGACCTGCGCGTGCCCGTGTCTTGAACGAACCCAGAACGCTCGCCGACTGGCTCGCCTACGTCGAGACGCTGCATCCGAAGGCGATCGCGCTGGGACTCGATCGCGTGTCGTCGGTCGCCGCGCGGCTCGCGATCCGCATCGACTGCCCGGTGATCACCGTCGGGGGAACCAACGGCAAGGGTTCCACGTGCGCGATGCTGGAGGCGATCTACCGCCATGCCGGATTCCGCACGGGGCTCTACATGTCCCCGCATCTGACGCGGTTCAACGAGCGCGTGCGCATCGCGGGCGGGGAAGCGACCGACGCGGCGCTCGTCGACTCATTCGAGGCGGTGGATGCGGCGCGTGCGTCGGCACCCGGCGGCGCCGGTCCGACGCCGCTCACGTACTTCGAATTCGGCACGCTCGCCGCGCTGCGGCTGTTCTCGCGAGCGCGGCTCGACGTGCTGATTCTCGAAGTCGGCCTCGGGGGCCGCCTCGATGCCGTCAACGTCGTCGATGCGGATGTCGCGGTGATCACGACGGTCGACATCGACCACGTCGACTATCTCGGCACCACGCGCGACGACATCGGCCGCGAGAAGGCCGGCATATTTCGCGCCGCCAGGCAGGCGATCTGCGGAGATCCGGATCCGCCGCCGTCGCTCACCGATCGCGCGGCCGCGCTCGGCGCACCGCTGTGGCGCGTCGGCCGCGACTACACGTATGCGGCGGAAGGCGCGCAATGGCGCTACCAGGGGCCGGGCGGCCCCCGCTACGGACTTCCCATCCCGGCGCTGCGTGGCGCGCATCAACTCGGCAATGCCGCAACGGCGCTGGCAGCGATCGACGCGCTGCGCGAGCGCCTGCCGGCGCCCGCGGGCGCCGTGCGCGACGGACTCGTGGGCGTCGAATTGCCGGGCCGATTCCAGGTGCTGCCGGGACGTCCGACGATCGTGCTCGACGTCGCGCACAATCCGCATGCGGCGCGCGTGCTCGCCGATGCGCTGTTCGCGATGGGGTTCCACCCGCGCACGTTCGCCGTATTCGGCATGCTCGGCGACAAGGACATCGAAGGGGTCGTCGCGGCGCTGGCGCCGCGGATCGACGCGTGGTACGTCGCGCCGCTGCCGGGCCCGCGCGGCGCACCGGCGGAACGTCTCGAGTCCGCGCTCCTCGGTGCGGGCGTCGGGCGCGATGCGATTCGAGTCTTCGCCGACGTCGGGCGCGCGTTCGACGCGGCATGCGGCGACGCGCACGAGGCTGATAGAATCGCGGCCTTCGGCTCGTTTCTCACCGTCGCTGCCGTGCTGGCAGCAGCGCGCGCAAGCCGGTGAGCCGGGTCGTGAGTGCAATGGCGGAAGCGGCGGACATCAGCGTGGACGACTTGCGGCGGCGGGCGCGCCGCCGCCTGGTCGGCGCCGTCGTGCTCGCGCTCGCGGTCGCGGTCATCGTGCCGATGCTGCTCGAGACCGAGCAGAAACCGCTCGGCGAGGATGTCTCGGTGAAGATTCCGCCGATCGACGACGGCAAGTTCGTCAACCGGCTGAACGAAGGGCGCGTCAACGATGCCGCGCCGGGTCCCGCGAAGACACAGCCCCGCGACAGCGCGGATACGATGAAGTCGCCGGCGACGGGTGCGCCGGCGCCCGCCGCGACGACCGAACGAACATCGAAATACGACACGCGGATTCCGGAGGCCGCAGCCGAAAGCACGGCGCCTGCCCCATCGGCCGGGGAGACCGGGGCGACGGGCGCTGCGACCGTGTCGGGATCGAGGTCGTCTGCCGATGCGCATGCGGCTCAATCCGCGTCGGCGTCCGCACCGCAGGCGATGGCACAGGCGCCGGCCTCCCAAACCGCGTCGCACCCGTCGCCGGCACGGCCAGCCGAGTCGAGGTCCGCCGCTCCCGCCAACGGGACGGGGGCGGGAGCGGCGACGCCAGCCGCCACGCCGCCGCACGACGGCTTTGCCGTGCAGCTTGCGGCATTCGCCGACGACAAGGGCGCGAGCGCGCTCGCCGGCCGCTTGAAGAAGGCCGGATACGCCGCATATACGGAACCTCTGAAGACGAGCAAGGGCACGCTGTGGCGCGTGCGCGTGGGCCCCTATCCGTCGCGTGAGGCGGCGCTCGCCGCGCGGGACAAGTTGAAGACGGAAGGTCAGAGCGGCATTGTTGCCGCAGTCAAATAGGGCCGTGGACGGCGCGGCCGCTCACGCAGCGTTGGCCGAGCCGGGGAGCCGGGGTGCGCTGACCATGACGTCGTTCGACTGGGTCGTGCTGTTCGTCATCGCGCTGTCCACGCTGCTCGCGTTCTTCCGCGGCGTCATTCGCGAATTGATCGCACTGGTCGCGTGGGTGACGGGATTCGTCGGCGCAATCGCCTTCACGCCCGTCGTCGGCGCAATGCTCCCGGACCTCGCGGGTCATCCTTCCGTTCGATACATCGTTGCATTCGCGCTGATCGTGATCGCCGCGCTGCTCGCCGGGGCCCTGATCGCATGGCCGTTGTCGGCGGCGGTTCGCGCGGCCGGACTGGGCTTCGTCGATCGCTTCCTCGGCTCGATCTTCGGGTTCGCCCGCGGTATCGTCCTGATCCTGGTCTTCGTGGTTGCCGCCGGATTGACGGGGCTGCCGCAGACGGCCTGGTGGCAGCGCTCGGCACTGGCGCCGCCGTTCGTCGCCGGCGTGTTCGCGCTGCGGCCGCATCTGCCGGCGGAACTCGCCGGCCGGCTCGACTATTCCCCCGGCGGCGCGCGGCCCCGTGCCGCGCCCGTCGAGCAGCACGCGTGAGATACTCTGGATTACTCTAGATGAA
>DASURV010000168.1:0-15179 GCA_036375455.1 Casimicrobiaceae bacterium | reverse complement strand
TCTTCGATGTGGAAGCGATGCAGGATGCGATGCAGCACCGGCGCGAACAGCAACCCGGTCGAGGCGAGCAGGATCACGCCGCAGAAGAGCGCATACACGCCGTCGAAGAACTTGCCCGCCGCCGAATGCATGTCGACCACCGGTCCCATGCCCGACAGCAGCATCGCCGCCTGGTGGAACGCGTCGAGCCACGTCATCTCTTCCAGCGCGTGGTAGCCGACGATCCCGATGGCGAGCGTGACCGTGACCAGCCCGGCGGCGTATCTCGCCGCGCTCCGCACGCGGGTGAGGAACAGCTCGCGCGGCGCCAGCGCCGCGCCGCGCCGCCGCCCGGGCGCCGGCACCGCCGGCGTCGCCGGCGCGCTCCTGCGCTTCACTCGCTCGCGTGCAGCCACTGGCTAAGCTCGCTACGCCCGACAGGGATTGATCCAGCGCAGGCCGGCAAAGCGCGCGAAGTCGGCGTCCGTGGAGTACAGGACATAGCCGCGTTCCATCGCCAGCACGGCCAGGTGCGCGTCGGTGGTGAGGTTCGCGGCGGTTCCGAGCCGTTCGAGCTGCGCGCGAAGCCGCGCGAAATGGGCGTCCGACGGCTGCGCGATGTGAACGTGCGGCAGTTCCAGCCAGCGCTCGATGCGCGCCATGACGTCGCCGACCCCGAGCGGCCGCGCGACGATCTTGCGATTCGTCGTGACACGGACGAACCCCAGCAGCGTGGCCCAGGCGAGACCCACGCCTTCCGAGCCCGAGAGGCAGGCGTCCCACCAGGCCCGCGCCGCCCGATGCAGCGCGGAATCCGAGTTATGCGCGTGAACGAGTACGTTTACGTCGGGAAGAATCATGCGGGCTCTTCGCCGAGGCCGCGAACGACTCGGCCTCCAGTTCGTCGGCGAGCTGGCCGAGCTTGTCGAGGTCGATACCCGGCCTGAAACCGAACGAATGGGGTACGGTCCTGGGCGCCTTCACACGATGGAGCTTCGCCGCTTCCCCCAGTCCGGCACGAATCGTCCGATTGACCGCCTCCTTGAACGGCACGCCGAGCTCGCGCGCGCGCTGCTTCAGCAGCCCCGCCAGATCGTCGTCGATGGTCAGCGTCGTGCGCATCGAGGCATCGTAGATGCCAGCCTTTTTGATGTCAAGGCATCACCGGGCGCCGCGCCGCCGCGCGATCCTCCGAACGGTGCGCTCATTGCACTGGACGAAAGAGCTCCCAGGGCATCGGCATCGCGATAAAGGCCCGTCCTCCCGAGCAAGGGCGCGTCAGGCGACAATGGCGGGATGTCGGACCTCGGAGGGGCCGCAGCGGCCCAATCGACGCCGCCGCCGGCGCGCGCGAGCGGCCTGCGGCCGAAGTGCCTGTGCCTCGACCTCGAGACGTCGTGCGACGCCTCGCCGGCGATCCACAAGCTCGCCGCGTGGCGCCCCGACACCGGCGAGAAGGCGCTTTTCAGCGGGCCGTTCTCGTCGGCGGAGCTTGGTAGCGCGCTCGAACGGCTTACGGCCGGCGCATCGTTCCTGCTCGGGCACAACGTACTCGCGCACGACCTGCCCGTCCTCTACCGGCACTTCGGCGACGCGATCCTCGCGGGCCTGCCGGCGCTCGACACGCTCGAGCTTTCACCGCTCGCCTTTCCGCAGAATCCCTATCACCGGCTGGTCAAGGACTACAAGCTCGTGCGCGACAGCCGCAGCGATCCAATGCGCGACGCGCAGCTTTGCCTGCGGCTGTTCCAGGACGAGCACGACGCGCTCACGCGCCTCGCCCGCGAGCGTCCGAAGGAGGCGGCGTGCCTGCACTACCTGATGAGCGGGGGATCCGAAGGCGCGCTCGCCACGTTCTTCATGAAGGTGCGGCGCGCACGCTGTCCGAGCCGCGCCGAGGTTCGCCAATGGCTGCCGGAAATCCTCGCCGGCAAGGTCTGCACGACGCGGCTTGCGACGCTCGTCGCCGACGACGTCGGGCATGAGGACGCGCTGCGGCCACTGGCGTACGTGGTCGCGTGGCTGCGCGTCGCGGGCGGCAATTCCGTGCTGCCGCCGTGGGTGGGACATCGCTTTCCACGAACACGGCAATGGATCGCCGAATTGCGCGACACCGCGTGCGGACGGCCCGACTGCGCCTACTGCAGCGAGCACCACGATCCGCGCAGGGAGCTCGCGCGCCATTTCGGCCTCACCGCGTTCCGCCCGCAACCCGCCGCGCCGGATGGCGGGTCGCTGCAGGAGGCGATCGTGCAGGCGTCGATGCGGCGTGAGCATCTGCTCGCGATCCTGCCCACCGGTGCCGGCAAGTCTCTCTGCTACCAGTTGCCGGCGCTGTCGCGTTTCTGGCGCACCGGCAGCCTGACGATCGTCGTGTCGCCGCTGCAGTCGCTGATGAAGGACCAGGTTGACGGCCTCGTGCGCCAGGGCATCTTCTGCGCGGCGGCGCTGAACGGGCTGCTGTCGATGCCCGAGCGCAAGGACGTGCTCGACCGCGTGCGGCTCGGCGACGTCGGCATCCTGCTCGTCTCGCCCGAGCAGTTGCGCAACACGGGCTTTCGCGACGCGATCCGCTATCGCGACGTCGCGGCGTGGGTCTTCGACGAGGCGCATTGCCTCTCCAAGTGGGGCCACGACTTCCGCCCCGACTATCTGTACGCATCGCGCTTCATCCACGAGCGGCACGGGGACGACCTGCCGCAGCTCGCCTGCTTCACCGCGACGGCGAAGCTCGACGTCATCGCCGACCTGGAGAGCCACTTCGACGAGGTGCTCGGCATCTCCTTGCGTCGTTTCGCCGGCGGCCACGAGCGGCCGAATCTGCACTACGAGGTGATTCCGGTCCGCAAGCAGGACAAGCTGGTGCTGATCCAGCAGATCCTGGCGCAGGAGCTGGCGGAGCGCGCGGGCGGGGCGATCGTCTTCACCGCGCGGCGCAAGAGCGCCGAACTGATTGCGGACTTCCTGCGCGCGAACGGCTGGGCCTGCAGCCATTTCCACGCCGGCCTGACGCCCGAGGTCAAGAAGTCCGTGCAGCAGTCGTTCATCGGCGGCGATCTGCGCGTGATCGCGGCGACCAACGCATTCGGCATGGGCGTGGACAAGCCCGACGTGCGGCTCGTGATTCACGCCGAGATCCCGGGCTCGGTCGAGAACTACCTGCAGGAGGCCGGGCGCGCGGGCCGCGACCAGCGCGACGCGCAATGCATCCTGCTCTACGACGAGGAGGACGTCGAGATCCAGTTCAGCCTGTCGGCGCGGTCGCGGCTTTCGGCGAAGGACATCGTCGAGATCCTGCGGCTCCTGCGCCGCAAGGCCGCGCGCTCGACCGAGTCCGAGGTGGTGATCACGGCGGGCGAGATCCTCGCCGACGACGACCTGGACGTGTCGATCGCGGCGGAACGCCCCGACGCGGACACGCGCGTCAAGACGGCCATCGCCTGGCTCGAGCGCGCGCGCTTCTTGAAGCGCGACGAGAACCACACGCGGATGTTTCCGGCGAGCCTTCGCGTCGTCACCCTCGACCAGGCGCGCGCCCGGCTCGCCGGCGCCGACCTGTCCGAGGCGACGCGCGCGAAGTACCTGACGCTCGTCGAGCTCCTCATGAACACCGAGCCCAACGAAGGCATCAGCACCGACGAGCTGATGCTGCAAAGCGGGCTCGCGAGCACCGAGTGCGTCCGCGTGTTGCAGGGCCTCGAGCGGCTCGGCATCCTCGCCAACGACCTGCAGATCTCGGTGTACCTGCGCAAGGGCATCGCCGACGCGTCGAGCAAGCGCTTCGAGCGCATCGTCGCGATCGAGCGCGCGACGCTTGCGGCGCTCGCCGAGCAGGCGCCCGACGCGGCCGACGAAGGCTGGCTCGAACTGGGCTTGCGCGCGCTGTGCCAGCGCGTGCGCGACGACACCGGGCTCGCCGTGCTGCCCGACGAGTTGCTCCGGCTTCTGCGCATGCTCGGGCAGCCGTTCGGCGAAGCGGGCGCGGAGCGCACCCGCTTCGAGGTGCGCAAGCGCACGCGCGACCAGTACCGCGCGCGGCTGACGTGTCCGTGGCGCGAGCTCACCGAGCACACCGAGGCGCGCATCGCCGCCGGCGCGCGTCTGCTCGAGCATCTGCTCGGCCGGCTGCCGCCGGCGGTCGCCGGCGCCGATCTCCTCATTGAAGCGAAGCTCGGCGAGCTGTGCGAAGCGCTGCGCTCGGACATGAGCCTGCTCGGCGTGATCCGCGACGAGGCCACCGCCTGCCAGCGCGCGCTGCTCTATCTCGACAGCATGGGCGCGCTGGTGCTCGACCGCGGCCGCGCCGTGTTCCGCACGGCGATGACGATTCGCGTCCTGCCCGAGGCGTCGCGCCGCCGCTTCACCAAGGCCGACTTCGGCCCGCTCGAAGAGCACTATCACGAGCGCAACTTCCAGGTCCACGTCGTCGAGGAATTCGCGCGCCGCGCGATGCGCAAGCTCTCGGACGCCCTGCAGTTCATCGCCGCCTACTTCACGCTGCCGCGGCGCGATTTCGTGCGCATGTTCTTCGCCGACCGCAAGGACGTGCTCGAGCGCGCGACCACGGCCGAGTCGTATCGGCGCATCGTCGAGGATCTGCGCCACCCGGTGCAGCAGCATCTCGTCGCCGCCCGCGACGACGCCAACTGCCTGGTGCTGGCCGGTCCCGGCTCGGGGAAGACGCGGGTGGTCGCGCACCGCGTCGCGTACCTGCTGCGCGTCGTGCGCGCGCCCGCCGACAGCGTTCTCGTCCTTGCCTTCAACCGGTCCGCCGCGCACGAGCTGCGGCGACGCCTGCGCGCGCTCGTCGGCGACGCCGCCACGGGCGTCACCGTGTTGACGTATCACGGGCTCGCGCTGCGCCTGACCGGTACGAGCCTCGTCGAGGCGGCGGAGCGCGATGCATCCGTCGACTTCGACGCGCTCGTTGCGCAGGCCGCGGACCTGCTCGAAGGACGCGCGCACCCCGGCGACGAGGCCGACGAGCTGCGCGAGCGGCTCTTGCGCGGCTACCGCTACGTGCTGGTCGACGAGTACCAGGACATCGACGAGCTGCAATACCGGCTGGTGTCGGCGCTCGCCGGCCGCACGCTCGCCGACCGCGACGCGAAGCTCACGCTGCTGGCCGTGGGCGACGACGACCAGAACATCTACGCGTTCCGGAACACCAACGTCGAGTTCATCAAGCGTTTCTGCGACGACTACGACGCGAGGATGGAGTTCCTGCTCGAGAACTACCGGTCGACGCGCAACATCGTCGAATGCGCGAACCGCATCATCGAGCAGGCGCCCGGTCGGCTCAAATCCGGGCAGCCGATCCGCGTCAACCACGCGCGGCGCGACGCACCGCCGGGCGGGCGCTTCGCCGCCCTCGATCCGGTCCTGGAGGGGCGCGTCCACGTCGTGCGGTGTCCGCCCGACCCGAACGTGCAGGCGCAGGTCGCGATGACGGAAATCGCGCGGTTGCGCGCACTGGACCCGGCGTGCGAGCTTGGCCATGTCGCGATCCTCGGCCGCACGCACAAGGTGCTCGCACCGCTCCGCGCGTATTGCGCGCGGGCGAGGATCGCGTACACGCTCGCCGACGCGCCGACGCGCGCCGGTCAGCCTCGCCTGCGCAAGACGCGCGAGGGCCAGCGCCTCGCGCGCCTGCTCATCGCGCGTCGCACCGGGGTCGTGAACGTCGCGGCGCTCGCCCGGTGGGTGCGTCGCCACGCGCGCGCGGACAATCCATGGGGCGAGCAGCTCTCGGCGCTGATCGACGAGTGCGCGGCGACCAGCGCGACCGGACGCTTGCCTTCGCAGCAGGTGCTCGAGGCGTTGTGCGAGTTCGAGCAGGAAGCGTCGCGGCCGACGCCGGGCCGGCTCACGGTCAGCACCGTGCATGGCGCGAAGGGGCGCGAGTTTCGCCACGTCCTCGTCCTCGATGGCAATTGGTCCGCCGGCGCCGTCGAGGAGGAACGCCGGCTCTACTACGTCGCGGCGACGCGCGCGCAGGAGACGTTGACGCTCTTCGAATTCACGCGCGGCGCCAATCCGTTCACGCCGGCGCTGGAGCGAAGCCCCGCGCTCACGCGCTCGCAGCCTCGCACGTTCCCGGCCCCCGATCCCGCACTCGATTGGCAGTTCGTCTACCTGGGGCTGCGCGACGTCGACATCGGCTTTGCCGGACGCACCGCCTCCCCCAAGGTCCACGATGCGATCCGCGCGCTTCAGGTCGGTGACCCGCTGCGCGTTCGCAACCGCGAGCTGGTCGGGCCGGGCAACCAGGTCGTGGGAAGGCTCGCGCAGCGCTGCGAGATTCCGCCCGGCGACATCGTCTCGGTCACCGTGACCGCGATCGTGCCGCGGTCGAAGGCGCAGGTGCCGGAGCCGGCGTATCGCAGGCTGTGCCGCGTCGACGAGTGGGAGACGGTGCTCGCGCTCGTGTGCGTCGTCCCGGACGCGAACGTGCAGCCACGCCCAGCGCAGGTCGCGACGACTCAGGCGGAATATCTCGATCGACCCCGATAGACGCTGAAAGATCGCCGGATCACTCCCACTCGATCGTCGCGGGGGGCTTGCTCGATACGTCGTAGACGACGCGGTTGATGCCGCGCACCTCGTTGGTGATGCGGCTGCTGATCCGCGCGATCAGCTCGTGCGGCAGCGGCGCCCATTGCGCGGTCATGAAGTCGGTCGTCTGCACCGCGCGCAGCGCGACCGCGTGCTCGTACGTCCTGCCGTCGCCCATGACGCCGACCGAGCGGATCGGCAGGAACACGGCGAACGCCTGCGACACGCGGTCGTACCACGACTGGCCGCCCGCGTCGCGCGCCGCGCGCAGCTCGTCGACGAAGATCGCATCGGCGCTGCGCAGGAGCTCCGCCCATTCGCGCTTCACCTCGCCCAGAATGCGCACGCCGAGACCCGGGCCCGGAAACGGGTGGCGGAATACCATTTCGCGCGGCAGGCCGACTTCGAGCCCGAGCTTGCGCACCTCGTCCTTGAACAGCTCGCGCAGCGGCTCGAGCAGCTTCAGGTGCAGCGTCTCGGGAAGCCCGCCGACGTTGTGGTGCGACTTGATCGTGTGCGCCTTGTCGCCCGTCGCGGACGCCGACTCGATCACGTCCGGATAGATCGTGCCCTGCGCGAGCCACTTGACGCGCACGAGCTTCGCGGCCTCGCGCTGGAACACGTCGACGAAGAGCCGCCCGATGATCTTGCGCTTGCGCTCAGGTTCGTCGACACCCTCCAGCGCGCGGAGAAATTCGTCGCTCGCGTCGACGTGGACGACGCGAACGCCCAGATGGGTCGCGAACGTGTCCATCACCTGCTCGGCCTCGTTCTGTCGCAGCAGGCCATGATCGACGAAGACGCACGTCAGCCGCTCGCCGATCGCGCGATGCAGGAGCGCCGCGGCGACCGACGAATCGACTCCGCCCGACAGCCCGAGCAGCACCTCCTCGTCGCCGACCTGCCTGCGGATCGCCGCGATCGCCTCGCCGGCGTAGTCGTGCATGTTCCAGTCGTATCCGCAGCCGCAGATGTCGTGGGCGAAGCGCGCGAGGATCGCCGCGCCCCGCGGCGTGTGCGTGACCTCCGGATGGAACTGGACGCCGTAGAAGCGGCGCGTCTCGTCCGCCATCGCGGCTATGGCGCAGGCGGTCGAGGAGCCGATGACCGAGAACCCCGGGGGCGGCTCGATCACCTTGTCGCCGTGGCTCATCCAGACGTCGAGCAGGCCGTGGCCGTCGGCATTGCGCCGGTCCTCGATGTCGCGCAGCAGCGCCGAGTGCCCGCGCGCGCGAACCTCCGCATGACCGAATTCGCGCACGCGCCCGGCCTCGACCCTGCCGCCGAGTTGCGCGGCCATCGTCTGCATGCCGTAGCAGATGCCGAGCACCGGCACGCCGACCTGCCACACCGCCTCGGGGGCGCGCGGCGTCTGCCCGAGCGTGACGCTCTCGGGCCCGCCCGAGAGCACGATGCCCCTGGCGCCGAACGAGCGCACGAACTCGTCGCCGACGTCGAACGGGTGGATCTCGCAATAGACGCTCGTCTCGCGCAGGCGCCGCGCGATGAGCTGCGTGTACTGCGCGCCGAAGTCGAGGATCAGGATCCTCGAGTGGGATGGCGCTGCCATCGACTACTCCACTCGATAATTGGGAGCCTCCTTGACGATCTGCACGTCGTGCACGTGCGACTCGCGGATCCCCGCCGACGTGATCTCGACGAACTCGGCGCGCGTCGACAGCTCGCGTATCGTCGGGCACCCGCAATAGCCCATCGCCGCGCGCAGGCCACCCGTGAGCTGCAGGATCACGTTCGCGAGCGAGCCCTTGTACGGAACGCGCCCCTCGATGCCCTCGGGCACGAGCTTCTCCGCCGCGCCTTCGCCTTCGGCATCCTGGAAATAGCGATCGGCGCTGCCGCCCTGCATCGCGCCAATCGAGCCCATGCCACGGTAGATCTTGTACGAGCGCCCCTGATAGAGCTCGATGTCGCCGGGCGCTTCCTCGGTTCCCGCGAACAGGCTCCCCAGCATCACCGCGGACGCGCCGGCCGCGAGCGCCTTCGCGACGTCGCCCGAATAGCGGATGCCCCCGTCGGCGATCACCGGCACGTCGAGCGAGCCGAGGCCCGCCAGCGCATCCTGGATCGCGGAGACCTGCGGCACGCCGACCCCGGCGACGATGCGTGTCGTGCAGATCGAGCCGGGGCCGATGCCGACCTTGACGCCGTCGGCGCCGTGCTCGGCGAGCGCCTTCGCCCCGGCCGCCGTCGCGACGTTGCCGCCGATGACCTGTACCCGCGGATAGCGCCGCTTGACCCACTGCACGCGATCGAGCACGCCCTGCGAATGGCCGTGCGACGTGTCGACGACGATCACGTCGGCGCCGGCCGCCACCAGCGCTTCGACGCGCGCCTCGGTGTCGCCGCCGGTGCCGACCGCAGCGCCGACGCGCAGCCGGCCGAGGTCGTCCTTCGACGCGAGCGGGTGCTCGGTCGACTTGAGGATGTCCTTGACGGTGATGAGCCCGCGCAATTCACGCTGCGGGTTCACGACCAGCACGCGCTCGAGGCGATGGCGGTGCATCAGCGCCTTCGCCGTTTCGAGATCGGTGCCTTCCGGGACCGTGACCAGCTTGTCGCCGGCGGTCATGATGCCGGACACCGGCTGGTCGAGATTGGTCTCGAAGCGCAGGTCGCGATTGGTGACGATGCCGACCACCCTCCTGCCCTCGACGACGGGGAGGCCCGAAATGCGGTACTGCTGCGTCAGCGCAAGCACCTGCCGCACCGACATCGACGGCGGGATCGTGATCGGGTCCTTCACGACGCCGCTTTCGAAGCGCTTGACCTTCGCGACCTCGGCGGCCTGCCGCGCCGGCGGCATGTTCTTGTGCACGATGCCGAGACCGCCCTCCTGTGCGATGGCGATCGCGAGGCGCGCCTCGGTGACGGTGTCCATCGCCGCCGACAGCAGCGGGATGTTCAGCGAGATCGTGCGGGTGAGACGGGTGGCGAGCGAAACGTCGCGGGGAACGACGCTGGAGTGGGCGGGAACGAGCAGGACGTCGTCGAACGTCAGCGCCTTGCGGACGACACGCATCAAGCTCTCCTGTCGCGCAAAAATCGATTATACCCGCGGCGCGGCTCGCTCCCGTGGCGCGGCCAGTGGCACCGATGCCACAGCTCGATCGCCGGGAGCGGGCCTGACCCTTCGGTCGATTGACGGCCGGCGGCATCCGAAGTAACTTGCCATTGTCATAAGACGTCCGACCTCCCGATGAAGCGCTACTCGCCGCCGATGCTCGTCGCGGCGCTCGCCGCCGCGCTGTTCGCGACGACGGCGGCCGCCGCGCTCTACAAATGGACCGACGCACAGGGACGCGTCGTCTATTCCGACCAGCCGCCGCAGGGCAGCGTCAAGACGGAGCAACTGCGCGGCGCGCCGCCAGCGGCGAACCCCAACGCCACCAAGGAGCTCGCGCAGCGCGAAGCGGATTTCCGCAAGCGCCAGACCGACGCGGCCGAGGCGGCGACGAAGGCGAACAAGCAGCAGGTGGAGGCGGAAAAGCTCGCCGAAAGTTGCGCGCAGGTGCGCGGCCAGTTGCGCCAGCTCGCGGAGAGCCAGCTCGTGATCTACCGCTACAACGACAAGGGCGAGCGCGAGGTGATGGACGAAGACGCACGGGGACGGGAGCGCGCGCGACTCAACGCCTGGATGCGCGACAACAAGTGCCCGACTTGAGGCTCTGAAAGGGCCCCGGCGCGGGCGCGACGCCTCGGCGGATCCCGGGGCGCCGCTACTGCTTCTTCTCCAGCGCGGCCTGGTTGATCTTGACGTCGCTGTCCGCCTTGAGGCTCGCCAGGTAGGCGCTCATCAGCTCGCGCCCGATCTCGCCGCCGACGCGCGAGCCTGCCGCCTGCAGCTTTGCGGCATCCGGCGCGGGCGCGTCGACCACCTTGTCCACCCGGTAGATCGAGAAGCCGCCACGCTCGTTGACGGCGCCTGAGTACGCCGGCAGCTTGTTCTCGTCCGTCGCGAAGATCGCCTTCAGCGCATCGGGCGGGAATCCCGGCTGCACCTGGCTGCGCGTCAGCGTAACCGGCTTGCCGAACGCGAGGCCGGCGTCGCGTTCCTTGCGCTGCTCGAGCAGCGCGAGCTTCTCGCGTCCCGCCTTCTGCGCCATGTCGCTCGCCGCCTTGCGGGTGAGCTGCTGGCGGATCTCGTCCTGCACTTCGGCAAGCGGGCGCGGCGCCGCGGGCTTGTATTCGAGGATGCGCCCCGCCATCAGCGCGTTCGGACCGACCTCGATCGCTTCGGTGTTGCGCTTGCTCTGGATCGATTCCGGAGAGAACAGCGCCTGCACGAACTTCGCGCTCCCGAGCGCGAGCCCCTGCACCTGCGGGCGCGTGACGAACGAAGTCGTCTGCACCTTGAGGTCGAGACCCTTGGCTGCGCCCGCGAGCGAGTCCGCCTGCTCGTAGACCAGATTCTGGAACTGGTCCGCCGCCGCCGCAAACCTCTGCGCAGCCTTCTGGCGCTTCAACTCCGCCTCGATGCGGCCCTTCACCTCGTCGAAGCTCTGCACGTGCGCCGGCGTGATCCCGGTCACCTTGATCACGTGGTAGCCGAAATTCGTCTCCACCGGTCCGACGATGTCGCCGACCTTCGCGGCGAACACCGCGTCCTCGAACGGCTTCACCATCGCGCCGCGGCTGAACGAGCCGAGATCGCCGCCCTGTGCCGAGGAGCCGGGATCCTGCGAGTTGGCCTTCGCGAGCTCGGCGAAGGCCTCGGGTTTCGCGCGCGCCCTGGCGAGGAGCTCCGTTGCCTTCTGCTTCGCGGCCGCCTTCTCTGCCGCGCTCGCATCCGGCTTCACCGCGATCAGGATGTGCGACGCCTGGCGCTCCTCGTTCGTCGTGTACTGCTTCGCGTTGGCCTCGTACGCCTGCGTGACCTCGGCCGGATCGATCTTGACCTGCGCCGCGATCGCGTCCTGCGTCAGCAGCAGGTACTCGATCCTGGCCACTTCCGGCGTCTGGAACGCGGTGGGGTTCTGCTCGTAGAACGCCTTGATGTCGGCGTCGCCGACCTTGACCGACTTCTCGAACGGCTCGGCCGCGATCGACGCGACGGCCACCTCGCGCTTCTGCTCGGCGAGCGCAAGATAGCGCTGCACCGACGCCTGCGCGGCGATGCTGCCGTTGACGATCGGGTCCTGCAGCGCGGAGAGCACCAGCTCGCCGCGCACGCGCTGCTCGAACATCAGCGGCGACATGCCCTGCGCGGCGAGCGCCTGCCGGTACTTGTCGGCCGAGAACGTGCCGTCTTCCTGGAACGGCGGCAGGCCCGCAATGAACTGCTGCAACTGCGTGTCGCTCACGCGGAACCGGTCCGCACGGGCGCGCTGCTCGAGCAGCCGCTGGTTGACGAGTTGCTCGAGCAGCGCGTAGCGCACCTCGGGACTGTCGAGCATCGCGGGATCGAACGCGGTGCCGAGCGCCTGGCGCATCCGCTGCTGCTGGTCGCGCAGCAGGTCGTCGAATTCCGCCTGCGAGATCTTGTCGCTGCCGACGCTCGCGACCGACTGCCCGCTGTCGCCGCGGCGGAAGTAGTAGTCGACGCCGAAGAACGCGAAGGGCAGCGTGATCAGGGCGAGGACGACCTGCGCGAAGCGCTTGTGAGTGTGGAGGAGATCGAACATCGTGGATTGCCTCTGCGATACGCACCGATCCGGCCGGGCCGGTCACGAAAAAGGGCGAACTCGGGTTCGCCCTCTTGGGTGTTGGCGGAGTGGACGGGACTCGAACCCGCGACCCCCGGCGTGACAGGCCGGTATTCTAACCAACTGAACTACCACTCCCTGGCATTCCTCGGGCTGCGTCGCGGCCACGCGACTGGTGGGTGCTGACGGGATCGAACCGCCGACATTCGCCTTGTAAGGGCGACGCTCTACCGGCTGAGCTAAGCACCCGGACTCGCGAACGGCGGCCGCCCGGCGACCGGACAGGCGCTGCGGCAGCGGATCCTCGACGAGCGCGCCGCGCGGAAAAAACGCGTCGCGACATCGGCGAAGCTGGCTAGTTTAGCGCATCCTTCAACGCTTTTCCAGCGCGGAACTTCGGCACCTTGCCGCCCTTGATGTTGATCGCGTCACCGGTGCGCGGATTGCGTCCTGCGCGCGGGCTGCGCTTGCCGACATAGAACGAGCCGAATCCGACCAGCGTGACGATGTCGCCCTTGCGCAGCGACGTCTTGATCGCGCCGACCGTCGCGTCGAGCGCCCGCCCCGCCGCCGCCTTCGAGATGTCGGCATGACGGGCGATCGCGTCGATCATTTCGGATTTGTTCACGGAGACTATTCCTTTCTGGATTGGACGCCACGCCGGCCATCGCAACGCGGCGTCCCGGAATGCATGCGCGCTTGCCGCGCGGAGGAGTCCTTATAGCGCTCGCGTTTTCCGGGTGTCAAGACTTGCGCGACGTGCGCGTCGCATCGACAAAAAAAATCGGCGGGCGACTGCTGCTCGCCCGCCGTCGGTTGCGAGTTGGGCGCGACGTCAGTGCTTGATGACGGCGCTCTTGTCGTCGGCGGGCGGCAGTGCCGGCGGAACGGCCGCCTCCGCGGGCTTTTCCGCTTCCTGCTCGAGCGGCACCGGCGCGCGCTCGAGGGCGCGCTCGAGCACCTGCTCGATCCAGCGCACCGGATGGATGTCGAGGCGATTCTTGATCTCGTCGGGAATCTCCACGAGGTCCTTGACGTTCTCCTCGGGGATCAGCACGGTCTTGATGCCGCCGCGCCCGGCCGCGAGCAGCTTCTCCTTCAAGCCGCCGATCGGCAGCACCTCGCCGCGCAACGTGATCTCGCCCGTCATCGCGACGTCGCAGCGCACCGGGATTGCCGTCAGCGTCGACACCATCGACGTGGCAATGGCCGTGCCCGCGGACGGGCCGTCCTTCGGCGTCGCGCCCTCCGGCAGGTGGATGTGCAGATCCGTCTTCGTGTAGAACTCCGCCGGAATGCCGAGCTCCTTCGAGCGATGCCGCACGACCGACAGCGCGGCGGCGATCGACTCGTTCATCACGTCGCCGAGCTTGCCGGTGGAGGTCGTCTTGCCCTTGCCCGGCAGCGCGACCGATTCGATCGTGAGCAGGTCGCCGCCGACCTCGGTCCACGCGAGCCCGGTCACCTGGCCGACCTGGTTCTTGCGCTCGGCGATGCCGTAGTTGAAGCGGCGCACGCCGAGGTACTTGTCGAGGTTTTTCGAATTGACCTCGACGGGACCGCGTCCCTTGCGCGCCTTGCCCTCGCTTTGCCTGAGCAGCAGGCTCTTCACGACCTTGCGGCAGATCTTGCTGATGTCGCGCTCGAGGTTGCGCACGCCGGCCTCGCGCGTGTAATAGCGGACGATGTCGCGCAGCGCGCTCTCGGCGACGTGCAGTTCCTCGGGCTTGAGCCCGTTGTGCTTGATCTGCTTCGGCAGCAGGTACTGCTTGGCGATCGCGATCTTCTCGTCCTCCGTGTAGCCGGAGAGGCGGATCACTTCCATCCGGTCGAGCAGCGGTGCCGGGATGTTCATCGTGTTCGCGGTCGCGACGAACATCACGTCCGACAGGTCGTACTCGACCTCGACGTAGTGGTCGACGAACGTGTTGTTCTGCTCGGGATCGAGGACCTCGAGCAGCGCCGACGACGGGTCGCCGCGGAAGTCCTGCCCCATCTTGTCGACTTCGTCGAGCAGGAACAGCGGATTGCGCACGGCCACCTTCGTCATGTTCTGCAGGATCTTGCCCGGCATCGAGCCGATGTACGTGCGGCGATGTCCGCGGATCTCCGCCTCGTCGCGCACGCCGCCGAGGCTCATCCGGACGAACTTCCGCCCCGTCGCCTTGGCCACCGACTGTCCGAGCGACGTCTTGCCGACGCCCGGCGGACCGACGAGGCACAGGATCGGCCCCTTCAGCCGATCGACGCGCTGCTGCACGGCGAGGTACTCGACGATGCGCTCCTTCACCTTCTCGAGGCCGTAGTGATCGGCGTCGAGCACCTTGACCGCGTTCGCGAGGTCCTTGCTGATCTTGCTCTTCTTGCGCCACGGCAGGCCGAGCAGCGTGTCGACGTAGTTGCGCACGACGGTGGCCTCGGCGGACATCGGCGACATCATCCGCAGCTTCTTGAGCTCGGTCATCGCCTTGGCCTCGGCCTCCTTCGACATCCGGGCCGCCTTGACCTTCTTCTCCATCTCCTCGAGGTCGGCGTTCTCGTCGCCCTCCCCGAGCTCCTTCTGGATCGCCTTGACCTGCTCGTTCAGGTAATACTCGCGCTGGCTCTTCTCCATCTGCCGCTTCACGCGGCCGCGAATGCGCTTCTCGACCTGGAGGATGTCGACCTCGCCCTCGAGCACACCGAGCAGATGCTCGAGGCGCTTGCCGACGTCGCTCATCTCGAGGATCTGCTGCTTCTGCTCGAGCTTGAGCGGCAGATGCGCGGCGATCGCGTCGGCAAGCCGCCCGCCGTCGTCGATGCCCGACATCGACGTCAGGATTTCCGGCGGGATCTTCTTGTTCAGCTTGACGTAGGAGTCGAACTGCGTGAGCAGCGCCCGCCGCATCGCCTCGACCTCGTGCGCGGCGCCCGGATCGCCGGGAATCGGCTGCGCCTGCGCGGCGAGGTATTCGCCGTGCTCTTCGATGCTGCGGATCTGCG
>DASURV010000167.1:0-3034 GCA_036375455.1 Casimicrobiaceae bacterium | reverse complement strand
CGCGGCATCGCGGTGGCGCCCGACGGCAAGCGGCTGTACATCAGCGATCAGGCGGCCAACGCGCTCGTCGTCGTCGACCTCACGACCCGTGCCGAGGCGGCGCGCGCGAGGCTCGGCGACTCGCCCGAAGGCATCTACCTGTCCGCGGACGGCCGGTGGCTCTCGGCGGCGATCGAGGAGAACAACCAGGTGCTGATCGTCGACACGTCGACGCTCGCCATCGCGAAGCGCGTGACGATGAAGGGAAAGAACCCCGAGCACGCCGTCTGGAGCCCGGACGGCAAGTGGCTGTACGTGAGCGCCGAGGAGGCCGACAGCGTCGACATCGTCGACGTCGGGCGCGGCGAGGTCGTCAAGTCGCTCACCGTCGGCGAGCGCCCGCGCGGCATCGGCTTCCTTCCCGACGGCAGCCGCGCCTACGTCGCCGCCGAGCACGCGAACCAGATCGTCGTGATCGATGCGCTCAAGCAGGAAGTGCTGGCGACCATCAAGGCCGGCCTGCGCTCGAACGGCGTGGCCGTGCACCCCGACGGCAAGCACGTCTACGTCTCCGCGGGGGGCGACGGCACCGTGCAGGTAGTCGACACCGCGACGAACGCGATCGTTGCGACGATTCCCGTCGGCAAGCGGCCGTGGAACATGGCATTGACGCCCGACGGCCGCAAGCTCTACGTCGCGTGCGGGCGCTCGAACGCGGTCGCCGTGATCGACACGCAGACGAACCGCAAGATCGGCGACGTGGCGGTCGGCTCGCTGCCCTGGGGCGTGGCGATACACTGATCCGCTCGGCCCGTCTCAATCCGCCGCTTCCGCCGCCTCGTCGCTGCCGAGCCCTCGCAGCTTCGAGCGCGGCAGCAGCAGCACGACGCACAGGGTGACGAACGCGATGCCCGCCATCAGCAGCAGCAGCGAGCGGAACCCGGCCGCCTTGACCAGCGGCCCGAGCAGCCACACGGCGAGCGAGCTCACGCCGAACGCGACGGCCAGGCGCATCCCCGAGACGCGCGAGCGCATGCGGTCGTCGACGTAGCGGACGATCAGCGCATCGGTGAACGGGATCGCGCCGAACACGACGATCATGAACGCGACCATCAGCGCGTAGAGCGCCCAGCCCTGCGCGCCCGCCGCGAGCGCGAACAGCGGCGCCTGCAGCGCGACGATTCCGGCGTAGAGGGCCTTCAGCGGCACGCGGTCGAGCAGCAGGCCGACCGCGACCTGCGCGAGCGCACCCGCGACGTACACGGCCGCAAGCAGCGCCCCCAGCGCCGCCGGATCGTCGATCAGGCCGCGCAGCCGCTCGCGCAACAGCTCGCCGTTGCCGTTCGTCGTGAAATTGAACAGCAGGCTGCCCGAGATCGACGCGACGGTGACGATCGCGAAGATGTGCGCCAGCGCGCGCCGGCCCGGCATCGTGCGCGTCTGCGCACGCCGCGCCGGCGCGACGGCCTCGCCCGGGGCCACCCGCGCGAACAGGAGCCCGCCGCCGAGCGCGGCGAGCGCCGGCACGACGAACGCCGCGTGCCATCCCGCGTACTTGAGCAGCACTCCGGTCACGATCGCCGACAGCGCGACGCCGAGGTTGCCCGCCAGGCCGTTGAACCCGATCGTGAGCCCCGGACGCGCGGAACGCTGCACGAGCATCGGAATGCCGACCGGATGGTAGATCGCCGAGAAGATGCCGAGCAGCGTCAGCGCGGCGGCGAGCTGCCACGCCGAACGCGTCAACGCGACCAGCAGCGCCGAGATTCCCATGCCGAAGAAGAACACGAGCATCATCCGCCGCCGGCCCCACAGGTCGCCCAGGCGTCCGGCCGGCAGCGAGCAGAAGCCGAACATCGCGAACGCGCCCACACCGTAGGGCATCAGGTCTTCCCAGCGCGCGAAGCCGAAGTCGCTCGCGATCGACGCGACGGCGGTCGCGAAGATCAGCAGGAACATGTGATCCAGCGCATGCGCGACGTTCAGCAACAGCGACGTCGCGCGCGGCAGCGGCGTCACGAGGGCATCCTCCCGGCCGTCCCGTGCCCGCCCCAGCGCGATGCGCTCGCCCACGCCTTGAATTCGTCGACCGGCAGCGGCCGGCCCACATAATAGCCCTGCACGGCATCGCATCCGAGCAGCGACAGCGCGCGCCACACCGGCTCGTCCTCGACGCCTTCGGCGACGGCGTGCAGCTTGAGCGCGTGGCACAGCTCGATCGTCGAGCGCACGATGGCCGCCGAATCGACGTCGGTCAGCATCCGGCGCACGAACGACTGGTCGATCTTGATGCCCGTCACCGGCATCTGCTGCAGATAGCGCAGGCTGGAATACCCGGTGCCGTAGTCGTCGACCAGCAGCTCGATGCCGAGGTCGCGCAACCGGACGAGCGTGTCGATCACCGTTTCGGGCTCCTCCATCAGCGCCGACTCGGTGAGCTCGAACTGCATCGCGCCCGGCGCAGTCCCCCAGGTCGACATCAGGCCGCGGACGCGATCGACGAGCTGCGGATCGTGCAGGTCCCGGGCGGACAGGTTGACGGCGAGCGGCTGCTCGAACTCGCTCTCGTGCCAGCGATGGCGCTCGCGGAATGCCGCCTCGAGCACCCAGTGCGTGAGCGGCGTGATCAGCCCGGCGTTCTCGGCGAGCCCCACGAAGATCGTCGGCGAGATCATGCCCTGCTGCGGATGGCGCCAGCGCATCAGCGCCTCCGCGCCGCACAGGCGGCACGTGGCCACCTCGGCCTTGGGCTGGCAGTAGAGCAGCAGCTCGTCGGCTTCGATCGCCCGGCGCAGGTCGCCGATCAGCGCGAGGCGCCGCCGGCGCTCGTCGTCGAGCAATCCGCTGTAGAGGGCGTAGCCGCGGCGCGAGCCCGCGCGATACATCGCGACCTTCGCGCGGCGCATCAGCTCGTCGGGATCGTCGCCGTGGCCCGGATAAAGCGCGATGCCGATCGCGCCGCGCGCATCGGCCTGGACGCTCTCGAGATCGACCGGAGGATAGAGCGACTCGGCGATGCGCCGCGCGACCCGGCTCGCCTGCTCGGCGTCCGCAT
>DASURV010000166.1:0-6670 GCA_036375455.1 Casimicrobiaceae bacterium | reverse complement strand
CTCCTGTCCGACTGTCCCGGAACCCAGGCGGATCTGTTCGCCTGGGCCCGGTGCACCGGCAATCACGTCACCCGCAGCGACCGGCGCGCCGACGGCAGCCGCGCCTACCTGATCGAGCGCGGGCGCTCGCGCCATCCGGCGACCAACGCGGTGCTCGACCTGCGCGGGGCGACGTGCCCGGGCCCGATCGTCGAGGCCAAGAGGCTGATCGACGCGATGCGCTCGGGCGAGGTCCTGAAGCTCGTCAGCAACTGCCCCGGCGTGCGCGGCGACGTGGCGGGCTGGGTGAAGGCGACCGGGCTCGCGCTCCTCGCGACCGAGGAGATCGCACCCGGCGAATTCGAGTTCTACCTCGGCAAGGCCTAGCGCTCGCTCGATGCGCGTCAGCGCCCACTGGTTCAGGCCCGGAGCGCAGCGGCCGGTCGCGCAGGTCGCCGGCGCCGCCGCCGTCGTCGCGTTCCGCCTCGCGCGCAACGCGCAACGGCGGCTGCGCAGCGCCGGCTTCGAGTTGCCGGCTGGCGCCGCCTATTTCGCGGTGCTCTCCGAGATCCTCGCATTCCTCGTCATCGCCGCCGACCGCATTGCGCACGGCCGCGGGGACGAGGCATGGCGCGTCGAGTTCACGACCGCGCTCGCCAATCGCGCCGCCGAGATCGTCGCCGACAACCAGTCCGAGCTCCTCGGCACCGGGAGCGCCGCCGCCTGCAAGGAGCGCTTCATCGCGCTCGTCAATTCGCGGGCGCCGGATTACGCGCAGTGCGGCTTCGACGAGGCCGGCGCGGATTACGCGTTCCTGCGCTGTGCGGGGCACCGGGTCGGCGACGCGATGGCGCCGCACGAGCGGACTTGGGCGGTGCAGCAGGTGATCGAGATCGAGGCGCCCGAGGCGATCGACGCGCTGCAGCGGGCAATCCGCGACCTCCTCGACACGGGGCCGCGGCCGACGCGCGCGCGAGGCGGCGGCGCCCCACGGGGTTGAATTCGCCCATCGTTGACGCAAATCAATGGCTTGCGGGCCTTTCAGCACGGCGGCTGCGCTAAAATCGGTCCGCGCGACGGTTCTCGATGCGAGGGAGGGATATAACTCGAACTCGAACCGGCGTCGCGGGTCACCTGACAATGTCGCTCTACACGCTCGGACTCAACCACACGACCGCGCCGCTCGACGTGCGCGAGCGGGTGACGTTCGCGCCCGACGCGCTGTCCGCGGCGCTGCGGGAGCTGACGTCGCGGCAGATGGTGAAGGAGGCGGCGATCCTGTCGACGTGCAACCGCACCGAGGTGTACTTCCACGGCGGCGAGCCGGCGCCGGTGGCGCGGTGGCTGGAAAGCGCGCATCGGATGCCGCCGGCGGCGCTCGCGCCGTACGTCTACACGCTGAACGGCGACCGCGCGGTGACGCATGCGTTTCGCGTCGCGAGCGGGCTCGACTCGATGGTGCTCGGCGAGCCGCAGATCCTCGGGCAGATGAAGCAGGCGGTGCGCACGGCGGAGGCTGCCGGCTCGCTCGGGCTGGTGCTGAATCGCCTGTTCCAGCGCACGTTCGCCGTCGCCAAGGACGTCCGCTCGCAGACCGACATCGGCAGCGCGTCGATCTCGATGGCGGCCGCGGCGGTGAAGCTCGCCGATCGCATCTTCCCGTCGCTCGCGGACCAGCGCCTGCTGCTGGTCGGCGCCGGCGAGATGATCGAGCTGGCCGCCACGCATTTCGCGAGCCGGCAGCCGCGCTCGATCACCGTCGCCAACCGCACGCTCGAGCGCGGCAACCAGCTCGCGCATCGCTTCGGCGCCGACGCGATCACGCTCACCGAGCTGAACGAGCGGCTCGCGCAGTTCGACGTGATCGTCACTTGCACGGCGAGCACGCTGCCGATCATCGGCAAGGGCACGCTCGAGCGCGTGGTCAGGGCGCGCAGGCACGCGCCGGTGCTGATCGTCGACCTCGGCGTGCCGCGCGATGTCGAAGCCGAGGCGGCCGAGCTCGACGACGTGTTCCTGTACAGCGTCGACGACCTCTCGGTGATCGTCAAGGACAATCTGCAGATCCGCCGCGAAGCGGTCGTGCAGGCCGAGCAGATGATCGCGGAGCAGACCGCGCACTTCCTGCGCTGGCTGCAGGGACGCAGCGTCGTGCCGACGATCGCCGCGCTCGCGTCGCACCACGATGCGCTGCGCGGCGCCGAGCTCGAGCGCGCGCGCCGGCTGCTCGCGGCCGGAACCCCGCCGAGCGACGTGCTCGACTCGCTCGCGCGCGGGCTCACCAGCAAGCTGCTCCACCCGTCGCTCGCGGCGCTCAACGCGGCGGGCGAGGCGGAGCGCGCCGAGCTGACCGCGCTCTTCTCCCGGATCTACGGTTTTGCCGAGCCCCCTCCCGAGGGGTAGCTGAGCGGTCTCCTGCCGGCCCGCGCGCCGGCGTTCGTTCCGGTGCGGGAGCGGGTCCCGCTCTCGCGCCGTTTCAGTCGTAACCAGCACGCCACGGCGCCTCGTCCACAGAGGCGCCTCGCCGTCCGATGAAACTCTCGCTTCGCACGCGGCTCGACCAGCTCGCGGCCCGGTTGCAGGAGCTCGATGCGCTCCTCGCGGCCGAGGACGCGACGCGCGACCTCGTGCGTTTCCGCAGCCTCGCGCGCGAGCGCGCCGAGATCGATCCCGTCGTGGCGCGCTTCGGCGAATTCGTGCGCGCCGAAGCCGATCTCGCGACGGCGGCCGAGCTCGCGCACGACCCGCAGATGCGCGAATACGCGGACGAGGAGAAGCGCGCGGCGGAGACCCGGCTCGCGGCATTGACCGGCGAGCTGCAGGCGATGCTGCTGCCGCGGGACCCGAACGACGAGCGCAACGCCTTCATCGAGATTCGCGCCGGAACCGGCGGCGACGAGTCGGCGCTGTTCGCGGCCGAGCTCTTCCGCATGTACGCCCGCTACGCCGAGCGGCAGGGCTGGCGTGTCGAGATTGTCTCCGAGTCGCCGTCGGATCTCGGCGGCTATCGCGAAATCATCGCGCGCATCGCGGGCCCCGGCGCGTATGCGAAGCTCAAGTTCGAGTCGGGCGGCCATCGCGTGCAGCGCGTGCCGGAGACGGAGGCGCAGGGGCGCATCCACACGTCGGCCTGCACGGTCGCGGTGCTGGCGGAGGCCGACCCGGTGGCCGACATCACGATCAACCCGGCGGAGCTTCGCATCGACACGTTCCGCGCCTCGGGTGCCGGGGGGCAGCACGTCAACAAGACGGATTCGGCGGTGCGCATCACGCACCTGCCGACCGGCATCGTCGTCGAATGCCAGGACGACCGCTCGCAGCACCGCAACCGCGCGCAGGCGATGTCGGTGCTCGCGTCGCGGCTCGTCGACCGCGAGCGCCGCGAGCGCCAGGAAAGGGAGGCGGCGCATCGCAAGAGCCTCATCGGGTCGGGCGATCGCAGCGAGCGCATCCGCACGTACAATTTCCCGCAGGGGCGCGTCACCGATCACCGGATCAACCTGACGCTGTACCGGATCGACGCGATCATGCAAGGCGACCTGGACGAGCTGATCGCCGCGCTCGCGCAGGAGTTCCAGGCCGAGCAGCTCGCGTCGATTGGCGAAGCATGACGGCGGATAAGCGATGATCGATGGCGCGCCGTGGCTGCTGACGCTTCGTCTCGCGCTGCACGAGATCACGCCGCAGCACGGCAACGAGCTCTACGAGCTCGACGCCGATCCGCGCGTGATGCGCTACATCGGCAACGGGCAGGCATCGACGCGCGAGCAGATCGACGAGGTGATGCGGCGGCTGCCCCGCGTCTATGCGCTCTATCCGGGACTCGGCACCTGGCGCGCGACGCGGCGCGACAACGGCGATTTCATCGGCTGGTTCGCGCTCAAGTACATCGCGGGCACGGCCGAGATCGAGGTCGGCTACCGGCTGCGCCACGCGGCGTGGGGGAACGGCTATGCGACCGAGGGCGCGCGCGAGCTCGTGCGCTATGGCTTCGACGACCTCGGCCTGTATCGGATCATCGGCGTGACGCATCCCGACAACGAGGCGTCGCGGAACGTGCTGCGCAAGGTGGGGCTCGCGGACATCGGGTGGGGCCACTACTACGGGCGGCCGGTGCGCGTCTTCGAGGCGGTGCGCGAGGCCGAATGGCAGCCGCAATGGTCACGCGGCTGATGCACGCGCAGGCCCTCGCCCGCCCCGGGAAGCCTTCGTTGCGACGGCGGTGCCCGACGCGCTGACCGTCCGGCAGGCGCTGGCGCAGGCCGGGCTCGCGCCGATCGATGCGCAGGTGCTGCTCGCACACGCGCTCGACGTCGAGCGGAGCTGGCTCGCCGGCCACGCGACCGATCGGCTCGCCGCGGCGGAGGTTGCGCGGTTCCTCGCTCTCGCGCGCCGGCGCCGCGAGGGCGAGCCCGTCGCCTACCTCACCGGCCGGCGCGAGTTCTTCGGACTGCCGCTCGCCGTGGACCGGTCGGTGCTGATTCCGCGGCCGGAGACCGAGACGCTCGTCGAATGCGCGCTCGCCAGGCTTCCGGCCGATCGCCCCGCGCGCGTGCTGGATCTCGGGACCGGATCGGGCGCCGTCGCGCTGGCGATCGCGCACGAGCGCCCGCTGGCGGCCGTCTGGGGCACCGACCGGTCGCCCGCCGCCCTCGCCGTCGCACGCGCGAACGGCGAGCGGATGAAACTTGCGAACGTCCGCTGGCTCCAATCTGATTGGTATCACGATCTTTCTGGTGAAGATGGCCGTTTCGACCTGATCGCGAGCAACCCGCCCTATGTCGCCGACGGCGACCCTCACCTGCGCGAAGGCGACGTGCGCTTCGAGCCGCGGAGAGCGCTCGCCGCGGGGGCGCAGGGGCTCGATGCGTTGCGCGTCATCATCGGCGGCGCCCCCGACTGGCTCGCTGCGCGCGGCTTCCTCGTCGTCGAGCACGGCTACGACCAGGCGGATGCCGTGCGCGACCTGATGGGTCGCGCGGGCCTCGCGGATGTCGCGTCGTTGCGCGACCTGGCGGGGATCGTCCGCGTCGCGGCGGGCCGCGCGCCCTGATCCCACGGCACGGCGCCGCGCGGGACGCGTTGGGCTCGGCGATCGGTCAGCGATCGGTCAGCACGCGCGCGCGACACTGGCGGCAGGCTCGCGGGAAGATCCACGATCCCGGATTACGACGCACCTCGGCGACATGGACTCATCGACCACCGGAACTCGCACCGCATCCCGGCATCCCGGATGGGACGCGCTGCGCGACCCGGCCATCTGGGCATGGCTGCTGGTCGCGCTGCTTGCTATCCTTCCCGCCAGGGCCGCTCTGACAGGCGCCTGAAAGGTCCCTTCGTGCCGATCCGCGCGCTCGCGCTGCTGCTGTGCTGCGCACTCGTGATGGCGACTGCCGCGACCGCGCAGACGAAGCCCCGCATCGAAAAGGCCGCGGACCTTCCGCGGTTCACCTACAAGGTCGAAGGCAGCGTCGAGGACGTCATCCGCGACGACGCGAAGTTCCGCCGCTTCGGTGCGGACGTGCGCCGCGACGCCGAAGCGGTGCTGGCGGGCTACCAGATCGACGACCGCGCGACGCTGCGGCAGCTCGAAGGGGAGCTCGCGCAGCTCGATTACCTCGACGGCCGTTACGACGCCGCGCTGCAGCGACTCGCGCGCATCCGGGAATTGCAGGACAAGCCGGCCGAGAAGCTGATGAGCGGACTGCCGATGCGCGCGATGGTCGCCGCGCAGCGCAAGGTGGGCGATCGGACATCGGACGCGTACCGTGCGCAGGCGGGGCGGCTGATCGGTGCCGAGCTCGCGCAGATGCCCTACGAGGTCGTGCAGAACGAGGTCAAGGAAGCGAAGGCGTCGGCCGAGATCGCGAGCGAGGCGCTCACGCTCGGCTACGTGCGCAACGTGATCCAGCCGACCGTCGACAAGGCCGGCGCGTTGAGCTCCGATCTCGCCCCGGTGCTCGTCAGTGCCAAGTACCGGCTCGTCGCGTCGTTGCCGCTCAAGCAGACGCTGATCGCGACGTACGGCGACTATCTCGCCGCGCACAAGGTCGACAAGCCCGACATCTGGGCGGCGCGCAGCGTCGATCTTCCGCCCGGCAAGCCGTACGCGCCCGTCAACGTCGCCGTATGGGACGGCGGCGTCGACACGTCGCTGTTCGGCAATCGCGTCGTCAGGGATGGCGACCAGCCGGCCGTGATCGCATTCGATCGCTACGCGATGCCCGCGACCGGCGCGCTGCAGCCGATCCCGGCCGATCTCAAGGATCGCATCCCGCAGATGAAGTCGCGGCTCAAGGGGTTCTCCGACCTGCAGTCGAACATCGACAGCCCCGAGGCGAGCGAGGTCAAGCAATACCTGTCGACGCTCAAGCCCGACGAATACAAGGGCGCGATCGAGGAGCTCGGCCTTGCCGGCAACTGGATGCATGGCACGCACGTCGCCGGCATCACGATGGCGGGCAATCCGTACGCGAGGCTCGTCGTCGGCCGCATCGAGTTCGACTGGCACTTGCTGCCGGATCCGTGTCCGACGAAGGAGCTCACCGAGCGCGACGCGCGCAACCAGCAGGCGTATGTCGATTTCTTCAAGCGCCACGGCGTGCGCGTCGTGAACATGAGCTGGGGCGGCAGCGTCAAAGGGATCGAGGAGCAGCTCGAGCTCTGCAACATCGGCAAGACACCCGACGAG
>DASURV010000165.1:0-31211 GCA_036375455.1 Casimicrobiaceae bacterium | reverse complement strand
GTACGCCCGCACCTCCCCGCCGTACTTCTTCGACAGCACCAGCGTCATCGCCGCCGTCAGCGTCGTCTTCCCGTGATCCACGTGCCCGATCGTCCCCACGTTCACGTGCGGCTTCGTACGCTCGAACTTGCTCTTCGCCATTGCTTTCTCCGGCTTTTCTGGGTGGTGCCCACGGCGCGGATTGAACGCGCGACCTCTCCCTTACCAAGGGAGTGCTCTACCACTGAGCTACATGGGCGCTCTTCGAATCCGCGACAATCGGCACGCCTGGCTGCAATCCTGGAGCGGGTGAAGGGAATCGAACCCTCGTCGTAAGCTTGGAAGGCTTCTGCTCTACCATTGAGCTACACCCGCCTGTCAGGTAACAGAGGTCAGGCAACAGGTAACAGAAGCCTCGGCGCTCGATGCGCCGCCACCAAAATTGCCGGCGCCTCTGATCCCTGTCCTCTGATCCCTGTCCCCTGGAGTGGAGGGGGAAGGATTCGAACCTTCGAAGGCAGAGCCGGCAGATTTACAGTCTGCTCCCTTTGACCGCTCGGGAACCCCTCCGTCGAAACGTGCGAGTTTAGCAGTTTCCGAGCCCGCCGGTCAAACGGCGAGGAGCGGCGCCGGCCTCGCGGCGCCCGCAAGTCTCTCCTTTAGAATCAGCCGCTTGGACCCTTCCGCCGCGCCGCTGTCCGTCCACCGCCTGGCCACGTCGTCCCTTCCATTCGAATGCCCCCGCCACCCGCAAGTTTCGACTACATCATCATCGGCGCCGGCTCGGCCGGTTGCGTGCTCGCAAACCGCCTCTCGGCGGATGGCCGGTGGAGCGTGCTGCTGCTCGAGGCCGGCCCGCCCGACGCCTATCCGTGGATCCACATCCCGATCGGGTATGCGAAGACGATGTTCCATCCGATCCTGAACTGGGGCTTCTACACGGAGCCGGAGCCCACGATGAACGGCCGCAAGATCTACTGGCCGCGCGGGCGCACGCTCGGCGGCAGTTCCGCGATCAACGGGCTGATCTCGATCCGCGGCCAGCGCGAGGATTACGACGCGTGGGCAGCGGCCGGCAGCGACGGGTGGCGCTTCGCCGATGTGCTGCCCTGGTTCCGGGCGCTCGAGCACAACGTGCGCGGCGCGAGCGAGTACCACGGCGCCGACGGCCCGCTCTGGGCGTCCGACATCGGCACGCCGCATCCGCTGGTCGAGGCGATGATCGCCGGCGCGGGCGAGCTCGGAATTGCGCGCAACGACGACTTCAACGGCGCGCGGCAGGAAGGCGCGGGCTACTACCAGTTGACGACCCGGCGCGGCATGCGCTGTTCCACCGCCAGCGCGTATCTCAGGCCGGCCCGCGGCCGCGCCAACCTGCGCGTCGAGACGAACGCCCACGCGACGCACGTCCTCGTCGAGAACCGTCGCGCGACCGGCGTCGGCTATCGGCAGGGCGGCGAGGAACGCGCGGCCGGCGCGCGCCGGGAGGTGATTCTCGCCGCGGGTGCGCTGCAATCGCCGCAGCTATTGCAATTGTCCGGTATCGGACCGCCGGCGCTGCTGCGCTCGCTCGGCATCCCGGTGCAACACGCGCTCGCCGGGGTGGGCGAAAACCTGCAGGATCACCTTCAGGCACGCGTCATCTTCCGCTGCACGCAGCCGATCACGACCAACGATGCGCTGCGCACGTGGCGCGGCAAGCTCGGGATCGGGCTCGATTACGTGGTGAGGCGCGGCGGGCCGATGGCGGTCGGCATCAACCAGGGGGGCATCTTCGCGCGCGCGATGCCGGAGGCGACGCGGCCCGACGTGCAGTTCCACTTCGCGACGCTCTCTTCCGACATGGCGGGCTCTCCCGTGCACGAGTTCTCGGGATTCACGATGTCGGTGTGCCAGTTGCGCCCGACCTCGCGCGGCACGGTGCGCATCCGCTCGACCGACGCGTTCGAGGCGCCGGCCATGCAACCGCGCTACCTGTCGACGGCAGAAGACCGCGCGACGCTCGTCGCCGGCATTCGCCTTGCTCGAAGGCTCGCCGGTACGCGGGCGATGCGCCCCTACGTCGCGGGGGAGTACCGCCCCGGCGCAGACGCCGTCTCGGACGACGAGCTGCTCGAATTCGCGAAGAACACGGGCGGAACGATCTTCCACCCGAGCGGCACCACGCGGATGGGCAGGCGGGACGATCCGCTGGCCGTCGTCGACGCGGAGCTTCGCGTGCACGGCATGAATGGCCTGCGGGTCGTCGACTGCGGCATCATGCCCACGCTGGTGTCCGGCAACACGAACGTTCCGGTCGTGATGATTGCCGAAAAGATCTCTGCGAAGATTCTCGCTTCGCCGACCTGAAGAAATCCGGTCATGGCCTGCTGTCACGCCGATTTCGCGCTCGTGGACGGAAGCGATCGCGGCTTCACGCTCGGCATGCCGACGTTCACGTTCGGGTCGGGTGTGCTCGCCGAGGCCGGCGACACCGCGGTCGAGCTCGGCCTGGGGCGCGTCGCGCTGTTCACCGATCGCCGGCTCGCGCCGAGCGAGCACGTCGCGAAGGTCAAAGCCGCGCTCGCGGCGGCGAAGGTCGACGCGGTCGTCTACGACGAGGTGGCCATCGAGCCGACCGACGCATCGCTGCAGGCGGCGGCGCGATTCGCACGCGAAGCGGACGTCGACGGCTACGTCTCCGTCGGCGGCGGCTCGGTCATGGACACGTGCAAGGCGGCCAACCTCTACGCGACGCACCCGGCGCAGTTCATGACCTACGTGAACGCGCCGATCGGCGCCGGACAGCGCGCGCCGGGACCGCTCAAGGCGCACATCGCGTGTCCCACGACGTCCGGCACCGGCTCGGAGACCACGGGCATCGCGATCTTCACGCTCACCTCGCTCAATGCGAAGACGGGCATCATCGGCCGCCGGCTGATCCCGACGATCGCCCTCGTCGACCCCGACGTGACGCGCACGCTGCCGGCGAACGTCGTCGCCGCGACGGGGTTCGATTGCATGAGCCACGCGCTCGAAGCCACGACGGCGCGCGCCTGGCCGCGCCGCCTGAATCCCGCGCGCGGCGTCCACCGGCCGGTGTCGCAGGGCGCGAATCCGTTCTCCGACGCGCTCGCGACGCAGGCGCTCGACGCCGTCGGCAAGTTCCTCGTCCGCGCGGTCCGCGACGCGAGCGACGTCGAAGCGCGCACCGAGATGATGTACGCGGCGATGCTCGCAGGCATTTCGTTCAACGCCAGCGGCTGCCACCTGCCGCACGGGCTCTCCTATTCGGTGTCGGGATTGACGCGCAATTGGCACGTCGCCGGCTATCCGGAGGGCAAGACGCTCGTCCCGCACGGGATGGCGGTGGTGTTGAACAACCCCTCGGTGTGGCGCCACACGGCGCCGGCCAACCCGGCGCGGCACCTGCATTGCGCGGTGACCCTCGGCGCCGACGCGCGCGGCGCGGGCCCCGGCGACGCCGGCGAAGTCCTCGCGGGCCGCATCGTCGAGCTGATGCGCGCGGTCGGCATGCCGAACGGACTCTCCGCGCTGGGCTTCGGCGAAGGCGATCTCGACGCGCTCGCGAAAGGCGCGGAGCCGCAATACCGCGTGATCAAGAATGCACCCGTCGACGTCGGGAGCGACGAGATCAGGACCCTGTTTCGCGCGGCGCTTCGCTACTGGTAGATCCGCGGGGCAAGGCCGAACCGGCATCGTCCGTCGTCGGGGCGCGCTCGACCCGCCGCGCCGGCAGGCGGACGGCGAACGTGCTTCCCTTGCCGCGCCCGCTCGCGATTTCCAGCTCGGCCTGGTGCCGCAGGAGCACGTGCTTGACGATTGCAAGGCCGAGGCCGGTGCCGCCGGTTGCTCGCGAGCGGCTGCGGTCGACGCGATAGAAGCGCTCGGTGAGTCGCGGCAGGTACTCGGCGGCGATGCCGATGCCGGTATCCGCGACGGCGAAGACGCCGCTTCCGTCGTCGTCGACGCGCCAGCGCAGCGTGATCGTGCCGTCCGACGGCGTGTACCGCACCGCGTTGCTGACCAGGTTGCCGAACGCGCTCGCAAGCTCCTCGCGGCTGCCCGTGAGCGTCGCCGCATCGGCGATGTCGAGCTCGATCCGGTGCTCGCCCCGCGATAGCGCCTTGGCGTCGGCCGACAGCGCGAGCAGCAGCGGCACGACGGCGAAGCGATCCTCGTGCAGCGGGTTCTGGTCGCTTTCGAGCGCCGAAAGCGTCAGCAGGTCCGCGACCAGCCGCTGCATGTTCCTCGCCTGCTCCTGCATGAGCTGCAGGAAGCGCGCGCGTTGCCGCGCGTCGACGTCGACGTCCTGCAGCGTCTCGACGAAGCCGCTGATCACCGTCAACGGCGTCTTCAGCTCGTGCGACACGTTGGCGACGAAATCGCGGCGCATGCGACCGACCGCCTCGAGCTCGGTCACGTCGCGCGACATCAGCAGCTTCTGGTCCGCGGCGAAGGGCACGAGCTGCAGCGCGAGCCTGCGGCCGGGATCGCGATTCGACGCGACGATGATCGACGCGCCGTAGTCGCCGGCGTCGAGATACCGATGGAATTCGGGCTGCCGCAGCAGGTTGACGATCGGCTGCCCGCGATCCTGCTTCAGAGCGAGCCCGAGCTGCGCCAGCGCGCGCGGATTCGCCCAATCGATGCGGTTGCCGGCGTCGAGCACGACGATGCCGTCGGGAATCGCCTCCGACGCCTGCTGGAAGCGCTCGATGATGTGCCGCAGGTCGCGCTCGTAGGCCGAGCGTATGCGCACCCGGCGGTAGATGGCCGCGAACGGTTGCGCCCACACGCCCCGCCCCTCGGGGACTTCGGCGTCGAGCGGACCGTCCGCCCAGTCGCCGATCCGTTGCAGGTGCCGGAGGTGGAAGCCGATGATCGCGACCGCGCCGATCGCCAGCACGAGCAGCGCGGCGCCGCTGCCGATGACGATCCACGCGACGAGCGTCAGCGCCGCGGCGATCGCCGGCGCGACCAGCGCCTCGCGCAGCATCGGCTTCACCCGTCCCGCAGTGTCGAGAGCCGGTACCCGCTGCCGCGCACCGTTTCGATCAGCGCATCGGCTCCGAACGGCTCGAGCGCGACGCGCAGCCGCCGGATGTGGACGTCGACGGTGCGCTCCTCGATGTAGACGTTGTCGCCCCACACCCTGTCGAGCAACTGCGCGCGGCTGTGGACGCGATTCGGCCGCGCGAGGAGGAAGCGCAGCAGGCGGAACTCGGTCGGCCCGAGATCCACGTCCCGGCCCGAAACCGTCACGCGATGCGCGCCCGGATCGAGTCTCAGCACGCCCGCCTCGAGGACTTCCTGCGCGACCTCGGGCGCGCGGCGCCGCAGCACCGTCCTGATCCGGGCCTTGAGCTCGCGCGGGCTGAAGGGCTTCGTCACGTAATCGTCGACCCAGGCTTCCAGGCCGGCGACCTTGTCGGCCTCGTCGCTGCGCGCGGTCACCATGATGATCGGCAGCTCGCGGGTGCGTGCATCCGCGCGGAGCCGGCGCGCGAGCGCGAGGCCCGATTGCCCGGGCAGCATCCAGTCGAGCAGCAGGAGATCGGGCAACCGCGCCTCGAGCGAGCGCTGCGCGCTCTCGGCGTCCGCCGCCTCCTGCACGTCGTAGCCGGCGTCGGCGAGGTTCACCTTGAGCAACTCGCGGATCGCCGGCTCGTCCTCGACGACGAGGATCGTCGGCGGACCTACGGCGCTCACGTGACCCCCCACGCTTGCGGCTTCGCCGCTGCGCTGCCCCCCGGTGGGGGCTGATTCGCGCCTCGGGGCGGCCCTTCGGCGCTCATGGCTGCGCCGCCTCGGCACGGATCTGCGCCGCCGACGCGTGGCGGACGTCCTTGCCCTTGACGACCTGCACGACCGCCTCGGCGATGTTCTTCGCATGGTCGCCGATGCGCTCGATCGACTTGGCGATGAAGACGATCTCGAGCGCCGGCGTGATCGTGCGCGGGTCTTCCATCATGTAGCTGATGAGCTGCCGCAGGATCGAGGCGAACGAGGCGTCGATGTCGGCATCGCGGTCGACGACCTCGGCGGCGGCGACGACGTCCAGCCGGGCGAACGCGTCGAGCGCGAGGCGCAGCATCGTCATCGCGTGGTCGAGCGCCTTCGCGGTGTCGAAGTAGCGCACGCGCGCGAGGCGCTCGCTGCCGCGCGCGCCGGCCGCCTTGTAGGCAATCTTCTTCACCTCGTCGCCGATGCGCTCGAGGTCGTTGACGATCTTGGTGACCGTCAGGACCATCCGCAGGTCGACGGCAGTCGGCTGCCGTCGCGCGATGATCTGCGCGCATTGCTGGTCCATCGAGATCTGCAGCCGGTTGATCGCCGCCTCGTCCTCGCCGACGGCGTCGATGCGGCCGGCGTCGTCCTCCTTCTCGAGCGCCTCGATCGCCCGCGTCATCTGCTGCTCGACGATCCCGCCCATCGACAGCACGCCGGAGCGGATCGCCTCCATCTCCGCGTCGAACTGCTTGTTCGTGTGGTCGGTCATGGGTCCCCACCGATCGGATGGATGAAACTTGCAGCGGCCGCGCAGCGGCTTCGCATCAGCCGAAGCGACCCGTAATGTAGTCCTCGGTCTCCTTGCGCCTCGGCTTGAGGAAGATCTGGTCGGTGGCGCCGAATTCCATCAGCTCGCCGAGATACATGTACGCGGTCTGGTCGGATACGCGCGCCGCCTGCTGCATGTTGTGGGTGACGATCGCGATCGTATAGTCGGCCTTGAGCTCGGATATGAGCTCCTCGATGCGCGCCGTCGAGATGGGGTCGAGCGCCGAGGTGGGCTCGTCGAGCAGCAGCACCTCCGGCCGCACCGACACGGCGCGCGCGATGCACAGGCGCTGCTGCTGCCCGCCCGAGAGCGCCATCCCCGACTGCTTCAGCTTGTCCTTCACCTCGTTCCACATCGCCGCCTTCGTGAGCGCCCATTCGACGCGCTCTCCCATCAACCGCGGCGACAGACGCTCGTAGAGCCGCACGCCGAACGCGACGTTGTCGTAGATCGACATCGGGAACGGCGTCGGCCTCTGGAACACCATCCCCACCTTCGCCCGCAGCAGGTTGAGGTCGGTCGCCGCATCGAGGATGTTCGCGCCGTTGAACAGGATCTCGCCGGTGGCCCGCTGGTGCGGATACAGCGAATACATGCGGTTCAGCGTGCGCAACAGCGTCGATTTCCCGCAGCCCGACGGCCCGATGAACGCGGTGACCTCATGCTCCGCGATGTCGAAATTCACCCGCTTCAGCGCCTGGAAATTGCCATAGAAGAAGTCGAGCCCGCGGATCGACATCTTCGGCTCCGCCGCCGCATGCGGACGGGTGGTCACCGCGGGCTCGTCCAGAAAGATCGCCTCGTTCATCGTCGTCTTCGATCGACCCGCGTCAGCGGGCCGCCGCCTGGCGGAAAACGGTGCGGGCGAGGATGTTCAGCACCAGCACGGCGAGCGTGATCAGCAGCGCCGCGGCCCAGGCGAGCAACTTCCAGTCGTCGAACGGGCTCATCGCGAACTGGAAGATCACGACCGGCAGGTTCGCCATCGGGCCGTTCATGTCGGCGCTCCAGAACTGGTTGTTGAGCGCCGTGAAGAGCAGCGGCGCGGTCTCGCCGGAGATGCGCGCCACGGCCAGCAGCACGCCGGTGATGACGCCGCCGCGCGCGGCCCTGAGCGTCACCATGAGGATCACCTTCCACATCGGCGCGCCGAGGGCCACCGCGGCCTCGCGCAGGCTGCTCGGCACGAGCCGCAGCATGTTCTCCGTCGTTCGCACGACGACCGGAATGGCGATCAGCGCCAACGCCATCGAGCCCGCCCATCCCGAGAAATGCCCGACGCGGAGCACGTACACCGTGTAGACGAAGAGCCCGAGGATGATCGACGGCGCCGAGAGCAGGATGTCGTTGATGAAGCGCGTCGTCCCGGCGAACGCGCCGCTGCGCCCGTATTCGGCGAGGTAGATGCCGGCCAGGATCCCGATCGGCGTGCTGACGAGCGTCGCCGTGCCCACGATCAGCAGGCTGCCGTAGATCGCGTTCCGCAGGCCGCCCGCGGAGCCGGGCGGCGGAGTGGTCTGCGTGAACAGCGCCGGCGACAGCGCGGCGACGCCGTTTCGCGCGAGAACGGCGAGAATCCACAGCAGGAACAGCATGCCGATCGCCATCGTCGCGAGCGACATCGCGAGGTTGAAGCGGTTCACGAGCAGCCGCCGCCGATAGCGCGCCGCGCTCACGGCCCCCGCCACGGCACCGCTGCGACCGTCGGCATCGCGTGCACGCCTCACGTCCGCGCCCCCTCACCGCGCGAGAGCCGCGCGATCAGCAGGCGGGAGGCCGCCAGCACGATCAGCGTCAGCACGAAAAGCACGAGCCCGAGCTCGATCAGCGCTCCGCGGTGGATCGGGTCCGCCGCCTCGTTGAACTCGTTGGCGAGCGCCGAGGCGATCGAGTTCCCCGGCTCGAACAGCGAGGCGCGGATCCGGTAGGCGTTGCCGATCACGAACGTCACCGCCATCGTCTCGCCGAGCGCGCGCCCCAGTCCGAGCATGATGCCCCCGACGACGCCGATCCGCGTGTACGGCAGGACCACGTGGCGCACGACCTCCCACGTCGTGCATCCGATCCCGTACGCCGATTCCTTCAGCACCGGCGGCACGATCTCGAAGACGTCGCGCATCACCGATGCGATGAACGGGATCACCATCACGGCGAGGATCACGCCCGCCGTCAGCACGCCGAGGCCGGTGGGTGCGCCCCGGAACAGGGGGCCGATCAGCCAGAGGCCCCCGAGCAGTTGCGCGAGCAGCGGCTGCACGTGATCGGCGAAGAACGGCGCGAAGACGAACAGGCCCCACATGCCGTAGATGATCGACGGGATCGCCGCGAGAAGCTCGACGGCGGTGCCGAGCGGACGCTTCAGCGCAACCGGGCACATCTCGGTCAGGAACAGCGCGATGCCGAAGCTCACCGGTACGCCGATCAGCAAGGCGATCGCCGACGTCACGACGGTGCCGTAGATCGGCGCGAGCGCGCCGAAGTCGCTCGTGACCGGGTTCCAGACGTTGGTTACGAAGAACCCCGGCCCGAACTTCTGCACGGCCGGAAGCGCGGCGTAGCCCAGCGCGACGATGATCGACGCGAGCAGCACCAGCACCAGCGCGGCGGCGAGGCGCGTCGTATTGCGAAACAGCGCATCCTGCCAGCGCCCGGCCGGCGCGCGGCGCGCCACGGCTTGCGTGGCGACGCGATTCGGCAGCGCGGCGTCGGTCGTCGGCATGGGCAGCGCGGAGGAGGCCGACATCATAGCGTCACCGACTGCCGCGCTCGCTCCTCCAAAGCGAAGCGCGCGCCGCCGATCGGGAGCGCGCCGCCGGACGACCCGCGCGAACCGTCAGTCCGCGCCGGACCACACGCTCTTGCCGCTCACATCCCTGATCTGCGCCTTCCAGGCATCCGCGACGATTCGGGTGACGCCGTCCGGCAGAGGGACGTAGTCGAGCTCCTCCGCGAGCTTCCGGCCGTTATGGAACGACCAGTCGAAGAACTTCAGCACGTCGACCGCGGTCTGCGGCTTGTCCTGCTTGACGTGCATCAGGATGAAGCTCGCGCCGGTGATCGGCCATGCGGTCTTGCCGGGCTGGTCGGTGAGGATCCGGTAGAAGCCCGGCGCGCTCTTCCAGTCGGCGTTCGCCGCCGCGGCCTGGAACGTCGCATCGTCGGGCTGCACGAACTGGCCGTCCCGGTTCTGCACGGATGCATGGATCATCTTGTTGCGCTTGGCGTACGCGTACTCGACGTAGCCGATCGAGCCCTTGATCCGCTGCACGTACGCCGCGACGCCCTCGTTGCCCTTGCCGCCGACGCCTTCCGGCCAGGAAACGGCCGTGCTCGCGCCGACCCTCGTCTTCCACTCGTCGCTCATCTTCGACAGGTAATCGGTCCAGATGAACGTCGTGCCCGAGCCGTCGGAGCGGCGCACGACGGCGATCGGCTCATCGGGAAGCTTCAGCCCCGCGTTCAGGTCCGCGATCGCCCTGTCGTTCCACTTCTTGATCTTGCCGAGATAGATGTCGGCGAGCACCTTGCCGGTCAGCCTGATCGCGCCCGGCGCTACACCCTCGAGATTCACGACCGGCACGACGCCGCCGACGATCGCGGGGAACTGCATCAGGCCCGCAGCCTGCAGATCCTCGGGCTTGAGCGGCATGTCGGAGGCTCCGAAGTCCACGGTCTTCGCCTTGATCTGCGCAATGCCGCCGCCCGAGCCGATCGATTGGTAATTCATCCCGATCCCCGTTTTCGCCTTGTAGGCCTCGGCCCATTTGGCGTAGATCGGGTAGGGAAACGTCGCACCGGCGCCGGTAATGTCGGTCGCCTGCGCGCCGAAAGCGGCCGCCAGCGTCGTCGCTGCGACCAGCATTCGTGAGGTCCTGAGCATCGTTCGCTCTCCTGTCGCTTTGGAAGTCGGCCGTATTGTGAGCGCTGAAGATGACGGGACGATGACACCCCGGTGACCGGACGTGACGGTTCGCGGGGGGGGGCTTCATGCCTCGATCCGGCATGCTCGTCCCGCCGTGGCGGCGTTTGGTCGCAATCCCCTTGGCGGAGCGCACCGCCAGGATCATCGTGCGCACCAGAGCAAGCGCGCCGCGCGTAGTCGGGAAGCGCGACGACGCGACTCTTCGCGCCGGAGCGGAATTTCCGGCGACCCACCGTTCAGGGAGACCGCAATGAGCTCGAAACCGATCCGTTGCACGCTGGTCGGCGGCGCGGTGGTCGCGCTTGCCGTCGTCGCTTCGCCCGCGGCCTTCGCGGCCGAGCCCGATCGCGCCGCCGCGGCGGACCAGACGCCGGTCGTTGTCGCACAAGCCGCGGCCCCGGCGACGGGCGCCCCCGCCGCCGCCGTGCCCGCCGAGGCATTTCCGTCGTACCAGCGCGGCGTTCGCCAGGCCGCGGCCGAGGGCACGCTCGCGCTGCGCCGCTACCTCTGGCGCACGCGGATGATCTACAACTTCTACTACAACGACTTCGCGCCCAGGGAATAGGCCGGCCGATCCCTTCCCCCGCGCCGGCCACGGCGGATGCGACTTGCCGCCGGCCGGCGGCTTTTTTTTGCGCGCTGCGCCGCGTCGCTCGCGACGGGGCATTCGTCGCTGGGGCGACCCGACTCGCTCCCGCCGTCGGCCGAGTCGTCGCATTTGCGCCGGTCGGGCCCGCGCTGCACTACACTCGCCTCACGCAAGCCGTTCGGCCGCCTGCCCATCTTCACGACTCGATCCTGCATACCAGGGGGCATGATGACCAGCTACACGGCCGTGATCGCCGAAGACGAGCCGCTGCTGCGCGCCGAGCTCCGGGAGTCGCTGACGAAGCTCTGGCCCGAGCTCTCGATCTGCGCCGAGGCCGAGGACGGGTTCGAGGCGCTGCACGCGATCGAGCAGGCCGCACCCGACATCCTGTTTCTCGACATCCAGATGCCCGGACTGTCGGGCCTCGAGGTCGCGCGCCAGGCGGGCAGCAAGTGCCACATCGTCTTCGTCACCGCCTACGACAAGTACGCGGTGACCGCGTTCGAGCAGGGCGCCGTCGATTACGTGATGAAGCCGTTCTCGGCGGCGCGCCTCGCGACGACGATCGCGCGGCTCAAGGAGAAGGTCGGCAGCGCACCGGCCAACCTCGAGGACCTGCTGCAGTCGCTGCTGAAGGCGAGCGCCGCGAAAGAGCACCTGCGCTGGATCACCGCGTCGCAAGGGCAGGACCTGCGCCTCATCACCGTCGACGAGATCTGCTACTTCCAGGCCGACAACAAGTACACGCTCGTCGTGACCCAGCACCAGGAATCGCTGATCCGCCGCCCGATCAAGGAACTCCTGCAGGAGCTCGATCCGGCGATGTTCTGGCAGATCCACCGGGGCACGGTGATCAACGTGAACGCGATCGCCGGCATCCACCGCGACATCGGCGGCCACCTGCGCGTGAAGCTCAAGGAGCGGAAGGAGACGCTGCCGGTCAGCGAGCCGTACGCGCATCTGTTCAAGTCGATGTAGCCGGCGCGCGGCTCAGGTCCACGCAGCGCGGCTCGTTCGCCCGTGAACGGAGTGCGGCGGCTCCCATTTGCCGCTCGACCCCGCCGCATTCATCCGCGCCAGACCGGCATTCGCACGGCGGCCCGGCTAGGCCGTCGCAATCTTCGCGCGGTTTCCGCCGAACGTGCCTACACTGGCACGAGTTCGCGGAGTAGAGTACGGCGACGAGAATCGACCGACACTCGAGCGCGCCGGACGTAGATCGCGGCGCCAGGGAGACTCGATGACGATCGACGGTGCAGGGTCCTCTTCGGCGACGCCGCTCGCCGGCCTCGGACGCAAGGGCTTCGCCCTCGTCGCCATCGTCGCGCTGATCAACGCGATCCGGCGCACGATCAACCTGATCCTCGCCCCGCCGCTCCTCGACTGGTTCCTCGCGTTCGTCTCGACGTTCGCGAGCAGCCTCGTGCTCGGCGTCGCCATCCTGCTGGCCGTCGTCTGGACGGTCAATCGCGTGCCCCGGCGAGGGTTTCGCCAATACGCGGCGCTCGCCGCCGCCGTCGCCGCCGCGACCCTGGTCGGCGTCACCTTCCTCTACGCCTTCGAATCCGACGGCACGTTCGGTTTCGACGAAGCCGGGACGACCCTCGGCGGACTGCTGTTCGTGCTCTATTCGTTCTGGATGCGCTATTTTCTCCTCGGAATGCTGATGGCGGGCGCCTGGCTCTACCTGCGCGCCGAAGCCGAGCACGCCGGCGCGCTCGCGCGCTGCGAAGTCGATTCCGTGCGGATGGATCAGCAGGCGGCGGAGGCCCGCCTGCAGGTGCTCGAGGCGCAGATCGAGCCCCACTTCCTGTTCAACACGCTGGCCAACGTCAGGCGGCTCTACGACCACGATCGCGCCGCGGGGGCGCGGATGCTCGGCAACCTGATGCGGTACCTGAGCGTCGCATTGCCCCGAATGCGAGAGAGCGCCTCGACGCTCGGCCGCGAGCTGGACCATGCGATCGCGTATCTCGACATCCACCGCATCCGGATGGGACGGCGTCTCGCGTTCGAGGTGAACGTTCCTGTCGCCATGCGCGACGCACCGATGCCTCCGCTGATGCTGCTGACGCTCGTCGAGAACGCGGTCAAGCATGGGCTCAGTCCGCTGCCCGAGGGCGGCCGCATCGCGATCCTGGCGGCGCGACGCGGTGCTCACTTCGAGGTCGCGGTTTCGGATACCGGCCGCGGTTTCACCGAGTCGTCGGGCGCAGGCACCGGCCTCGCCAACATCCGGGCACGGCTCGCCGTGCTCTTCGGCGCACGCGCGACGCTGTCCATTGCACAGAACGCCCCCCGGGGTATCACGGCCACGCTCGCATGGCCGTGCGACGGCGCGGATGGGAGCGGTTCACGATGAGCGCCGAAGGGTCGGATCCATGACCGTCGCCGTCGCCGTCGGACGCGAACGCGTGCACCGGATCGCCCCGGCCGTCGACGCATTGCGCGCAATCGGCTGGCGGCACGTCCGCGCCGCGCTGCTGTTCGGCGTGGTCGCGTGGGCGTTCTCGATGCTGATGGAGCTGCCGACGATCCTTCGCTTCGTGACGCCGCTGCACGTGATCATGGCGCGCGGCGTGCTGGACTTCGAAGTGCGGGCGCTGTGCCTGATGGTTGCGCTCGTCATCGCGGATCGTCTGATCGACGAGGGAGCCGGGCGTCTCTTGACATACGCGGTGGCGGCGCTCGCGGGCTGCCTCGCCGGCGTGCTGCTGGGGCTCGCACTCGATGCGAACTGGGCGCAGATCGAGATGGCCGCGCGCGATCCGAATGCGCCGGGAGCACCGCCGTGGCAGCGCTACGGCACGCAGGTGACCAATACGATATTCGCGATGCTCAACTGGCTGCTCTTCGGCGGCTCGGCCGCGTTCCTGTACGCCGATCGGCGCGCCGCCCGCAAGACCGAGGAGCTGCTGCGGGCCGCCGAGATCGATCGCCTTGGCCGCTCGAAGCTCGCGCTGGAATCGCGCCTGCAGGCGATGCAGGCGCGGGTCGAGCCGCAGTTCCTGTTCAACACGCTGGCGCACGTGCGCGACCTCTACGAGCGCGATCCGGCGGCCGCCGCCCGCATGCTCGACGATCTGATCGCGTACCTGCGCGCCGCGATGCCGCGCATGCGCGACACGTCGTCAACCGTCGGTCAGGAGATAGAGCTTGCCCGCGCCTGGCTCGGCATCGTCGGGCTTCGCCTCCCCGATCGATTCTCCGTCGACATCGCCGTCGAAGCGAGGGTCGAAGCGATGCGGATGCCGCCGATGATGCTGCTGCCGCTGCTCGACCGTCTCGTGGCGCCCGGTCTCGATCTCGCGAGCGGCGACGCGGCGCTCCGCATTCGATGTTCCGGGGCCGATGGCGACCTCCGGTTATCGATCTCCTCCATCGGCTTCCGGAGCCCACCCGAGGCCGCCTGGGCCGAGATCCGCCGGCGGCTCGATGCGCTCTACGGCGGCGATGCGAGCCTCGAGCTGGAGCGCACCGAACGATGCGGCGCCCGGGCAACGCTGACGATCCCCTGCGAGCGAGGCGAGCGTGCCGATCGCTGAGCGCATCTCCATCGCACGTGCGCCGCTGGAGCGCTGGTTCGCCGGCCTGACGTGGAAGGGTGTCGCGCTCATCGTGCTCCTCTGCGTCGTCAACGGCGTACGCCGGATGAGTCCCGACTTGAGCGGCGACATGGCTCTTTCGACGTGGCTCATGCGCATGGCGGAAACCACGGCCTACGGACTGATCGTCGCCGTGCCGGTCGTCCTCTCGGTGGTTGCCGCCTACAACCTCGCGCCGCGCCGGGGCCCGCTCCGCTACGCGGTGGTTGCACTGGCGGTGGCGCTGTCGTCGGCAGCCGGGGTCGCGGCGATGGTCGCCGTGGAGGCCGTGCGTTGCGGCGACACGTTCGCCGCCTGCTTCAACTCGACTCCTGCAGGCGCATTCATCGGGGTCTGGCTTCGCTCCGGCGTGCTGTGCGGGCTCTTCGCCGTCGTGTTCGTCTATCTGCGCACCGCCGACGAAAGCGCGGTGCGCGCGCAGGAGGCCGATCGTGAGCGCGCCAGCTTCGCCCAGCGTATGGACGAAGCGCGGCTGACGATGCTGCAGGCGCAGATCGAGCCCCACTTCCTCTTCAACACGCTCGCCAACGTGCGCCGGCTCTATCGGACCGCGCCAGGCCACGCGGTGACGATGCTGGACAACCTGATGCGCTATTTCGCCGTCGCGCTGCCGCAGATGCGCGCGAGCGCCTCGACGCTCGGCCGCGAAGCGGAGCTCGCCGCGTCGTACCTCGGCATCGAGCAGATCCGGATGGGCCGCCGGCTCGCCGTCGACATCGACGTCCCGGGGCCGCTGCGCGGCGCCTCGTTCCCGCCGATGATGCTGCTTACCCTCGCCGAGAACGCGATCAAGCACGGCCTCGCGCCGCTGCCGGAAGGTGGCGTCGTCCGCATCAGCGCGACGGTACGCGGCGACGCGCTGCAGGTATGCGTCGCCGATTCCGGCCGCGGCTTCACCAGGACCTCCGGCGGCGGGACGGGGCTCGCGAACATCCGTGCCCGCCTCACGGGCATGTACGGCGCGGGAGGTCGGCTGACGCTTTCGGCCAATGCCCCGCGCGGCGTCGTCGCGACGATCGCCGTGCCTCTGTCGATGGCGCCTGCGACGCCAACCGCCCCATGACGCCCGCGAACGCCCTCGCCGCCGTGCCGCCGTCGCTGCGGCTCACGCCGCGCATGGTGGTCGCGGCATGGCGCGGCATCACGCCCGCGCAGGTGCGAACGACGTTCCTGCTCGGGTGCGTGCTCTTCCTCCGGTTCATCAATGTGGCCGTCGCGGAATCAGGTCTCCGGTACCTGCTGTTCATCCTCGCGCTCGCGCAGATCAAGGTCTTCGTCCTGCTGCTCGCGATCGTCGTCGCGGACCGCGCGACGGGGAACGATCCGGATCGCCGGAGCGCCTACCTGCTCGCGGTCGTCGCCGGTGCGGCGGCGGGCACGCTCGCGGCGGAGGCCGCGGGCATCTTCGTCCTGTCGCCGCTGTTGCTCGACGGGCCGTACGACACGTTTTCCTTCAGCGTCGGATGGTTGCTCTACCTCTTCCTCGACCTGGCAATGGTCGGCGGAGCGGCCGTGTGGGTCATGCTCGACCGCAGGCGGGCGGCTCGTGCGCACGCCCTGCTGCATCGCGCCGAGCTCGCGCGCATCGACGCGGCGAAGCGGACGGTCGAATCGGAGCTGCAGGCGATGCAGGCGCGCGTCGAGCCGCAGTTCCTGTTCAACACGCTCGCACACGTGAAACGGCTTTACGACGACGATGCCTCGCTTGGGGAGCGCATGCTCGACGAGCTGATCGCCTATCTGCGCGCCGCGATGCCCCGGATGCGCGACACCTCGTCGACGGTCGGCCAGGAGATCGCGCTGGCGCGCGCCTGGCTCGGCGTCGTCAAGGCGCGGCTGCCCGAGCGCTTCACCGTCGACGTCGACGTCAAGCCCGGCGTCGAGGCGATGCAGATGCCGCCGATGATCCTGCTGCCGCTGCTCGAGCGTGCACTTGCCAACGGTCCCGTAGCTGCAAGCGACGATCCCGGCGTGCGCATCCGCTTCGAAGCGGTGGACGGCACGCTTAAGGCAAGCATCACCGCCGCGGGCTTTGGCGACGATCGTGCCGCCGCCGCGCCGGAACCGCCCGGCACCGGGATCGCCGGCATTCGCGAGCGCCTGCACGCGCTGTACGGCGGCGCGGCGAGCTTCGAGCTGACGCACGCGGGCGAACAGCAGAGCCGGGCGATCATCGAGCTGCCGCTGGAGCGCGCGCCGAGCGGGTGAGCCCGATGCGCCACGGCGAGCTGCGCGTGAGCGTCGAAGGGCCGCCCCGAGACGCGAACCAGCCCCCTCGGGGGGCAGCGCGGCGGCGCGAGCCGCACGCGTGGGGGGATCAATGCACGTCGAAGGGCCGCCCCGAGACGCGAATCAGCCCCCTCGGGGGGCAGCGCAGCGGCGCGAGCCGCAAGCGTGGGGGGATGATACGAAGCGAACGAAGCGCGCTGCCAGGTTGACCGGCACGTGCGGTGCGGCGCTCGCTTCGCTGGCGCTCTGCGCGGGTGCACAGGACGAGACCCCCGAGACGCGCGGCACGATCGTCGTCAACGTCACTGGCTCAAACATCAAGCGCGCCGAGACTGAAGGCGCGCTGCCGCTGCAGGTCATCACGCGCAGCGAGATTCAAAGCGGCGGCATCCAGACCGCGCAGGAGTTGCTGGAGCGCATCAGCGCCAACCAATCGTTCGGCAGCATCAACGAGGCGCAAGGCATCGGCAACACCCTGACGGGAATGACGGCGCCATCGCTGCGGGGGCTCGGCGCCGAGCGCACGCTGGTGCTGCTGAACGGCAGGCGGCTCGCGCCGTATGCGCTTTCGGGCGGGGCCGCCGTCGATCTGTCGGGCATTCCGATGTCGGCGATCGATCGCGTCGAGGTCCTGAAGGACGGCGCGTCGGCCATCTACGGGACCGATGCGATCGGCGGCGTGATCAATTTCATCCTGCGCAAGGACTTCACCGGCGTCGAGGCCGAGGGGACCTACCTCGGCACGCAGCATGGCGGTGGCGACAACTGGCGAGCGAATGCTGCAGCCGGTGTCGGCGATCTCGCGAGGGACAAGTACAACTTCTTCATCTCCGCCGACTATTTCCGGCAGTACGCGCTGCGGGGCACGGACCGCGAGTTCTCCAGGACCGGCTATCGTCCATCGCTCGGCATCGATCGCACCTCGGGCGCGTCGCTGCCCGCGAACATCGCGCAGTTCAATCCGGTGAGCGGCGATGCCTGGGGCTTTCGGGGCGTTCGCAATCCGACGATTCCATATCCCGCCGGAGCAACTTCGGCATCCTGTCTGCCGCCGTTGTCGTTCCCGATGAGGCTGGCACCATTCCAGTGCGGGTTCGACGTCCCGGCAGTGATCGACACGATCCCGGACGCCGAGAAGACGAACGTGATCGCCCGCTTCACCGGCCAGCTTGGTCGCGACGATCAATTGTTCGCGGAGGCGACCTACTACCGGGGCCGCTTCACGCATCGGATTTCCCCGACGCCGGTCATCGGACCCTTCGCCGAGGATGCCGCGGGTGTCGACTTCACGCTGCCGCCGACGTCGCCTTTCTACCCGGGCGCGTATGTCGCGAGCCTCATCGGCGGACGCCCCGACTTGCCTCTCGAGCTCTTCTACCGCCTGGTCGATCTCGGTGCGCGCACCGACGAGTCGACGTCCCAGCAATGGACGGCCGTCCTCGGCCTGCAGGGGTCACGATACGGCTGGGACTACGAGCTCTCGGGCAACTGGGTTCGGGACCGGCAAAGGACCTATCTGACGAGCGGCTACGTCGACGCGGGCCGCTTCGGCCCCCTGCTGCACTCGGGGATCGTCGATCCTTTCGGCTACAACTCCGAAGCGGTCGTGCGTCTGATGCGAGCGACGCAGATCGTCGCTCCCTACGGCGACGATCGGGCGAGCAACTATGGCGCCGACTTCAAGGCTTCGCGCAGCGTCCTGACGCTGCCGGCGGGTCCCCTCACCGTCGCGTTCGGACTCGAAGGCCGCCGCGAGTCGCTCGAGCAGACGAGCTCCGACCTCGCGGCGGCCGGGCAGATCGTGAGCTTCGGCGGCGCGATACCGACGATCCCTGCGGTTCCCCGGACGGTGTGGGCGGCGTTCGGCGAGGTCAACATGCCACTGACGCGCACGCTCGAGGCGAACGTCGCCGCGCGCTACGACCACTACAGCGATTTCGGCGGCACGACGAACCCGAAGGTGACGCTGCGCTGGCAGCCGAGCCGCAGCCTCGTGTTCCGCGGGGCGTACGGCACCGGATTCCGGGCCCCGACGCTGTACGACCTGTACCAGCCGCATGTGAACGATCTGACCGAGAATTCGGATCCGCTGCGCTGCCCGGTCACGCAGTCGGAGCTCGATTGCGACACCTTCTTCAGGACCCATGTCGGGGGAAATCCGCAACTGCAGCCCGAGCGATCGCATCAGTATTCCGCCGGCGTCGTCGTCGAGCCGGCTGCCGGATTGTCGGCGAGCATCGACTACTACCACGTCGAGATTCGCAACGTGATCTTCTACGTCGACGACGCGACGATCTGGCGCAACTTCGACCTGCTCGCGCCGGTGCGCGTGATCCGCCACCCGCCCGACGCCGAGTTCCCCGGCCTGCCCGGCCGGATCGACTACATCGTCGTGTCGCCCGGCAATCTCGGCGAGTTGCGCACGGCCGGCATCGACGTCGACGCCCGTTATCGCGCCCCTGCGATTTCGGCCGGGCAGTTCACGCTCGCGCTGGCCGGCACGTACGTGACCGACTATCGATTGACGGGATTCGGCACCGATGCGTTTCCGACCGGGCCCGGCCAGCGGGGATCCCGCGGCGCCATCTCGCGCTGGCGGCATTACGCGACGCTCGACTGGAATCGAGAGTCGTGGGGAGCGACGCTCGCCAATACGTTCCAGCTCGGCTACTCCGAGCCGTGCCCGCTCGGCGAAGACGGCCATTCACTCGACGCATCCGGTTGCCTGACGCGCCGCGTGGGCTCGTACTCGATCTGGGATCTGCAGGCCCGCTACAGCGGCTTTCGCGATCTGACGTTGACCCTCGGCGTTCGCAATCTCCTCGACAGCCCGCCGCCGCTCAGCAACCAGGGCGACACGTTCCAGTCCGGCTTCGATCCCACCTACGCAGACCCGCGTGGACGCATGCTGTACGGAGCGATACGCTACGCGTTCCGATGACGGCCCTCGGTCCCCGAAACCGCTTGATGTCGGTATTGCTTTCATGATACATACGCCTATATGAAGACGACCGTAGAGATTCCCGACACGCTTCTCGAAGAGGCCCGCAAGCTCGCCGCCCGTCAAGGCACGAGCGTTCGCATGCTGATCATCGAAGGGCTCCGGCGCAGTATCGCCGAGCGGCGGCGCGTCAGCGACTTCAAGCTTCGCGACGCGAGCGTCCCCGGCCAAGGCCTGCAACCGGGCGTCGACGGTGGCGACTGGAATCGGATCCGGGAGCTGGCGTACGAGGGACACGGTGGATGATAGCCGTCGACACCAACATTCTCGTCTGCGCGCATCGTCGAGACTCGGCATGGCACGACGCGGCGTACGCTCGGATCGCCGCGCTGGCCGAAGGTCGCCTGGCCTGGTGCATTCCCTGGAATTGCCTGCACGAGTTCGTTGCGGTCGTCACGCATCCCAGGATCTACGCGCCTCCCAGCCGGCTCGCCGAGGCTATCGATCAAATCGAGGCGTGGCTCGCGGCGCCGACGGTCACTCTGCTGTCGGAAACCGACGGGTATTGGCCGCTGTTGAAAAGGCTGCTTCAGGAGGGAAGGATCGCCGGGCCGATCGTGCATGACGCGCGCGTCGCGGCAATCTGTCTGCTGCACGGCGTAAGCGAGCTGTGGACCGCCGACAGGGACTTTGGACGCTTCGCTGACCTGGTCGTCCGCAACCCGCTCGTGGCTTGAACGTCAGACGAGCGATTGCCCCGGGCGCACGCGCGTGAACTCCACGGGCACCGCTTCGACGCGAAGCTCGCCGAGCGAATCGGCGCGGATACGCGTGTAGACGGACGTCTCCAGTTCTCCCGCATCCGGAAAATCCGCGCGGTAATGCGCGCCCCGGGAATTCTCCCGCGCCTGCGCGGCACGCACGATGACCTGCGAGACGGCCACCAGGCTGCCCAGGTTGAGCCAGTCGTGCCAGGTCATGTTGAACGCGCGATCGCGCGCCATCGCGGGCAGCCGGTAGCGATCGAGCGCATCCGCCAGTTCGCCCAGAACCGTCGCCGCCCGAGCCAGGCCGGCGGCGTCGCGCACGATGCCCGCGTCGTCCCACATCGTCGCGTAGAGGCGCTCGCGGATCGCTTCCAGCTCGCCGGCCGCGCCGCCGCCCGCAGGCGCGAACGGTGCCAGCGCGCGCTGCGCGCTCGCGACGAGGATATCGATGTCGGGGTCGCGCCAGGGCGCGCCGCGCTGCACGACCTTCGCCATCGTGTCGCCGGCAATGCCGCCGAACACCGTCGAATTGGCGACGCCGTTGCCGCCGAGGCGGTTCGCGCCGTGTACGCCCCCGGAGTCCTCGCCGGCGACGAAGAGCCCCTCGCGCTCGGTCGTGCCGTCGGGCGCGAACTCGACGCCGCCCATCATGTAGTGCGCCGTGGGCACGACCTCGACCAGGCCGCCGGCGAGGTCGAATCCGCAATCGGCGCAGCGCTCGACCATCCCCTTGAACTGGCGCTGTACGTTCTCCGGACCGAGGTGCGCCATGCTGATCCACACGCCGCCGTTGGGGGTCGTGTTGCCGACGCGAATCTCCGCGAAGATCGCGCGCGACACGACGTCGCGCGTGGCGCGCTCCGCACGCGGATCGTAGTGCTGCATGAAGCGATTGCCGTCGCCGCCGAGCAGGTGTCCGCCCGCGCCGCGAAGACCTTCCTCGAGCACGGTGCCCGTCATCCGTGTGTGCTCGCCGGCGAGCAGCCCCGTCGGATGGAACTGCACCATCTCCATGTCGCGCAATGGCAGTCCGAAGCGCAGCGCCATCGCCAGGCCGTCGCAGCTCTTGTCGCCCGACGGCGTGTGATAGCGGTACATCGTCGGGCCGCCGCCGGTCGCGAGCAGCACCGCCTTCGCCTGCACGAACAGCGGCTCGCCGCTGCGGACGTCGAACATCAGCACGCCGGCGATCCCGCCGTCGCGGGCGGTGATGAAATCGAGCGCCCGGTATTCCTCGAGACGGTTGATGCCGCGCGCCCACACCTGCTCGGCGAGGCGGCTCATGATCTCGATGCCGGTCAGATCGCCCTTGTGCACGGTGCGATCGAACGTCTGGCCCGCGAACGCCTTCTGGTGCACCGTCCCGTCCGGGTTGCGATCGAAGAAGCATCCGAGCTCGTTCTCGAGCTCGCGGATGCGCTCGACCGCTCCGGTGACGAGCGTCCAGGCGAGCTCCTGGTCCGGCAGCCACTTGCCGCCCTCGATCGTGTCCATGAAGTGGCGCTCGACCGAATCGCCCGGCGCGAGCGCGACGTTGTAGCCGCCCTGCACCATGCGCGTGCAGCCGCACTTGCCGAGCAGCCCCTTGACGGCGATCGTGATGTCGAGCGAGGGATCGGCCTGGTGGGCGTGCAGCGCGGCGAACAGCCCCGCCCCGCCGGCGCCGAGGATCAGGACGTCGGTCTTCAGTCCGCGGATGTCCATCGCCGGGCTTGCTTGCGTGCTTGCTCTGGCGTTCAGCCCTTGACGTTCAGCGCGGCCAGTGCGGCGGCGCGCCGCTCGCGCGCCGCGTGATCGACGGCGTCGTAGAGGCTCGCGCCGTGGCTGTCCATCGCGACGAGCAGCGGTCCGAAATCGCGGACGCGAAACTGCCACAGGCTTTCCGGATTGAGGTCGTCGAGGTCGACGTCCTCGATCGCCTCGATCCACGTCGTCTCGAGGGCGGCAGTGCCGCCGATGATCGCCAGGTAGACGCCGCCCAGCTCCCGGAACGCGGCAAGCGAGCCCGCACCCATGCCGCCCTTGCCGACGATGATCCGCACGCCGAGTTGCCGCAGCAGCGGCTCGGTGAAGCGCTCCATGCGCATCGAGGTGGTCGTCCCGATGCACAGGGGCGCATAGCCGGTCGGGTCATCGGCCGAGGCGGCGACCTTCCGAACATTGGGCGCCGTATGGATGACAGCGTGGCCCCGCAGGTCGAGGCGCGTCGAGCGCCCGCGGTCGAAGAGGGCGATCTGCGTCGCATCGCGAATGCCGAAGAGGCGCCGCTGCAGCGTCACCGTGTCGTTGATGCGCAGCTCGCGCACCGCCTGCTCGGTGACCGGTGTCGTGAGTTCGTAGTGGGCCATTTTCGTGTGTTCCTCCGCCGCGTCAGACGGCAACCTCCGGCACGCGGTGCCGGTCGATCCAGTACGCCCATGGGACGAACAGCCAGGCAACAACGCCGGTGATCGCCAGTGCGCGCACGCTCGGCGGCGGCGGGCCGGCCACGCTCGCGACGTAAATCGCGGCGAGGACGATCGCCAGCGCCCACAGCAGAACCCTCCCGAGCGCGTCGCGCGCGCGCGTCGAATGCACATAGAGCCACACGCCGGCGCCGTAGAGCGCGAATTCGACGAGCAGCGATCCGCCGACCGAGTTCCACAGGCCCAGGCCGAGCCTCGGGCCGCCCGGCCAGGTCGGCATGTCCGGGCGGTGCGCAACGACATCGAGCACCCAGTGCGACAGCACGAGCGCGGCAAGCCACGCAGCCCCGCGCCAGTCCCTGCGCAGCGTCCCGTACACGCCGGCGAACAGCGCGGCCCAACCGATGTCGGCCACCAGACTGTGCGAATACGGATAGGAGACGAAATCGAGCGGCGTCATCTTCGTGATCCCGGGGGCGATCTCGACACGCTCGAGACCGAGCAGGACGAATACCGGCCAGAGGCCGTCGGCCCACTGCGCGGCGAGCACCGCCGTGCCGAGCGACGGTCCCGGCGCAACGCGTTTCGCCGCCAGCGCAACCCCGAAGTGACCGATGAACATGCGCTTCGATCGAGGCGCGCCGCGGCGCGTACCTCAGAGAACCACGAAACCGGGCCGTGTCGTCGCCCTCGCGCCGAAAGCGAGAAGACCGTTCATTCGCGATCGGCCATTCGGCGCAGCCGCGTCAATACCCGTACGCAATGCCGGTCTCGGTGAACAGCGCGCTCGCGCGCCGCGCCGAGTGGCACTGCATGTTGACGGCGACCGGGTTCATCGTGATGTGCGTTGCGGCGAGCTCGACGTGCACGGCGAAGGCGGTCGCGTCGCCGCCGAGTCCCTGCGGCCCGACGCCGAGCATGTTCACCGCCTGCGTGAGCTCGGCCTCGAGCGCGGCGCCCGCCGCGTCCGCGCAACGCGACCCGAGCGGCCGCGTCGCCGCGCGCTTGGCGAGGTGCACGCACAGGTCCGCCGTGCCGCCCACGCCGACGCCGACGATCGTGGGCGGGCAGGTCTTGCCGCCGGCATCGAGCACGCAGTCGACGACGAAGCGCTTCACCGCGTCCACGCCCTCCGCCGGGATCGCCATCCGCAGCCACGAGTTGTTCTCGGAACCCGAGCCCTTCGGAATCATCTCGATGCGCAGGCCGTCGAACGCGTCGCTGAAGTCGACGTGGATCGCGGGAATCCCCTCGCCGCACGACGTGTGCTCGTTGCGCCGCGTGAGCGGATGCACGACCGACGAGCGCAGCGGATGCTCGCGCGTCGCCCGCTCGCAGCCGCGGCGAATGGCAGCCTTGAGCGCGACGCCGTCGACGACCACGCCGCGTCCGATCGTCACGTTGTAAATCGGCAGGCCCGTGTCCTGGCAAAGCAGGTTATCGGTCTCTTCGGCGACCGCGATGTTGCGCACCATCACGCCGAGGACGGATTTCGCCGTGGCGTCGGTCTCGCGCGCGACGAGCGCGTCGAAGCCGCGCTTGACGTCGGGCGGCAGCATCTTGAGCGCCCGGATGTAGAGCTCCTTGGCAGCGTCTTCGACGCGAGCGGGATCGATGCGAAGCGTCATGATGTGGGCTACCCGGCAAGCGCGAACAGCAGCGCGTACGCGACGGCCGCCGCACCGGCGATCGCGAGGGCGTTCTTCTGCCACTCCGCGCGCCAGCCGACGAATTCCACCAGCAGCAATCGTACGCCTCCGGCCAGATGCGCGGCCAGCGCCAGCACCAGCAGCGTCTCGGCGCCCTTCACCGCGGGCTGGCGCGTCCAGTCCAGGAATTCATCCAGCGCCGCCGGCCGTGCGAGCGCCTGCGAGAGCACGAAGAAGTGCACGGGGAGGAACAGCGCCAGGACGATGCCGGAGATGCGGTGTACGACGAACGCCCAGAACCCCGGGTGACCGCGCGCCCGCGCGTCGTTGCGCCGGACCTGTTTCATTTCAGGCGAGCGCGCGCACGGCATGGAGGCCGCCGCCGAGCAGCACCAGCGCGAATACGGTCAGGACGGCGTCGGTGGCGCGCCCGCGCCACCCGAGCCATTCGTCGGCGATCGTGCGCAGGCCGAGCGGCGCATGGATCGTCACGGCGACGACGAAAATCGCGTAGAAGAGCGGCCAGACGAGGCTCGCATGCATCCGCGCGACGATGGCTTCCGAAGTGAGGCCATGGCGCACGGCGAGGATGATCGTCGCCAGATGCACGACGACGCATACGGCCAGCACCGCCGCCGACGCCCGCTGCAGCACGAAACGCCACGCCGCCGCGCGGACACCGCGCGCCGCCGCGTTCCCGGCGGGCGCAGCCGCCGGCGCGTCGATCACAGCTCGCCTTTCAGCGCGGCGAGCGCGACCAGCCGCTTCAGGCCGGCGATCGACGCGGTCGGCGCGAGATGCTTGGGACAGCGCTCGGTGCAGGACTGGTGCGTGTGGCACGACTGGCAGCCCGCATCGCCGGCGACCGCACGCAGGCGCGAGGCCCCTTCGCCGTCACGGACATCGTTGACGAGCGTCCAGGCCCGGTTCAGCGCGGCGGGACCCAGGTAATCCGGCTTCCAGCCGACGACGTCGCACGCCGCATAGCAGACGCCGCAGCCGATGCACTCGATCGCCGCGTCGATCGTACGGCGCGCGGGCGATTCGGGCGCAACCCTGGCGAAATCGTCGCGTCGCGACACCGTCGGTCTGAACTGTCCCTTCGCCGCCGCCCACTTGTCGAAGAACGGCGCCATGTCGACGACGAGATCGCGCACGATCGGCAGGTGGTTGAGCGGCGCGATCTCGAGGGTGCCGCCCGCGGCCACCGCGTCGACGTGCGTGCGGCACGTCCAGCGCGCCTTGCCGTTGACGCTCATCGCGCACGACCCGCACATGCCCACGCGGCACGCATAGCGATACGCAAGCGACGGATCGACGTGACGCTGGACGTGCGTCACGACGTCGAGCACCGTTTGCGATGCGCGCCGCGGCACTTCGTAGCGGCGGAATTCGCCGGTCGCGCTCCCGCGCCAGATCAGTACCGGCAACGTCGGCTCGGCGCTTGCGCCTCGGGGCTCCATGACCCCGATTATCGCTCGCGTCCGCGACCCCGCTGGATCGAGCCGACTATCCGCCTCAGCCGAAGGCGTCGTTCCAGATGTTCTGCGCCCACGCCCAGGCGTACTTCGCCTCGAGCTCGTTGCGTGCCGCGGACACGCCCCCCGAGCCCGGCACGGCCGTCAGCGTCTTCTCCTTGTCGTTCCAGGCATGCACCGACGCCACGTGGATCACCTCGTTGTCCGAGACGTAGCTGTAGCAGGTGTTGACGATCTTGGCATCGGCCGCGGCCTCCCGCCCGTCGAGCAGCGCGACGATCGCAGCGGCGCAGGTCTTCGCGTGCTGGTTCGCCATGCTCGCCGACTTCGGCATCGCCGGCGCGGACAGCGTGGCGTCGCCGAGCACGTGCACGCCCTTGACGGCCACCGACTCCATCGTGCGCCAGTCCACGCCGCACCAGCGGTTGTTCGCGGTGACGAGCCCGGCGCCGACCGCGATGTCGCCGGCGCGCTGCGGCGGCACCACGTTCAGGACGTCGCCCTTCACGTCCTCGGTCTCGAGCTTCAGGGTTCCCGTCGCGGGATCGACGCCGACCGCCTTGGCGTCGCCGCGGTACTCCAGCATTCCGCCGTACAGATCGGCCCATGCCTTCTTGAACAGCGGACCCTTGGACGTGACGTCGGGGTTGGCATCGACGACGAGCACCTTGGAGCGCGGCTTCGCCTTGCGGAAGTAGCTCGCCACCTGGCTTGCGCGCTCGTACGGCCCCGGCGGGCAGCGATAGGGGGCGAGCGGCACCGAGAGCACGTAGACGCCGCCGTCGCGCATGCCCTCGAGCTGCTTGCGCAGCGCGACGGTCTGCGGGCCGGCCTTCCAGGCGTGCAGCACGGTGCCGGCGCTCACGGCGGCCTCCAGGCCCTGGATCTCGCCGAACATGAAATCGATCCCGGGCGAGACGACGAGACGGTCGTAGGCGAGATCGCCTGCGCGCGCAAGACGCACGAGACGCTTGGCGGGATCCACGCCGATCGCCTGGTCGGCGACGACCTGGACGCCGTGCGCGCGCAGCCCGTCGTAGCCCCGGCGCAGGTCCTCGATCGACCGCGAGCCGCCGAGCACCAGGTTCGACATCGGGCAGGAGACGAAGCCGCTGTCGCGTTCCACCAGGATCACCTCGATGCCGGGATCCCACCGACGGATGTAGTGCGCCGCGGTCGCCCCGCCGAAGCCGGCACCGATCACCACGACGCGCGCCTTGGGCTTCGCGGGCTGGGTCGCGCAGCCACCGGCAGCGAGCGCCGCCGCGGCGCCGGCGAGCTTGAGGAAGGCGCGTCGGTCGAGAGCTCGTGGCATCGCGTCCTCCTATCTCTTCTGGGCGGCGAAATAATCCGCCACGAGATTGAGCTCCGCGTCGGTGTAGCCCTTCGCGATCTGGTGCATGACGGTGGCGGGCTTGGCGCCCGAGCGGAACTCGGCGAACTTGCGAACGAGCTCCTCCTTCGCCATGCCCGCAAGAGGCTCGTTGCCCCCGGCGCTGCGCCCCTGCGTGCCGTGGCACATCGCACACGATGCGGCGAGCTGGGTTCCGGGCGGCAGCGCCTCGCCCGAGGCGGCAACCGATATCGCAGCAAACGTTAGTAGCGCGCAGACGGCGGCGAGTCGCATGGCATTCCCTCCCGATGGAATTCGAACGACTTGCTTCGCCCGGAACGTTGCAGCGACGCGGCGGCGGCGGCTTTGATCTGGATCAAATCGGCGCGAGCCCCGCCGCGCGCGAGCGAGCGCTTCGGGCCGATCGTTCGAGTCGCGCTTGCCGGTGTGCGCGGCGGCCGAGCTCAGGCCGAGTCGCGCCTGCCGGTGCGCGGCGGCCGAGCTCAGGCCGAGTCGCGCTCGCTGGCGTCCGCGGCGGCGAGTCCGTCGGAGAGCTCGGGCAGCCTGAGGCGCTGCACCTTGCCCGACGGCCCCTTGGGCAGCTCACCCACGAGTCGCAGATAGCGCGGCGCCTTGTAGCGCCCGAGCGTGCGCAGGCAATGCGCGCGCAACTCCTCCGTCGTGCACGTCGCACCGGGCTTGACGACGACGCAGGCGAGGATCTCCTGCCCGTACGCCGGATCGGGCACGCCGACCGCCGCCGCCTCGAGCACGGCCGGATGCGCGAGCAGCGCCTCGTCGATCTCGCGCGGCGCGATGTTCTCGCCGCCCTTGATGATGATTTCCTTGAGCCGCCCGGTGATGAAATAGAAGCCGTCCTCGTCGCGATGGCCGAGATCGCCGGTCGCGAGCCATCCGCCGTCGCGCAGCGCGGCGGCGGTCGCCTGCGGCGCCTTGTAATAGCCGAGCATCACGTTCGGGCCGCGCAGCTCGATTTCGCCGCGCTCGTTCGCGGGGAGGGGCCGCCCCGCCTTGTCGACGACGCGTCCTTCGACGCCGAGCGGCTTCCCGGGCGAGCCGTATTTGCGCGCGGACTTCTCGAGCGGATTGGTGAACGCGACCGACGCGCATTCGGTAAGACCCATCGCCTCGATCACCGAAATCCCGAAGCGATCCTCGAACGCGCGATGCTGCTCGGGCGGCAACGGCGCGGACGCCGAGCGTCCGAAGCGGACATGGCGGCATGCGGCGGCCTGCTCGGCCGTGAGGTCCGGACCGTTCAGCAGGTACGCGATGATCGTCGGCACCATGTTGAGCCAGGTCGGCCGATAGCGCGCGACCAGCGCCCACCAGCGCGACGCGCTGAAGCGGTGCGGCATCACGATGCTGCCGCCGGATGCGAGCGGCGCGACGGTCGCGACGCATTGGCCGTTGATGTGGTAGAGCGGCAGCGAGGACAGCACGCGATCGGCGGGCGTCAGCGCGAGCGATGCCGCGACCGCCCGGCCCCCCGCCAGCATGTTCGCGTGCGAAAGCAGCGCGCCCTTCGGCGGTCCCGTCGTGCCGGACGTGTACATCAGCATCGCCGGATCGGCCGGCCGGCACTGCGTTTGCGGCGAAGGCGCCGGCGACGGCAGGTCGAGGCCGTCCGCTGCGCAGACGCGTATGTCGAAGGCCGCGCCGATCCTGGCGCGAAGCTCCGCGAGCCGCGCACGGTTAGCCGCCGCGGTGAACACGATGCGGGTCTCCGAGTGCGCGAGCGTGTATTCGAGCTGCGCATCCTGCGCGTGCAGGTTGATCGGCGACACGACATGTCCGCCGTACATCGCGCCGAGAAAGACCGTCGCCGCGCTGGCGCCGTTTTCCAGCATGAACGACACGGTGGCGCCCGGCTCGATGCCGCGCTCGGCGAGCAACGCCGCGAACGCCCGGCATCTCGTGCGCAGCGTCGCGTAGTCGATCCCGAGCAGCGGCTCCGGCGCGAGCAGGAACGGAGCATGCGGCTGCGACGCCGCGTGCGCGTCGATCACGTGGCGGATCGTCGCCGGCAAGGCGCTCGCTTCAGGTGCCATGTTTCGCGCGATAAGCTCCGAAGATTTCGTCGTCGCCCGGCTCGCGCACGTGCTCGGGCGCGAACGGTCGCACCACCCGCGTGATGTTCAGGAAATGCCGGTAGCCGAGGTTGTCGGAGATGCTGTTGCGCCCCCAGGTGCCGCAACCCATCGACAGCGAGAACGGCAGCGCGTTGTCGAAGCTGCCACCGGTGGCGAAGCAGTGCGCCTGGTTCACGATCACCCGGGCAACCGGCAGCGTCAGCCCCAGCGCAAGCGCGCGATCGGCCGTGCGCGTGTGCAGGCCGACCGAGTGCCCCGCGCCCTGGTGGCGGAGCAATTCGGCGGCGCGCGCCTGCGCCGCGGCGAAGTCGCGCGCCCGGTAGAACGCCAGCACCGGCGACAGCTTCTCGCCGGAGAACGGATGCTCGCGACCCACGCCCGACTCGTGCACGACCAGGAAGCGCGCGTGCTGCAGCGCCGGGCGCGGCAAGTCGGCGAGTCGTGCGATCGCCGCCGCGTCCTGCGCCACGACGGCCGGCGCGAGCCTGCCGCCCGCGAACATCGCGCGCGCGAGCTGCGCGGTCTCGAGCGCATCGAGCGGCTCCCCGCCCTCGCGCCGCAACGCGGCGAGCAGCGCATCGGCGACCGCTTCCACCGCGATGACGCTGTTCTCCGACGAGCAGCTCGTCGCGTTGTCGAAGGTCTTCGAGCGCGCGATCTTGCCCGCGGCGTCGGCGACGTCGGCCGTTTCGTCGACGATCACCGCGACGTTGCCCACGCCCACGCCGATCGCCGGCGTGCCGCTCGCATACGCGGCACGCACGTTGGTGGCGGATCCCGTCGCCACGACGAGATCCGCCTGGCGCATCAGCTCGAACGTCCGCTCGCGCGTCACCGGCGCGGGAAGCTGCTGCACGAGGTCGCGCGGCGCACCGATGCGGTCGAGCTCCGCATGGACGAATCGCAGCAACAGGTCGAGCGTCGACTGGCCCTTCGGCGAGGGCGCCAGCACGATCGCGTTGCGCCCCTTGAGGGCGTTGACGATGTTGTTGGCGGGCGTGGCGGCGGGGTTCGTCGACGGCGTGATCGCGGCGACGACGCCGACGGGACGCGCGATTTCGGTGAGCCCGCGGACGGGATCGTCGAGGATGACGCCGACCGAGCGTGCGCCCTGCAGGTCGCGCAGCAGGCCGATCGTCTTGCGGCGGTTCTTGGCGATCTTGTCGGCGACGTTGCCGAGGCCGGTGTCGTGCACGGCGCGCTCGGCGAGCTCGCGATTGCGAGCGGGCTCGACGATCGCCCAGCCGGCGGCGACCGCCGCCTCGTCGGCCTGCTCCTGCGTCCAGCGCTCCGCGATCGCCTGCGCCGCCCGCGCGCGCTCGATCAGCTCGCCGACGACTGCGTGCGCATCACCTTCCGGCCCCATCGGCCCATTCTACCGCTCACCTCGCCGCGGTCGACTTGTACCTCGCAAGGTGGCGCACGGGCAGCGACAGCGCGTCGCGCCGGAACGGGTCGCCGAGCTCGCGCGTCACCATCATCTCGAGCACCGTCGTCCTGCCGTCGCGCTGTGCGGCCGCCGCGGCGCGCAGCGCCGGCCCGACGTCGGACAGCTTCTCGACGCGAACGCCTTCGGCCCCCATCGCCTTCGCCACCGCCGCCCACGACGGCTGCTTGTCGAGGTTCACGCCGATGAAG
>DASURV010000164.1:0-24977 GCA_036375455.1 Casimicrobiaceae bacterium | reverse complement strand
CTTCGGAAATACCTCGATGCGCGCTCGCCCGTCGGCAGCGACCCAGTCGCGCACGATTTCGGGCGGCAGGCTGTCTAGCGCCACGGGCTCCGCGCGCATGGCAGCGCGCAATTGCTGGAGCATCGTCGCGAGACCGGGGATGAGCGCCGCGCGCGCGTGCTCGCGCTGCTCGCTGTCGCCTCGGGCAAGGGCCTGCAGCGCGTGCGCGAGGCGCCGCATTGCGACGGCGCCGCCCGGATCGACGTTCTCCGCTCGCGCCGCCGCGCGGGCTGCGTCCTCGATCGCGCGGACGGTGTCGTGATCACTTGGCGATGGCACGGCCCGCGCCGGATTCAGCACCGGCTCGAGCAGCAGCGCGGCGTCGGCGATCAGCGCGAGCTTCTTCGCCTGGTGCTCCGGAACGAAGCTCGCGAGCGTCACCGCGTGATCGACCTCCGGCACCTCCGAAACGCGTGCGGCCAGCGCGGTCGCCGCGTCGAGCGACGGCGCGAGGATGTCGATCGTATTGGGCGTCGTGTCCGGGTCGCGCGTCAGGTCGAGCACCGTTGCGACCGATTCGACGGCGGCGCTTCGCAGATGCAGCGGATTGAAGTCGAATTCGAGCCGATGCAGGACGATCAGGCTGCCGGCGGCCAGCGCGGTGCCCACGACGAGGATCCACCGCCGGCGCCGCGTCACGAAGCGATCGAGCGGGGCGAACGACGCATAGCCGACGGCGACCCGCTCGCCGCCCGGACGCAGCAGCGCGATCAATGCCGGCAGGACCGTGACGCTGGCTGCGAACGCGACGAACATCCCGGCGCCTGCGATGACGCCCAGTTCGGAGACACCGCGATAGGCCGTCGGAACGAACGCGAAGAATGCCGCCCCCGTCGACGCGGCGGCCAGCGCGAGCGATGCGCCGACATCGCGCGCCGCCTCGCGCAGCGCGTCGTGGACGGCGTCCCCGGCGAAGCGTCTCGCTCGAAACGCCACGCAATACTGAATCCCGAAGTCGACGCCGAGACCGACGAACAGAACCGCGAAGGCGATCGAGATCAGGTTGAATGCGCCGAAGGCGAGCAGGCCCCAGGCGGCGGTCACGATCAATCCGCCCGCCAGGCAGGTCAGCACGGCGAGGACGAGGCGCCACGAGCGAAGCGCCCACGTGAGCAGCGCGACGACCGCCAGCAGCGTGATCGTCGCGTTGCTCGCCGCGCCGTCTGCCAGCGTCGCGAACTCCTCGTCGGCGAGCGGCACCGGTCCCGTGAGCCGGACGCGCAGTCGTGAATCGCCGTCGAGATGGAGCTCGTGCGTCGCGCGACGGATCGTCGCCGTCGCGCGGGCGCCCGGTTCGAGGGCGCCGAAGTCGAGCAGCGGCTGCACAAGGATGAAGCGGCGCAGTTCGCGCGCGGACGCGGGGCGGTCCAGGACGAGACCCTGCCACGACAGCACCGGAGTGCGACCGGCGTTGACGGCATCGAACGCGTCGGCCAGCAGTCCGAGCGGCCGCTGCAGCGAATCGAGACCGGCCTCACCTCGTGCAAGGCCATCGAGCACGAGCGCGAGCGCGCGCATCAGCCCGCGCAGCGTCGGATCGGCCGCGAGCGTCCCGAGCAGCGGCTGCGCGGCGATCAGCGGCTCCGTCGTGCGCGCGAGCTCGTCGGTCGACTCGAACAGCAGCCCGGCGCGATCGAAGAACGGCCCTCCGTCGGGCCGCCATACGGCGCGAAACGATGCCTGGTCGTGCGACAGCCGCTGCGTGAGCGCGGCGGCTGCCTGTTCCGCGAGCTCGGGCGTGGCGCCGTCGACGACGACGACGATCAGGTCGGCGCGGTGCGGGAAGGCGGCGTCGAAGATCTTCTCCTGCTGGCGCCACGGCAGCGCATCCGAGAGGAGCCGGGTCGTGTCGGTGTCGATCGCGAGGTGGTTCGCGACGTAGTAGACGGCCCCGGCGAACACGAGCGCCGCGGCACAGACGACGAGCCGGGCGCGGCGCGCGCATGTGCCGGCGATCTGCGCGATCAGCGTCCGCAACGCTCGGGCCTCGCGGCATTCGCGGCAGCGACCAGGGAGCCTAGGCGATCGCGCATGTCATGCCTCCCGGTAGTTGATGAGGATCAGCCCGATGGCGACGAAGCATGCGGGCCAGATCCAGGCGGCGACGCGTCCTTCGGTGGTGCGCGGGGCGTCCACTTCGAGCCACCGCGACCATCCGGCGATGATGCCCAGCACGGCGATCGGCAGATGCGTCGTTTCGACGAGGAGCTCCTCCTTGACGTTGCCGAGTGCATGCGAGTGGGTGAGCAGCAGCGTCGCGGCGCCCGCCACGAGCAACGGGAAGACGCGCGCCGACCGCGCGAGCACGGAGCGGCCGGTCTGCACGCGCCACTCGAACGCTGCGAATCCGATCAGCAGCAGCACGAACAGGCGATGTTGCACCACTTCCGAATCCCTCAGGCTTTCGAGCAACCCGATCTCTCCCATCGGCCAGACCTCGGGATCGCCGCGCAGGAATACGAACACGGCGAGTCCGACGAACAACAGCGGCCAGTGTCGCGCCCAGCCGGCACGCCCGGTGCGCACCGCCAGCGCGGCGAGACCGATCGCGAACACCAGCCCACCGGACCAGTGGTGGTTGTATTCGGACCACGCGACGTCGAACGCATTGCGCGGCGGCAGAGCATTGGACCCGGGAACGTAGGCGACGGGGCGGGTCCGCGAGGAGCGGTCGCGCCATTCGGCGTCGAGCCGGGCCTGGAGGGCCGGGATCGCCAGACTGTCGTGGGAGGGACTGGCGAAGCGCGGCAGCATCGGCGCCCACCGCACGACGAGCTCGTGCAGCGTCACGCGATCGTCGGCGAGATCGACGGCGGGCGGCGTGGACGTGAGCGACGCCGCAGCCATCAGTATTGCGAATCCCATGCCCATTTCGACGACGACGAAGCGCACGATGGAGCGCGCCGCGTCGGCGTCGTCGCCGATGCGCCGCACGGCGCGAAAATTGTGCAGGCCGAGCAGCAGCAACGCGCCAAGCAGCGCCGCCTTGGTGAGCGCCATCGCCCCATAGGCGGTTCCGTAGGCACCGGCGAGCGAGCCGATGTACTCGGCGGCGAATGCGATGGCGCCGGCGGCGACGAGCAATACACCGGCGACCGACAACATCGAATAGCGTCTCCCGAGCCTAGCCGCGACCTGCGGCGTGGGCGTGCGGAGGAGTGCAAGTCGAAAGCAGGGGAGCCCGCCCAGCCACAGCGCCGCGCCGAGCTGATGCGCGAACGTCGCCGCCAGCATCGCTCGCGAGTCGGACAGCCGCGCGGCGGCATGGCTGTCGGCGAGCGCCGCAGACAAGCTCAGCGCGCCGAGCAGCACGAGCGCGACGCGAGTCACGGTGTCGCGGAGCGGACGGATCGACACGAGCGCCAGGATCGCCAGCGCGACGAGCGCTTGCACGATCCCCGAGACGACGAAGCGGGCGCCGACGACTTCCGACAGGGAAAGATCGAGAGACGCGACGAGCATCGCCGCGTTCACCGCCGTTGCCGCTGCGATCGCGGCGATGGCCGCGATCGCAGCGAGCCGGATCGTCTTGCGCACCGATCCCTCCGGGTCGGCGCGCGCGTGGCGCGGATCGGCGCGCCGCGGGGCCATCGCGAAAACGGCGAACAGCACGCTGCCGAGGAGCACCGTCCGGGCGACGAGATCGAGCCCGTGGAGCAGGACCGTGACGAAGCCGAAGACGTCGAACAGCGACTTCAAGGGGTGGTCTTGCCCTGGTCCACGGAGAACGCGATTTCCCCCCGCGTGATGTGGCCATCGACCGAGAGCACCTCCCAGTGGAGCTTCCATGGCCCGGCCGCCGCCACCAGCGCATCGCCGGCGAGCACGCCCGCCGCCTCGTTGCGCATGAGGACGACCGGGTGTTCGGTGCCGGCGGGGCCGTGCAGCGTCAAGCGCGATCGGTCGACGTCGATCCGGCTGTTGAGCTGCAGGCGGATGTGCAGCGTGCCCGGAGCGATCCGCGCATTGACCGCGGGCGATGCGGCGACGACGATCGCGTGAGCGCACGCCGCCACCGGAGCGAGCGCGACGAGCGCGGCGACCACGGCTGTCAGCGTTCTGTAACATTGTCCCGGTGACCTCCGAGTACCGGGCGACTTGTCGGCCAGCGCGTAGAAAGGCATCATCCGTCGATCGTGGATAGGACCGCCGCCATCGCGTCACGGGACGCGCGGGACCGGAGCATCCCGCGAAGGGCCGTTGCGTGCGCGTGATTCTCGCGCAACCGCGCGGCTTTTGCGCGGGCGTCATCCGTGCGATCGACATCGTCGAGCGTGCGCTCGAGCGCTTTGGCGCGCCCGTCTATGTTCGCCACGAGATCGTGCACAATCGACACGTGGTCGAAGGACTGCGCGCGAAGGGCGCGCGGTTCGTCGAGCACCTTTCGGAGGTGCCGGCCGGAGCGGTGACGATCTTCAGCGCCCACGGTGTCTCGCAAGCGGTCGAGGACGAGGGGCGCGATCGGGGTCTCCAGGTGCTCGATGCGACGTGTCCGCTGGTCGCCAAGGTTCATGCGCAGGGCCAGCGCTACCTCGAGCAGGGACGACAGGTGGTGCTCGTCGGCCATGCCGGCCATCCCGAGGTCGAGGGAACGATGGGCCGCATTCGCGGTCCCGTGATACTGATCCAGACGATCGAGGACGTGGAAGCGCTCGATCTCCCTGCCGACACGCCGATCGCGTACGTGACGCAGACGACGCTGAGCGTCGACGACACGCGGACCATCATCGCGGCGCTCATGCGCCGCTTCCGCGACGTCGTGGGTCCGGATACGGGCGACATCTGCTATGCAACGCACAATCGCCAGTCGGCCGTCCGCGAGCTCGCCAAGCAGGTCGACGTGATTCTCGTGGTCGGCGCCAGGAACAGCTCCAACTCGAACCGCTTGCGGGAGATCGGCGCGGAGGCGGGCATCCCGAGCTACCTGCTCGCCGACGGCGACGAGCTCGACGCTCGCTGGGTTCGCGATGCGGCGGTCGTGGGTCTCACCGCCGGCGCTTCCGCTCCGGAGGCGTTGATCGAGGACGTCATCGCGGCGCTGGCCCGGATCGGCACGCTGGAGGTTTCGGTGCTTCCCGGCATCGAGGAGACGGTTCAGTTCCGGCTCCCCGCCGAGCTGCTCCGCGGGCTTGTGCGCCGCCCTCGCAAGCCGACCGCGATCCGGCAGGGCGGATAACGTGGCGATCCCTCTGCTCCAAAAAGCGCGCATCGGCGCTTACGTCGCGCGCCAGCGGCTGGCAGGGCGCAAGCGTTATCCGCTCGTGCTGATGCTCGAGCCCCTGTTCCGCTGCAACCTTGCCTGTGCGGGCTGCGGGAAGATCGACTATCCCGGCGAAATCCTCGATCAGCGCCTGTCGGTGGCCGATTGCCTTTCGGCGGTCGACGAATGCGGCGCGCCGGTGGTGTCGATCGCGGGCGGCGAACCGCTGCTGCACAAGGAAATCGCGGCCATCGTCGAGGGCATCGTGGCTCGCCGCAGGTTCGTGTACCTGTGCACGAACGCCTTGCTGATGCAGAAGCGCCTCGCGCTGTTCCGGCCGAGTCCGTACTTCGTATGGTCGGTGCATCTCGACGGCGACGCCGACGTGCACGATCGCTCGGTCTGCGAACCGGGTGTGTACTCGCGGGCCGTGGCCGCGATCCGCGCGGCGAAGGCGCAGGACTTCCGCGTGAACATCAACTGCACGCTGTTCAACGACGCGCAGGCCGAGCGTGTCGCAGGCTTCTTCGACGACGTGTGCGCACTGGGAGTCGATGGGATCACCGTATCGCCGGGCTACGCGTACGAGCGCGCGCCCGACCAGCGTCACTTCCTGCATCGCGCGCAGACGAAGGCGCTCTTCCGCGAGATCTTCCGTCGCGGTCGCGGCGGCAAGGCGTGGTCGTTCAGCCAGTCCGGGCTGTTCCTGGATTTCCTCGCGGGCAATCAGGAGTACCGCTGCACGCCGTGGGGCAACCCGACGCGCAACGTGTTCGGCTGGCAGCGTCCCTGCTACCTGCTCGGCGAGGGCTATGCGCGCACCTTCCGCGAGCTGATGGAGGATACCGACTGGGATGCCTACGGGACCGGCAACTACGAGAAGTGCGCCGATTGCATGGTCCACAGCGGTTACGAAGCAACCGCGGTACAGGACGCCGTTCGCCATCCGCTCAAGGCGTTGAAGGTCGGCCTGCGCGGCGTTCGCACGCAGGGACCGATGGCCCCGGAGATTCCGCTCGCTGGCCAACGACCCGCGCAATTCGCCCATTCACGCCACGTCGAGCAGAAGCTCGCGGAGATTCGGGTAGCCCAGCCCAGGACCCAGCAGGCGAGCGCCGCGTGACAGGGCGCGCAGTGCGACCCGCGCATCGACGGCGGTGTGCACGAGCGCGGGCAGTTGGCCGGGCGCGCGGAGCAGGGACCCGAAGACGGCGCCGCCGCTTATGCGACCGTTCGCCCGCAATCCGTGGATTGCGGCGGGAGGGAGAGCCCTCGTAACGGGATCGGCAATGACGCGGAACGCAGCGAACGGCAACCCGTGCCGTGTCGCGACGGCGGCCGCAACGTGCGACTCCGTATCGATGGCGGATGCGCCGGTGACGCGACGCCAGGCGCGCTTCTGTTGCGGCTCCGCGACGATCACGTCGTCGCACGCCACGTCTGCGACAAGCGCACCGGGAAGCCGCTCGGCCAGCGCGTCGCTCCAGTCCGTATCGACGGACCAGCGGGCATCGCGCGAGACGATGGCGCGCGCGACGATCCACCGCCCCGGCGCCAAGTCCTCCGCCAAGCCGCCGGCGATACCGAAGCTGATGAACGCCGCAGCGCCGTGCGCGACCTCGCGCTCCAACGCCGCGGTGAGCTCGCCGACCTCTCCGCCCCCCACGACGGTGCGCACGCCCCGCCCCGACGCGATCCGCGCCTCGAGCGCAAGCCCGGTCACCGCGACGATGCGGCGCAGATCGTTCGCGCCGACGCTCACGGGCCCGAGCGGCGCAGCGGCTCGCCCGATCCGCTCAGGTTCCGGAAGCGTGCCAGAGCCCATGCTGGAAAGAACTTCGCGTAACCGTGATAACGGAGGTAGAACACGCGCGGAAAACCGGTCGCCGTGAATTGAGGCTCGGGCCAGAATCCGGTCGCCTCCTGCGTTTGCATCAGGTAACCGATCCCGCGCCCGATGGCCGGATGGCGTGTCTCGCCGGCCGCCATGAGCGCGAGCAGCGCCCATGCCGTCTGCGAGGGCCGGCTGGGAGCCGGTCGAGGCCCCCGATAGTCGAGCTCGTAGCTCTCCCCGCTTTCACCCCAGCCACCGTCGCCGTTCTGGATCGAGAGCAGCCAATCGACGGCGCGTCGGACCGCCGCGGACTGCCTGCTCACGCCCGCTCCCTCGAACGCCGACAGCACCGACCACGTGCCGTAGATGTAGTTCATGCCCCATCGCCCGTACCAGCTCCCGTCGTCCTCCTGCTCGCGGAGCAGGAACTCGAGCGCCCTCTGCGCCGGCTTGTCCGACTCGAAGCCGAGCTGCACCATCATTCCGAAGCAGCGTGCCGTGACGTCGGCGGTGGGCGGATCCAGCAGCGCACCGTGATCGGCGAACGGAATGTCATTCAGGAATTCGCCCGTGTTGTCGGCGTCGAATGCGCCGAAGCCCCCGTTCGCGCTCTGCATTCCTACGACCCATTCTTGTCCCCGCGCGATCGCTTCGGCGAAATCGGTATCCGGCCCGCCTTCCGTCAAGCGCGCGAAGCGATCCATCGTCATCACCACGACGGCCGTGTCGTCGAGGTCGGGGTAGTGGGGATTGACGTATTGAAAGGCCCAGCCCCCGGGGCGCACGGCCGGCCGCCGTTCCGCCCAATCGCCGATCTTGTCGAGCACCTGGCGTTGCTTGAGCCAGACGAGCCCCTTCCGCGCCGCGGCCACGGAACGATCACCGCCGCACTCGAGCAGGGTCTGGCACACCAGCGCCGTATCCCACACCGGAGACACGCACGGCTGGCAATACGCTTCGTCGGCATGGACGACGAGCAGGCGGTCGATCGCGCGGCGCGCGGCCAGGAAGTCCGGGTGGTCGCGCGGATAGCCGAGAGCGTCGAACATCATGACCGCATTGGCCATTGCCGGGAAGATCGCTCCGAGGCCGTGCTCGCCGTTGAGACGCTCCTTGACGAACGCAACGGCCGCGTCGATCGAGCGCTTGCGCCACGCGGTGGGATATCGGCGAAGGGCGACGCGCAGCAGCGCGTCGATCGCAGCGAACGCGCCGAAGCGCGCCCGGGACTGATGCGGGGCCCTGGACCAATGGCGCGCGCGCGGCCGCGAGCCGGGGAAGAGCTCGGCGATATCGACCCCGCGCGGATTGCGTGCACGAGGCCGCAACGCCTGCAGCACCAGCAGCGGCACGAGCACCGTGCGACTCCAGTACGAGATCCGCGACAGGTGGAACGGAAACCAACGCGGCAACAGCATGACTTCGACCGGCACCGCCGGCGTGGCGGACCAGGGTAATACGCCGAACAGCGCAAGCAGGAAGCGCGTGAACACATTCGACCTGCCGGCGCCGCCGCGCGCGAGGATCGCGGTGCGGGCGCGAACCATGTGCTCGGCATCGGCCGCATCGCCGATCATCTTCAGCGCAAAGTAGGCTTTGACGCTGGCGCTGACGTCGAGCGCGCCGCCGGGGTACAGCGGCCACCCGCCGTCGTGCCCCTGGATGCGCCTCAGGTACGCTGCGATCCCGACTTCGCGTCCGGGCTCGGGCTCACCCAGGAAGTGCGTGAGGAGCACGTATTCCGCCGAGATCGTCGCATCCGCTTCGAGCTGGAAGACCCAGTGGCCGTCGTGGCGCTGGCCCTCGAGGAGGGCGGCAACCGCCCGCTCCACGCAGCGGTCGAGCGCGGTTTCGGTAGACGCGGCCGGCTGTCGACGAACGGCGCCTGGCATCGCGGAATTCAATGGCATCTCGCGACGAGCATGGGGCGAGACGCGAGCCGGGCCGATCGCATCTATCGGTGGAGCTCGTGCTGCGCCAGCATCCACAGCACCCGGAGATGACCGACGGTGACGCGGTGACGCGGCGGGGCCCAGCCCTGCTCGATGAGACGGTCAAGTATATGTCGATACGCCTTCGCCATCAGCAACGGCGCGACGGTGATGCGCAACGGGTATTTCGACAGGATCTCGTCGGCTTCGAGGAAGTGGGCGCGGGCGCGGGCTGCGACCGCCCGACACGCCGTGTCCAATGCGGGGTGCGCGAGTACCGCGGCCGCGCCCGACGGGTCGATTCCGGCATCGAGCAGCGCCTCGCGCGGAAGGTAGAGACGGCCCCTCGCAGCGTCTTCGTCGAGGTCGCGCAGGATGTTCGTGAGCTGAAGCGCGCGCCCGAGTTCGGCGGCGAGCCGAATCCCGTCGGGCCCGCGCAATCGGAAGATGCGCACGGACAGCCTGCCGACCGCACACGCAACTCGATCGCAGTAGGCGTCGAGGGTCGATGCGTCGGGCGCCACGATGACGGCTCTCACGTCCATCTCCACGCCATCGATGATCGAGAGGAAGTCCTCGCGCCGCAGATCGAATCGGCGCATCGGCTCGACGAGATCGCCGACGCGAGTCGTCGGCGCCCCGCCATACAACGCGACGATCTCCGCGCGCCAGCGCGCGAGCTCTCGCAGTCGCTCGTCGCGGCTGCCGCCGCCATCGGCGATGTCGTCCACCGCACGGCAGAAACCGTAGATCGCGAACATGGCCTGTCGCTGCGCTCGAGGCAACACGCGCATCGCTGCATAGAAGGTGCTGCCGCCGGCCGAGCGCTCGGGCGCCCGGAGCCTGCCCGCTTCGACGCCGATCGATGACGAATCGGCCAGACCGATTGCGCTTGTATGATCCCCCCACGCTCGCGGCTCGCGCCGCTCGCTGCCCCCCGCGGGGGCGGAATTCGACCCTTGGGCGGGCCCGGCGGGTCTCATGACTCCCGCGGCTGGCCGCGACGGCGGTAATCGAGACGCCCACATCGCGTCAGCCGCGCGCACTCGACCGGTGCACGCGTCCCTTCCACATGCCGCCCCGGCCGCGCGCAGTCTGGTACGCCGAGTCGAGCGTGAAGGTCAGATAGATGGCGGCGATCGCCGGAAGCGCGAGCCCCCACAGCGGCGAGACGCGGTACAGGCTCAGCATCGGCTGGAACGCGAGCGCCATCAGGCACGATGCCAGCAGGCCCAGCAGCCTCGGCAACCCGTCGCTCGCGAGGACGAGGGCGATCGGTGCGACGAACGTCAGCGACATTGCCACGACCGCGCACGCGAGGAGCACCGGCGAATTGCCGAGCTGGGTGTAGGCGGTGCGCGCAATCATGCGGCGAATGTCTCCCACGGATCGATAGCGGCGAACGCTCTCGACGCGCTCGCTCAGTCCGAGCCAGATCGGCCCTTGCCCCTTGAGCCTGCGGGCGAGCGCACAGTCATCGATCAGTTCGTTGCGCACGGCGGCGATTCCGCCCGCCGCCGCGAGCGCCCTGCGATTCACCAGCATGCAGCCGCCCGCAGCCGCCGCGGTGCGCCGTGCTCGTTGATTGACCCATGCGAACGGATAGAGCATCTGGAAGAAGAACACGAAGGCGGGGATCAATGCTCGCTCCGGGAACGATGTGCAATTGAGCCGCGCCATCAACGAGATCAGGACCAGGTGATCGCGATCGGCCCGCGCCGCGAGTCGCGACAGCGTGTCGGGAGCATACCGAATATCGGCGTCGGTGAGCAGCAGGTAGTCGACGTCGCCCGCGTGTCGCGCCCCATGGTCGATCGCCCACAGCTTGCCCGTCCAGCCGGCGGGTACCTCGGGCGCGGACAGTACGGTGAGCCTGCTCGCGCGGCCCGCGGCGGTGGCAGCGCGCACGGCCTCGGCCGCCGTGGCGTCCGAGCTGTGGTCGTCGACGACGATCACGGAGAGCTCGTTGCCATAATTCTGCCGCAGCAGCGAGCCGACACTCTCGCCGATGACATCGGCTTCGTCCCGCGCCGGGATGACGGCTGCCACCTGCGGCCATGCCGCGCGATGCACGAGTTGCGTATCGCGCTTCTCGTCGCGTTCCCTGGCGCGCCAGAATCCGCCTCGCGCCAGGAGGAGGTAGCACCACGCCGCGCATGACACGAGCGCAATGGCGAGCGCCGTCATCGCAGATACCCCGCCTGCCTGAACCAATCGATCGCCGCTCGTATGGCGTCGATGTAAGGGCGAGCACGATAGCCGAGCTCGCGTTCCGCCTTCGCGCTGCTGAAGAACATCTTGTGGCGCGCCATCCGCAGGCCGTCGCGCGTGACGAAGGGCGGTCGCCGGGTGATCAACGCGCGCATTTCGGCCGCGACCGCGATCGGATAGATCAAGCGGCGAGGCAACTTCACGCGGGGCGGCACCCGCCCGACGATGACCGCGATGTCGCGCAGCATATCGGCCAGCGTAACGTCCTGTCCACCGAGTATGTAACGCTCGCCGATCCTGCCGGTCTCGAGCGCCGCGACGTGGCCCGCAGCGACGTCGTCCACGTGCACGAGGTTGAGGCCCGTATCGACGTACGCAGGCATCCGACCGCTCGCCGCTTCGACGATGATACGTCCGGTCGGAGTGGGTCGGATGTCCCGGGGACCGATCGGCGTGGATGGATTCACGATTACCGCCGGCAGGCCGTCGCGCGCTACGATCGTCTCGACGAGCCGCTCGGCAACCACCTTGCTGCGCTTGTAGGCGCCGACCGCCTCCGCTTCGCGCAGGGGCATCGTTTCGTCGGCAGGCAGGCCGCCCGCAGGAAGGGCGAGCGTCGCGACACTGCTGGTGTGTACCACGCGCTCGACGCCCGCCCGCAATGCGGCAAGCATCACCGTTCGCGTCCCCTCCACGTTGGCGCGCAGTATTTCGTCGGGGTGCGGGGCCCAGAGACGATAATCGGCGGCGGCGTGGACGACGTATCGCATGCCGTGGACGGCCCGCGCGACCGCTCCCGCATCGCGCATGTCGCCTTCGACGATGTCGAGATCCAGCCCCGCCAGATTGGCGCGCGGACTGGAGGTCCGGACCAGCGCTCGTACGGGATAGCCGCGGGCAGCGAGCGCGCGGACAATCGCCGAGCCGACAAATCCGCTGGCGCCGGTTACCAGCGCAGGTCCGATCGTCGTCATCGCACGCTAATGCCGCGCGATCGAGGCGTCCCGGACCCGGTCAACGAGCCGACCGGGTTCGCATCGCATGCGCGGCACGCACGCGCTCGGCCGGCGTGCATTGCATCGAGACTCGCTCAATTGGCGCGAAAGCGTGCGCGCATGACCTTCCGGTCGTACTCGGCCTCGGTGCGTTGCGTGATCTCCTCGCCGTTGGCGGCGTAGACGCGTCCGCCCGCGCGCCTGCAGGTTTCGCGTTCGTACTGACACGGTCCCATCTCGGGATGGCGCCTGCAAAGCGCGGCGACCTTTGGCGTGAGCTCGACTGCCGTCCGTGTTCGCTCCCCCTGCTTGTCGATCACGCATACGTACACCGCGTCCGTGTGCGCGCCGATCGGGCCGCCCGCGACCGCGGGCGACGGCGCAACCGGCAGCGGGGCACCTGCGACGGGCGGGGACGACGCGTCGAGCGGCCGACGCACGACGGGGGCGTTCTTCGTCTCGGCCGCCGACGTCAAGGGCAACGGCTCTCTCGCGACGCATCCGGCCAGCAGAATCAGCGGGAGCATTGAAAGGGCGCGACGCATCGAGTCCCCTGGTTGGCGCAGCGAAACGGCGGAGGCGCAGCCGAGTGTTTTCCTGGTCGAACGGCACTCTATGCCATCGGCATGAGCGCTGGCAACCCGGTACGACGAGCGGCCGACGCGGGCAATCCGGCATGGCGAACGGCCTGATACACCATTCCGGCGCGCTGCCCGCTCGGTCAAGCTCCCGGCCGAGGGCCGCGAGTTGAACACGCGCCTTTGCGAGACGGATGCCGGCGGTAGTAACCTCCGAAGTGAGTTCGCCGCCGAGTACCGGTGGCTCCGATGCCCGAAGAGGCTCTCGAAATTCCGCCGGTCAGCCGGGACGAATCGAGGCAGCAACTGCGCTTGCGCAGGTTCCTGCTCGCGAGCGCATTCTCGGTGCTGTACCTCGTCGTCCTTGCGGCGTTCTATACGCAGCACAGGGTCGACGGTCGGACGCTGCTCGAGGTGCTCGCCCTCGTCGCGGCGTTCATCGTCGCCTTCTTCTGCCTCTTTCGCCTGGGGCTCAATCTGCGCTTTGCGGATGCGAGCCTGACCGGATGGCAACTGCTCGCCGCGGTGTTCACGATGCTCTACGTCGTCTACCGTGCTCCGGACACGAGGCTCGCGTTTTCCGCCTTCTTCTTCGTCGCGCTGATGTTCGGGATGCTGCGCCACGGCGGTGCGCACCTCGCCGCGCTCGGCGCCATCTCGCTGCTCGCGTTCGCCGTGGTCGTCTGGATTCGCTACATGCGCGATGGCGACGCCGACGCGCTGCGCCTGGACATGCTTCAGTTCGCGGTGATGGCGGTGACGTTCCCGTGGCTGCTTTTCATCGGCGGGCACGTGAAACGGCTGCGGCACGGCCTAACCGCCGCGAGCATCAAGCTCGAGGACATCGAGGAAAAGGCTCGGCGCGACGATCTGACCGGCGTCTACAACCGGCGCGCCCTGATCGTCGCGATGGAAGAGGCGAAGGAACGGGCCGACACCAGCGGGGAGCCGCTTTCCCTCTGCGTGATCGACCTCGATTTCTTCAAGCGCTACAACGACGAGTTCAGCCACCTGACCGGAGACGAGGTGCTGCGGGCCTTCGCGCAGGCGGTGCAGCAGGGGCTGCGGACCACCGACATCTTCGGCCGCTACGGCGGCGAGGAGTTCGTGCAGATCCTGCGGCACACGGCGCTCGCGGGGGCGGTCGCGGATGCCGAGCGGCTGCGCGAGCGCGTGAGCGCGGTCGAGCTTCCGCTCTCGCATCCGCTGGGGCCGATGACCGTGTCGATCGGCGTGGCGCAATACAGGCCGGGCGAGGCGATCGTCCAGACCTTCGCCCGCGCCGACGAGGCGCTGTACCGCGCCAAGCGGCGGGGCCGCAATCGCGTGGAAACCTGAGGCTCGCGACGCCGATCTCGCGGTGCGCGCTCGGTTGCCGGCCAGCATGTCGCCGAACGCGGTTGCTCGCGACGTCGAGCGTGTCACATGAGCAGCAGCGAAAGGTCGGCCGCCGCCGTGCGCAGCGCCGGCAGGAAGCGCCTCTCCATGTCCGCGGCCGGAACCCGCGCGGCCTGCGTGCTCACGTTGATGGCGCAGGCGGGCCGGCCGCGTGCGTCGAGCACCGGAACGGCGATCGAGCGGAGCCCGATCTCCAGTTCCTGGTCGACGACCGCGAATCCCGCCTCGCGCGCAGCGGCGATCAGGTCGCGCAGCTTGTCCTTCGCGACGATCGTGCGGTTCGTGTACGGCTTCGCGGCCAGCCGCTTCAGGAACTCGTTCAGTTCCGGTGCCGTCAATGCGCCCAGCAGGACGCGCCCCATCGACGTGCAGAACGCGGGCAGGCGGCTGCCGACGCCGAGATCGATCGACATGATCCGCGCGCTCGACGAGGAGCGCGCGACGTAGACGAGGTCGTCGCCGTCGAGGATCGCCATCGAGCACGACTCGTGCACGGCGGCGCTGACCTGGTCGAGCAGCGGTTGGGCGGACGTGGCGAGCGGCGCGGACGACAGGTACGCATGGCCGAGCGCGAGGATGCGGGGGCGAAGCGCGAAATTGCGGCCGTCGTCGGATCCGACGTAGCCGAGGCGGCCGAGCGTGTAGAGGCAGCGCCGGACGGCCGCGCGCGAGATTCCGGTGCGCAGGCTGATCTGCGCGATCGACAGGCGCTGCCGCTGCTGCGAGAACGCGCGGATCACGGCGAGGCCGCGCGCGAGCGACGTCATGAAATTCGGGTCGCCGGCGAGGTCCCGGACCTCGTCGAGCGGTGGTGCCGCCGGCGCTGCCCTGGCGGTGGCTCGCTCGGAAAACGCGTTTGCCGCAGCGGCGCGGGGCCTGGTCATCGGTGTTTTCCCGGGCTGGAAACGGCGCTACGCTGATCGTCAGTTTGCGAGCTAGTCGGGCGATTATCGCACATATTTTCGATTATCGCCATTGACACTTGTGCGAGTCGTTTCGTAATCTGCGCGTTATTCGCACTTGTGTTCGATAATCGCACTTTTCTAGGAGACCCCATGAAGCAGTTGTCCCGGTTGCGAAGGAACACCCCGGCGTCCTGCTCGATGTCGCATTCGACAACAACGGCGACCTCGATCGGGAGAGCTTCCTGGTCAAGGTCGTCAGCGACAAGGGCATCGTGACGAAGACCCTGCCTCCGATCGGGGCGAAATAGGCCGCTCGCATCGCTGCCGACGGGCCGCCGGCGTTTCGGGCGCACCGGAGCGCCGGCCGCACCGGCGGCCGCACGTGAAACCATTTCGCCTGCTTCCGGAGGGGCAACGCGATGGGCGATCTGCTGCAACTCGTCGTTTCCGGCACGGCAACCGGTGCGATCTACGCGCTGGCGGCGCTGGGGTTCACGCTGCTTTGGCAGGCATCGGGGACGATCAACTTCGCGCAAGGCGAATTCGTCATGGTGCCGGCGTTCTCGATGCTGTTCTTCATGCTGGCCGGAGCGCCGCTGTGGCTCGCGTTCCTGCTGACGTGCGTCGTGGCGATGCTCCTGCTGGGCGTCGCGTTCAAGGCCGCGATCGTCAACCCGCTGATTCGGCACGGCGTGATTCCGCTGGTCATCGCGACGCTCGGGCTGTCGATCGGCGTCAAGCAGCTCGTCAAGGCGGGCTACAGCGCCGAGGCGCATCCGTTCCCCAGCCCGTTTCCGCCCGGACAGTTTGCCTTGGGCGGCGCCGCGGTTTCGTACGCCGACATCGGCACGCTGATCCTGGCCGGGGTGATCGTGATCGGATTGCAGGCGTTCCTCAACCGGACCGTCACCGGGCGCGCGATGCAGGCGGTCGCGCAGAACACCGACGCGGCCAGGGTGCTCGGCATCGACGTGAAGCGGATGGTCCTGTACGTGTTCCTGATCAACGCGGTGCTTGCGGCGGTCGCCGCGTTGCTCGTCACGCCGACGTATCTCGCCAAGTTCGACATGGGCGACTCGATCGGGCAGAAGGCGTTCTTCGCCGCGATCATCGGCGGGTTCAACCAGACGCGGGGCGCGCTGCTCGGCGGCGTGCTGATCGGCGTCCTCGAGAACGTCGTCGGCTTCTACGTGTCGCCGGCGTACAAGGAGGGCGTGGCGCTGCTGCTGTTCCTGATCGTGATCCTGTTTCGTCCCGAGGGCCTGCTCGGCAAGGTCGAGGAGCGCAAGGTATGAGCACGACGACCGGCAACCTCCCCCTCGCCGCGGCGAAGCGCGCGAGCGCCACCGCGAAGCTCGCCGCCCTCGGCGCCGCCGTCGTGGCGTTCGCGCTGCTGCCGCTGCTGCTGAAGAGCTACGGCGTCTACCTGTGCACGCTGTTCTGCGTCGTGCTGATGGCGACGTACGGCCTCAACCTGACCGTCGGTTACGCCGGCCAGATGTCGCTCGGGCAGGCCGCGTTCTACGGCATCGGCGCCTATATCGCGGCGATCTCGCTCAAGGCCGGCGTGCCGTTCCTCGTCGTGCTTCCGGTCGCGGCGATCGCGTGCTTCATGATCGGGCTCGCGCTCGGCTTTCCGGCGCTGCGGGTCCAGCACCATTACCTTGCCTTCGCCACGCTGGGCTTCAACATCCTCGTCTACCTGGTGATGCGCAACGAGGAGAAGATCACCGGCGGAACGTTCGGCATCTCGGGCATCCCGCGCCCGTCCGTGCTCGGGATCTCGTTCGACGGCACGCTGGCGTTCTTCTGGTTCACGCTGTTCTTCACCCTGGTGCTGATCGCGCTGCTGTGGTGGCTGCTGCGCTCGCCGTGGGGCCGCGCGTTCGCCGCGCTGCGCGACAACCCGATCCGCGCCGAGAGCCTCGGCATCAACATCACCGCGTACACGCTGCTCGCGTTCGCCATCGGCGCGGCATGCGCGGGCATCGCCGGCGTGTTCTTCGCGGCGCTCGTCCAGTTCGTCGAGCCCGCGCCGTTCCACTTCTCGGCGTCGCTGATGATGCTGCTCGCGATCATCGTCGGCGGCTCGGGACGCTTCTTCGGCCCGGTCGTCGGCACCGTGATCATCGTGCTGCTGCCCGAGTGGCTGCGCTTCATGCAGAACTGGTATCTCGCCGTGTTCGGCTTCGCCGTCGTCGCGCTGATGATCTGGCTGCCGGGCGGCATTCTCTCGATTCCCGAGCGGTTCTCGAACCGGGGAGGCGCGAAATGACCGAGCGCCCGAGCTTCCTCGAAGTGAAGGACGTCCGCAAGTCGTACGCGGCGATCAAGGCGGTGGACGGGGTCAGCTTCTCCGTCAAGCCCGGCGAGATCGTCGGCGTCATCGGCCCGAACGGATCCGGCAAGACGACGCTCTTCAACAGCATTCTCGGCCAGATCAAGCCGACGTCGGGCTCGGTCGAGTTCTGCGGCGAGGACATCACCGGCATGTCGCCGCTCGAGCTGTCGCGGCGCGGCGTGGGACGCACATTCCAGACGCTGCAGGTGTTCGTCAAGCTGTCGGTGCGCGACAACCTGATCGCGGCGGCGCAGGAGTTCAAGGGCACGATGCCGGCGCGGCTGTTCGCGCGGCCCGACGCCGGTCTCGGGCATCATGCGGACGAGATGATCGAGCTGTTCCGGCTGAAGCACGTCGCGCACCTTCCCGCGGGCAGCCTCTCGTATGGTCAGCAGAAGCTGATCGACATCGCGATGGCGTTCATGCCGTCGCCGCGGCTCGTCCTGCTCGACGAGCCGTGCGCCGGCGTCAACCCGAGCCTCGTCGACCAGTTGCGCGAGCTGCTGCTCGAGCTCAACCGGACGCAGGGCGGGAGCTTCGTGGTCATCGAGCACAACATGGACTTCATCATGAAGCTGTGCCCGCACGTGATCTGCATGGTCGAGGGCAAGGTGATGGCCGAGGGGCCGCCGGCGACGGTGCAGTCGAACCGGCAGGTGCTCGAGGCGTATCTCGGCAACTGACGGAAGAGCGGCGCGGCCTTGCCGCCGGGCGCCGCCGATCCAGGAGTGACAGGAATGCTGGAAAGGATCATCGAGTTCGACAAGGTCGTCGCCGGGTACTCGCCGAGCCTCACGATCCTGAACGAGACGACGCTCGACGCCCGCAAGGGCGAGATCACGCTGCTGATCGGGCCGAACGGGGCCGGGAAGTCCACCGTGCTGAAGACGCTCTTCGGCATGCTGCTGCCGCGCTCCGGCGAGATCCGCTTCGAGGGCAGGCGCATCAACGGCAAGTCGCCGCGCGAGCTGCTCGCCGACGGCATCGCATTCGTCCCGCAGGGGCGCAACCTCTTCGGGTCCTTGTCGGTGCGGCACAACCTGGAGCTCGGCGGCATCACGCTGCCGCGCGGCGAGCTGCAGGGTCGCATCGAGGAGGTGCTGGCGCGCTTTCCGCGCATTCGCGAGCGGATCGACAACCAGGCGTCGACGATGTCCGGCGGCGAGCAGAAGCAGCTCGAGGTGGGCCGCGCGCTGCTGCTGCACCCGCGCGTCATCCTGATCGACGAGCCCTCGATCGGCCTGTCGCCGAAGCTGGTCCAGGACGTGATGACGCTGCTGCGCACGCTGGCCGACGCCGGCACGACGGTGCTGATGGTCGAGCAGAACGTGCGCACGGCGCTCAAGTACTCGAACCGCGCGCTGGTCCTCGAGATGGGCCGGCTGGCGCTCGATCGCCCGGCGTCGGAGCTCCTGCACGATCCGGATCTCAACCGGCTGTTCCTCGGCGGCCACGTCAGGACGGCGGCATGATCGCCTCCGCCGGCACGATAGCCATTGGGCGCAGAGCAACGATGGCGCGGGATACGCCGCTCGCGCGCGAGACGGCGCGCCGGCTCGACGACACCGGCGTGCGCGTGCTCGACATCGAGATCTTCCGGCTGGAGCCGGAGACCGATGTGCCCACGTATCGCGCGGCGCTCCTGCGGGGCATCCTGCGCGCAGTGGCGCGCGACGCGCCGATCAGCGCCGAGATACCGATGCAGGCGCTCGCGTGCACCGTGCCGGCCGTGGAGCGCGCGCGCCGGATACTGGCGAAGACGCGGCAATTGCTGGAGACGACATGACCGTGCGCATCGCCGTCGCCGGTGCCGGCCGGATCGGGCGCAGGCACATCGAGCTGATCGAGGCGAGCCGATCCTGCACGCTTGCCGCCCTCGTCGATCCGGCTCCCGAAGCAGCGGAGACGGCGGCCGAGGCCCGCGTGCCGCTGTACGCGACGCTGCGCGAACTGCTCGCCGGAACGAAGATCGACGGCGTCATTCTCGCCACACCCAACGCGCTGCACGTGGCGCAGGCGCTCGAGTGCATCGAGGCCGGCGTTGCGGCGTTGATCGAGAAGCCGGTCGCGCACACCGTCGCAGCCGGCGAGCGCCTCTGCGACGCCGCCGAGCGCGCCGGCGCTCGCGTTCTGGTCGGGCACCATCGGCGCCACGGTGCGATCATCGCGCGGGCGTGCGAGATCGTCGCGGGCGGGGCGCTCGGGCCGCTCGTCGCCGTCATGGGCAGCGCGATGTTCTACAAGCCCGACGATTATTTCGACGAGGCGCCGTGGCGGCGCCAGCCCGGCGGCGGCCCGGTGCTGATCAACTTGATCCACGAGATCGGGAACCTGCGCGCGCTGTGCGGCGAGATCGTCGCCGTCCAGGCGCTGTCGTCGAACGCGCGCCGCGGCTTTCCCGTCGAGGACACCGTCGCGATCGGCCTGCGCTTTGCGAGCGGTGCGCTCGGCACGTTCCTGCTCTCGGACAGCGCGGCGTCGCCGCGGAGCTGGGAGCAGACGTCGCGCGAGAACGGGACCTACGCGAGCTATCCGGACGAGGACTGCTACCACGTGGCGGGCACGAACGGGTCGCTCGGCATCCCGACGATGCGTCTGCGCACCTACGCGCGCGCGGAAGAGCGTTCGTGGTGGAGGCCGCTCGACACGCGCGTGCTGGCGGTCGAGGCCGTCGACCCGCTCGCGCGCCAGCTCGAGCACTTCTGCGCCGTCATTCGCGGCGAGGCGACACCGCTCGTCACGGTCCGCGACGGCCTGCAGAACCTGCGCATCATCGAGGCCATCGTCGCGGCGGCCCGTGCCGGCGCGACGATCGCCACCGCGTGACGACGTGCGCAAGTGCATCGCCACCGTCTCGCTGTCCGGCACGCTCGACGCCAAGCTCGACGCGATTGCCGCGGCGCGCTTCGATTCGATCGAGCTGTTCGAGAACGACCTGATCTATTTTCCCGGGTCGCCGGCGGAGCTGCGCGAGATGGCGGCCGATCGCGGCCTCGACATCGACCTGTACCAGCCCCTGCGTCAGTTCGAAGGCGTCCCCGATGCCGAGTTCCGCCGCAATCTCGACCGCGCGGAGCGCAAGCTCGACCTGATGCAGACGCTCGGGGCGCCGATGATGCTCGTGTGCTCGAACGTGTCGCCGCTCGCGATCGACGACGACGCCCGGGCGGCGGCGCAGCTCGCCGCCCTCGCCGAGCGCGCCGCGCGGCGCAACCTGCGCATCGGCTACGAAGCGCTCGCCTGGGGCTCGTGCGTGAAGCGCTTCGGCCACGCGTGGAAGATCGTCAGCGAAGCTGCGCATCCGCATCTGGGCGTCATCCTCGACAGCTTCCACATCCTCTCGCTGGGAGACGACCCGGCCGGCATCGGGGGGATCCCGGGCGAGAAGATCTTCTTCCTGCAGATGGCGGACGCCCCGCGCATGGCGATGGACGTGTTGCAATGGAGCCGCCACTACCGCAATTTCCCGGGCCAGGGACAGCTCGACCTGCCGCGCTTCCTCGGGGAGGTGCTGATGGCGGGCTACACGGGGCCGCTGTCGCTCGAGATCTTCAACGACGTCTTTCGCGAGGCACCCAATCGCCGCACGGCGATCGACGCGATGCGCTCGCTGCTGTATCTCGAGGAGCAGACGCGGCTGCGGCTGGAGGGTGGCGCGGCGGATGCCTCGAGGCCGACGAGCGCGAGCGCCCGGACCGTCGAGCGGATCGAGCTCTACGATCCGCCCGCGGCGCCGGTGCTGGGCGGGGTCGCGTTCCTCGAGTTCGCCGTCGACGAGGCGACGGAATGGCTGCTCGACAACCTGCTCGAGAATCTGGGCTTCCACCGGGCCGGCCGGCACCGCTCGAAGAGCGTCACGCTGTATCGGCAGGGATCGATCAACCTGATCCTCGATGCGGAGCCGGAGTCGTTCGCGCGCGAACACTTCGCGGTCCACGGGCCGTCGATCTGCGCGGTGAGCCTCGTCACCGATGATGCGCTGCGCGCGCGCAACCGCGCGACGGCGCTGCATTGCCCGCGCTTCGACAGCCGCCTCGGCCCGAACGAGCAGAGCGTGCCGGGCGTTCGTGCGCCCGACGGCAGCCTGATCTACTTCGTCGCGAGCGAGCTCGGCTCGGGCGCGCTGTACGAGGTCGATTTCGATCTCAGCACCGGCGTGCCCGCCGGCCGGAAGGATGCCGGGCTCGCGCGCATCGACCATGTCGCAATGGCGCTGCCGTTCGAGGCGCTCGACTCGTGGACGCTGTTCTACCGGGCGGTGCTCGGCCTGCAGCCGGGCGAGAGCCTCGAATTGAACGATCCCTACGGCCTGGTCCGCAGCATGGGCGTCGCGAGCGCGGACCGCAGCGTGCGCTTCGTGCTCAACGTCTCGCAGAGCCGCGGCACGGCGATGGCGAGAACGATGTCGGCCGCCGGCGGCACGAGCGTGCACCACATCGCGTTCGCGACCGACGACATCTTCCGGTCGCTGGCTACGTTGCGGCGCAACGGCGTCCAGTTCGTCCCGATCTCGGGGAACTACTACGAGGACCTCGTCGCGCGCTTCGACCTGCCGCCGTCGCAGGTCGAGCGGATGCGGGAATTCGGCGTGGTGTACGAGCGCACCGGGACCGGCGAGTACTTCCACGCCTACACCGAGAGCTTCGCCGATCGCTTCTTCTTCGAGATCGTGCAGCGCGTCGGCGACTACGACGGGTACGGCGCGCTGAACGCCCCGGCGCGACTCGTCGCGCAGGCAGCGGAATCATGACCGATCGCTACGCGGTCATCGGCAACCCCGTCGCGCAGAGTCAGTCGCCGCGCATTCACGCGCTGTTCGCGCGCGCCGTCGGTCACGAACTCGAATACGGCCGCATCCTCGGCACGCCCGGCCACTTCGCGGACGACGTGCGCGCGTTTCGCGCGGCCGGGGGCCGCGGACTCAACGCCACCGTGCCGTTCAAGCTCGACGCGCATGCGCTGGCGACGGAGCGCACCGCGCGCGCAGCGCAGGCCGGCGCGGTGAACACGCTGAAATTCGAGGGCGATCGCATCATCGGCGACAACACCGACGGCGCGGGCCTGGTGCGCGACATCGAGCGCCTGGGCTGCTCGATCGGCGGCAAGCGCGTGCTGTTGATGGGGGCCGGCGGCGCCGCGCGCGGCGTGATGCTTCCGCTCCTCGACGAGCGACCCGCCGGCATCGCGATCGCCAACCGCACGCTCGAGAAGGCGCAGGCGCTCGCGACGCAGTTCGCGCCGCTCGCGCCCGCAGGAATCCCCGTGCGCGGCGGCGGCTACGCGGCGTTCGCCGGCGAGGCGTTCGATCTCGTGATCAATGCAACGTCGGCGAGCCTCGCCCACCAGATCCCGTCGCTGCCGCAAGGGGCGTTTGCGCAGGGCGCGCTCGCGTACGACATGGTCTACGGCGAGGCGGCAGAACCGTTCCTCGCCCGTGCGCTCGCCCAAGGCGCCGCGCAGGCAGTGGACGGCCTTGGCATGCTGGTCGAGCAGGCCGCGGAGTCCTTCTTCCTGTGGCGCGGCTTGCGTCCCCCGACCGCACCGGTTCTGGCGCTGCTGCGCCGCGACACGGCGCAGCACGCCGCTGCCGCCGATCCAACCCTTACGAGGACACGATGATCAACAAGATCGTCCCATCGGTCAGCGCCGCCGTCGCCGACGTTCACGACGGCGCGACGGTCATGATCGGCGGCTTCGGCACCGCCGGGATGCCTTCCGAGCTGATCGACGCGCTGATCGCCCAGGGCGCGCGCGATCTCACCGTCGTCAACAACAACGCGGGCAACGCCGACACGGGGCTCGCGGCGCTGCTCAAGACGAAGCGCGTGCGCAAGATCATCTGCTCGTTTCCGCGCCAGACCGACTCGTGGGTCTTCGACGCGCTCTATCGCGCGAGCGAGATCGAGCTGGAGCTCGTGCCGCAGGGCAATCTCGCCGAGCGCATCCGCGCCGCGGGGGCGGGGATCGGCGCGTTCTTCACCCCGACCGGCTACGGCACGCTGCTCGCGGAGGGCAAGGAAACGCGCGAGATCGACGGGCGCAACTACGTGCTCGAATATCCGATCCACGCCGACTACGCGCTGATCAAGGCGGACCGCGGCGATCGCTGGGGCAATCTCGTCTATCGGAAGACGGCGCGCAATTTCGGGCCGATCATGGCGAGCGCGGCGAAGTGCACGATTGCGCAGGTGCGCGAAACCGTCGACCTCGGCGGCCTCGATCCCGAGGCGATCGTCACGCCGGGCATCTTCGTCCAGCGCGTCGTCAAGGTCCCGGCCGGGGCACTCGCCGAGCCGCAGGCCGCCGCATGAGCGGCGATCGAGCAGCGATGAAGGAGCGTACGATGCAACGTTACAGCCGCGATCAGATGGCCGCGCGGGTCGCGCGCGACATCCCCGAGGGCGCCTACGTCAACCTCGGCATCGGCTTGCCGACGATGGTTGCCAATCAGCTGCCGAAGGACCGCGAGATCTTCCTGCACAGCGAGAACGGGCTGCTCGCGATGGGCCCGGCGCCCGCGCCGGGGGCGGAGGATCCGGACCTGATCAACGCCGGCAAGCAGCCGGTGACGCTGCTGCCCGGCGGCGCGTACTTCCACCACGCCGATTCGTTCGCGATGATGCGCGGCGGCCACCTCGATTTCTGCGTGCTGGGCGCCTTCCAGGTGTCGGTGCGCGGCGATCTCGCGAACTGGCACACCGGTGCGCCCGATGCGATTCCCGCCGTCGGCGGCGCGATGGATCTCGCGATCGGCGCGAAGAAGGTCTACGTGATGATGGAGCACCTGACGAAGCAGGGCGAGAGCAAGATCGTCGAGCGCTGCACGTATCCGCTGACCGGGATCCGCTGCGTGAACCGCATCTTCACCGACCTCGCCGTGCTCGACGTGTTGCCGGACGGGCTCGTCGTGCTCGAGATGGTCGAGGGCCTCACGTTCGACGAGCTTGCGCGCCTGACGGGCGTGCCGCTCGTCGGAGGTCGGGCGTCGGGAGACAGATGACGGAACGGCCGTCGGGCGCGTGCCCGACGTTGCTCACGAACTCTCAAGGGAACCACGATGAACGAGGCATTCATCTGCGACGCGATCCGCACGCCGTTCGGACGTTATGGCGGCGCGCTCGCGAGCGTGCGCACGGACGATCTCGCCGCGGTGCCGCTGCGGGCGCTGATGGAGCGCAACCCCGGCGTGGACTGGGGCGGCGTCGACGACGTCGTCTACGGCTGCGCGAACCAGGCGGGCGAGGACAACCGCAACGTCGGCCGGATGGCGCTGCTCCTCGCCGGGCTGCCGCAGGAGGTGCCGGGGACGACGGTGAATCGGCTGTGCGGCTCGAGCCTCGATGCGATCACGATCGCCGCGCGCGCGATCCGCATCGGCGAGACGTCGCTGATGCTCGCCGGAGGCGTGGAGAGCATGTCGCGCGCGCCCTTCGTGCAGGGCAAGGCGACCGAGGCGTTCTCGCGCGGCGCGAAGATCGAGGATACGACGATCGGGTGGCGCTTCGTCAACCCGCTGATGAAGGCGCGCTACGGCATCGACTCGAT
>DASURV010000163.1:0-10976 GCA_036375455.1 Casimicrobiaceae bacterium | reverse complement strand
GACAGCGACAGGTCGGTGAAGATGCGCCTCGGCGCCGGAGCGCGGAACGATTTGGAGACGGCACGAAGCTCGACCACGCGCCGAGTATACGGACGCGGCGCTTGCCCGCGCCGCGTCGTGTACGCAGGAGCGCGTCGCGCGCGGGGGGGCCGCTCCGCTCAGACGTCGGCGGGGATGAAGCGCAGCGCGACGCCGTTGTTGCAGTAGCGCAGCCCCGTCGGCTCGGGTCCGTCGTCGAACACGTGCCCGTGATGGCCGCCGCACTTCACGCAGTGATACTCGGTGCGCGGCAGGATCAGCTTGCTGTCGGTCTTCGTGGCGAAGGCGTCCGGAATCGTCGTGAAGTAGCTCGGCCAGCCGGTGCCGCTGTCGAATTTCATCGCCGACGTGAACAGCGGCAGCGCGCAGCCGGCGCACACGAATACGCCCGGGCGGTGCTCGCCGTTGAGGGGGCTCGAGCCCGGGTACTCGGTGCCTTCGTGCCGCAGCACGTTGTAGGCGGCCGGGTCGAGGACGCGGCGCCACTCCTCGTCGGTTCTGGCGAGCGGCGTGGTGTCGGTGGCGACCTTCGCGTTCTTCGCGAGCAGCGCCTTCCAGTTGCGCTGCAGCTCCTCGACGCTCGGGTGCTTCGACGCGGCTTTCCTGGGCATCGGTTGGGCGGACGTGCCGGCCGCGCTTGCGACCACGAGGCCGGCGAGGGTGTGCAGGATCGATCGGCGGTTCATCGAGTGGCTCCGGGTGGATTGGACGCGTCCGCGCCCATTATCGTTCCGCGCCGTGCGGCACACGAGCGGCCACCCGATCGCAGTCGCCGCGGCCGGCCGATTCCTTACAGGGGGACGAGCTACGGCTGCTGCGCGCTGGCGCGCCCGTCGCGCGCACGCGAACGCTCCGCCCGCGACGGCGAGGCCCTGCGCGTGCCCCAGACATCGCGCACGACGTCGCGAAGGGCGTGGATCGGCGGGTCGCGCTCGCGCTCGCGCCGGTAGACGAACTGCAGGCGCGTCGCGAGCCGCACGTCGTCCCAGACGAAGAGCTCGCCCGCCGCGGCGTGCGCCGCCGCGATGTCCTCGCGCATCAGCGCCACGCCGATCCCCGCGATGACGAGCGAGCTGATGACCGCCTCGTGATCGGCTTCGACCTGCCTTCCCGGCGCCGCGCCGCTGGCATTGAACAGCTCGGTCGCCAGCGCATAGTGCGTGCTGATCGGCGGCGTCATGATCCACGGCTCGGCCGCGATCGCCTGCCAATCGGCGTGCGCCAGGCGGTCGGACCACGCGGCGGGAGCGACGACGCGATAGGCGAATTCGCGCAACGGCAGCGACGCCACCGCGGTGTGCGCGAGCTTGCCGAAATAGAACGCCGCATCGAGCGAGCCGTCGCGCACCTTCTCGAACGCCGCGCCGGAGACTTCGTGATGCACGTCGATCTCGAGCAGCGGAAAGCGCTCGACGGCGCGCGCGAGCACGTCGGCGAGACGGATGAACTCGGGGTCGGCGACCGTGCCGAGGCGAACCCGGCCGGCGACCTCCCCATGCAACGCAAGCGCCTCGCTGCGCAGGCTCTGCGCCGCCGCGAGCACCCGCTCGGCCTCCGGAAGCAGCCGCCGCCCCGCCGCGGTCAGCGTCATGCCGCCGGCGCCGCGCTCGAACAGCACGACCGACAGCTCGTCCTCCAGCGCCTTGATTTGCGCCGAGAGCGCGGGCTGGCTGATGTGCAGTCGCTCGGCGGCCCGGGTGAGGTGACCGAGCTCGGCGACCGCCGCAAAACTCCTGAGCTGGTAGAGCTCCATCGTCGAATCCGCGTACCGATAACTGCCTATTGTGCACCGCAACTACGGGACGACGGCGATCCGGATTACTTATAGCACTGATCCAAAAGGACGATTTGACCCATCCGACAACCGGCCTTACCTTGTCCTTGTGCGTCGCAACAGGCGATGCGCATTGCAGCATCGGGCCTTCAACAGAGGCATGGAGAATCGTTATGCGAACCTACGAAATTTCCTCTCCGTACGCGGCGGAACTCTACTTCAGGAACAGCGCCATCGGTCGGCTCACGACGCTGCTCGCCGAGACGCTCGGCACGCTGCGCGCGCGCAGACCCGCGCGGCGCGCGCGCCCGGGCGCCACCGCACGGCGGGCATCGCGGCCGACCGTGGAGCGCATGAGCTGGCTCGATCGGCTCGACGGGTGGTTCTGGCGGCAGGAACGGAAGGCGCGGGAAGCCTATCTCGCGCAGTCGCGCGACGTCTTCGACCTCGAGCGGCGCATCGAAGCGCTCGGCCGCGGTCGCGTCACCCGTTACTGCTGATCCCGCCATCGGGCGGCCGGTCCGGGTTCGGTTGGCGGCGGGAGATCCCGCCGAACGTCAGATCAGTCCCTCGAGAACCTGCACGTCGACGACCGTCCCGGCGTCGACGTTGCCCGTCTCCGCCGCCAGCACGATGAAGCAGTTCGCCTGCGACATCGACGACAGGATTCCCGAGCCCTGGTCCCCGGTCGTGCGCACCTGCCAGGCGCCGGCGCCGTCGGGTGACAGGATGCCGCGCTGGAACTCCGTGCGGCCGGGCACCTTGCGAATCGGCGCGGCGAGCGTTGCCCTGAACGTGGGCAATGGCCCGACGCCCGCGCGTCCCTGCAGCACCAGCAGCGCGTCGCGGACGAACTCGTAGAACGTGACCATTACCGACACCGGGTTGCCCGGCAGCCCGAAGAAGTGGGCATTGCCGATGCGGCCATAGGCGAGGGGCCGTCCCGGCTTCATCGCGATCTTCCAGAACAGCACCTCGCCGAGCTTGCCAAGCAGCTCCTTGACGAAATCGGCCTCGCCGACCGAGACGCCGCCGGACGTGATCACGACGTCGGCAGTGGCGGCGGCGCTGCGGAAGGCCTGCTCCAGGCGTTCCGGGACGTCGGGCACGACGCCCATGTCGACGATGTCGCAGCCGAGCCGCTTCAGCATGCCGTAGAGCGTGTAGCGATTGCTGTCGTAGATCTCGCCGGTGCGCAGCGGCTGCCCGATCGAGCGCAGCTCGTCGCCGGTCGAGAAGAAGGCGACGCGAAGCCTGCGATAGATGCTCACCTCGTTGATGCCGAGCGAGGCGAGCATGCCGATCTCGGCGGGCCGCACCGGTTGCCCGGCGCGAAACACCGTTGCCCCGCGCTTCAGGTCCTCGCCGGCGAGGCGGCGGTTTTCGCCGGCCCTTCTCGCGGCGCCCGGCGCGATCGTCACGCCGCCGGCCGTCTCGCGCGCACGCTCCTGCATCACGACGGTGTCGGCGCCGCGCGGGATCACGCCGCCGGTGAAGATGCGCACCGCCTCGCCGGCATGCAGTTCCCCGTCGAACGGCGTGCCCGCGAACGAGTCGCCGACACGGCGCAGGCGCGTTTCCGCCGCCGGGTCGAGGTCCGCGAAGCGGATCGCCCATCCGTCCATGGCGGAGTTGTCGTGTCCCGGCACGTCGAACGGCGATGCGACGTCGGCGGCGAGCACGCGATCGAGCGCGTCGCGGATATGCACGCGCTCCACGGCCGTGACCGGAGAGAGGAATTCGCGGATCAGCGCGCGGGCGCGGTCGACCGGCAGCGAGTTCGGATCGTAATCGTCGGCGCACGAGAGGTCGCGCAGCGTTCGGGTCGTTTCCATGGCAATGTCGACGAGGTTGTCGGCGAAGCCCTCAGCGCGCGGGCGCGCTCGCCGCGAGCTCCGCGGGTGTGTTGATGTTGCGAAACGCGTCGGCCTCGTCGTCGAACGCGACCTCGGCGATCCGCAACGACGCGTACCAGGCGTCGATCTTGCGCCCGCCGTCGCCGAGGAATCGCTCCAGATGCGGCAGCACGGCGCGGTCGACGAGCGCGAAGACCGGATGGGGCTGCGCGAACGTGCGCGCGACGGCGACGTCGGTCGGCCCGGCATCGAAAGCGCCGGCGAGCCGCGCGACGAGATCGGCGGCGAGAAACGGCGAATCGCAGGGGCTCGTCACGACGAACGGCGTCGTGGACGCGCGCAGTCCCGCATGCAGCCCCGCCAGCGGGCCTGCGAAGCCGCCGACCGCATCGGCGACCACCGGGTGGCCGAAGGCCGCGTAGCGCTCGGCATTGCGATTGGCGTTGATGATCAGCGTGCGCACCTGCGGCGCGAGCCGCTCGATGACGTGCGCGACCAGCGGCCGGCCGTCGAGGTCCACCAGCCCCTTGTCGACCGTGCCCATGCGCCGGCCCTGGCCGCCCGCCAGCACGACGCCGGTGACGTCGGCGCGTGCAATCGTCATTGCCACCGTGATCATTCGTCGGCGCGAAACCGCTCGGCGCCGGTGAACAGCAGGTAGTGGCGATTCGTCGCGCGCCCGATCATCGTCATCCCGACCTTGCGCGCGATCTCGTGACCCATCTGCGTCAGGCCCGAGCGCGAGACGAGGAACGGTATCCCCATCTGCGCGGCCTTGATCACCATCTCGGACGTGAGCCGCCCGGTCGTGTAGAAGATCTTGTCTTCGCCATCCGCGCCGTCGAGCCACATCTGGCCGGCGATCGCGTCGACGGCATTGTGGCGCCCGACGTCCTCGACGAACTGCAGAATCTCCGAATGGCGGCCGGCATTCGAGGCGAGCGCGCACCCGTGCACCGCACCCGCCTGCTTGTAGATGGTCTCGTGCGTGCGAACCTTGTCGAGCAGCTCGTAGAGCGCCGAGCGCGTCAGCGTCGCATCCGCCGGGAGGCGCACGTTGTCGATGTCGTCCATCAGGTCGCCGAATACCGTGCCCTGGCCGCAGCCGCTCGTCTTCGTGCGCTTCGCGGTCTTCGCCTCGAGGTCGGTCAGGCCGTGCCGCGTCTTCACGGCGACGGCGTTCGTCTCCCAATCGACCTGCACGGCGACGATCTCGTCGAGATTTCGCACCAGCCGCTGGTTGCGCAGGTAGCCGATCGCGAGCGCCTCGGGCGCGGCGCCCAGCGTCATCAGCGTGAGGATCTCGCGTTTGTCGACATAGAGCGTCAGCGGATGCTCGCCGGCGATCGGCACGTCGCGCACCGCGCCATGCTCGTCGACCGCGGTGACGTCGAACGTCGCGGGCCGAGCGGCGTGGGTGAGGAGCGGACGGCGGTTCGGGGGCGCGCGGCGAGAGGCAAGGGGCGAGGGGCGAGGGGCGAGGGGCGAGGGGGCGCCGGAGCGATCCCTCGCATCGTCGCTGCTGCCGCGCGTCGTGGAAAATCCTCGTTTCATCAGCTCGCCCTCTGCAGGCGGGTCGCAAGCCACCGCCGCTCCCTCGCCCCTAGCCTCCGATGTACGACATCTCGATCCGCGACTCGGCGCGCGGCGTGGCGGCGGTGCGGATCTCGGAATAGCGGTCGGCGCGCCCGCGCCAGATCGCGGCGATCGCGTTGCCGATCTGCGCGTCCGAATACGTGTCGCGCAGCAGCGCGCGCAAGTCGTAACCGCTGTCCGCGAACAGGCACGTGTAGAGCTTGCCTTCCGTCGACAGCCGCGCGCGCGTGCAATCGCGGCAGAACGCCTGCGTGACCGACGCGATCACGCCGATCTCGTCGCCGTTGTCGCGGTAGCGCCAGCGCTGCGCGACCTCGCCGGCGTAATTGGGATCGATCGGCTCGAGCGGGAACTCGCGGTCGATCCGCGCGAGGATCTCGGCGGCCGGGACGACGTGATCCATGCGCCAGCCGTTCGTGTGGCCGACGTCCATGTACTCGATGAAGCGCACGATGTGTCCGCTGCCGCGGAAATGGCGCGCGAGCGGGACGATCGCATGCTCGTTCACGCCGCGCTTGACGACGGCATTGATCTTGAGCGGCGCGAGCCCCGCCGCGTGCGCCGCCTCGATGCCCTCGAGCACGCGCCCCACCGGGAAGCCGACGTCGTTCATCGCCCGAAACGTCGGATCGTCGAGCGCGTCGAGGCTCACGGTCACGCGCGCGAGGCCCGCGTCGCGAAGCGCGCGCGCCTTCTTCGCGAGCAGCGCGCCGTTGGTCGTCAGCGTGAGGTCGATGTCGCCGAGCGAGGCGAGCATTTCGACCAGCCGCTCGAGATTGCGCCGCAACAGCGGCTCGCCGCCGGTGAGCCTGAGCTTGCGCACGCCGCGCGCGACGAAGATCGCGGCGATGCGGGTGATCTCCTCGAAGGTCAGCAACGCGGCATGCGGGAGGAACGGAAAGTCGCGCCCGTACACGTCCTTCGGCATGCAATAGACGCAGCGGAAGTTGCAGCGATCGGTGACGGAGATCCGCAGGTCCGACAGCGGGCGGCCGAGCGCATCGAGCGGCACAGCCGTGTCCGTCGCCGGAGCCGCCGCGGCCTCGCGCACGAACGCATCGCGCGCCGCCGCGCTCGATGCGGCGCGAATGTCGGTGAGCGGAATCACGGCAGCCATGGCAACGATCGATGTTAGCAGACCCGCCTCGGGCCCTCCATCCGGAGGTATGATCGGCGATGCATGCGATCGTTGCAGCGAACGCACGCAAGATGAGCCGAAGACGACGATGCCGCCGCTCACCCAACCCGTCGACGTGATCATGGAGCGGATTCCGCTGCAAAGCCGCTGGGCCAGCGAACGCTGGCAGGCTGCAGGGGTCGAGATCGCCCTGCCGGCGGGCGCAACCCGGCCGCGCGATACGGTCCCGGGGACGATTCCCTGCGAGCCCGCCGGCGAAAACCATTGGCGCTGTCATGGTCTCGAGATCGAGCTCCACCGCACCGAGGCCGAAGGCTATTTCATGAATCTGACGGCGCCCGATCCCCGCGTCTTCGTGCTGTGGCGGATGTTCGACGACGGCAGGCAGCCCGCGGCTCGGCCCGTGCTGCTGACGGTGAGCTACAACGAGGCCGGCCGCTTGATGGATAGCGGCGAGCAGGTCGACGGCGTGCCGATGATTCCCGCGATCGCAGAGTGGATGCGCGCCTTCGTCGCCGTGCACTACAAGCCCGAGCCGCGGCGCAAACCAAGGCGCGACGACGCGCCTGCGGGCGATGCCGGCGAGCGCGATCGCGGCGCTCCGCGATAGCCGGAGAGCGGGATGATCGACGATCCGCATGACACGACGCGCTTCTCGCTGCGGCGCTGGTCGCAGCGCAAGCTCGCCGCGGCGCGCACCGAGGATCCGGCGCGTCGGCAGAATCCGGCGCGTCCGCAGAACGACGCGGCGCGCGACCTCGCGGCGGAACCGGCGATGTGTGCCGTCGATCGGCCGGCGCCGGCGGCCGGCGGCGACGTGCCCGCTGCGGCCGGATCGCCCCCGCGCGTCGCCACCCGCGATGCGATGGCGACAACCCCCGCGCAGCCTGCCGGCCCCGCGCTGCCGCCGCTCGAGTCGCTGACGATCGATTCCGATTTCGCGCCGTTCCTGCAACCGGGCGTCGACGAGAGCCTGAAGCGCGGCGCGTTGCGGAAGCTGTTCCGCGACCCGCGATTCAACGTGATGGACGGCCTCGACGTCTATATCGACGACTACTCGAAGCCCTCGCCGATGGAGCCGGAGCTCGCGCGCACGCTCGTGCAGGCGCGGTACCTGTTCGATCCGCCGAAGACACGGGTCAACGCGCTGGGGCATGTCGAGGACGTTCCCGCGGAGCCCGTCGCGGATAAGCCCCGGCCCGCCCCACCGGCGGCCGCCGGGCCGGCTCTTGCGTCGGCGCCGCGGCAGGCCGATGCCGCTGCGCCACCCGGCACCGGGGCGGCGGCGCCGTCGGCGACGCAAGCCGGCCCCGGGGACGCCGCACCACCGCCGACGTCACCGAGGATTCCATGAGCGTCGAAGGGCCGCCCCGAGACGCGCATTCCTCCCCCGCGGGGGGCAGCGCAGCGGCGAAGCCGCAAGCGTGGGGGGGTCATACGAACCTCGCCGACAAGAACGTATTCCTGTGCACGTGCAACGGCACGATGCCGCTCGACGCGCAAGCGCTCGCGCGCGCAACGGGCAGCGCCGCCGCGCCGCTGCACACGGCGATGTGCCAGAAAGACCTCGCGCGCTACAAGGCCGGCACGCAGGGCGACATGCTCGTTGCGTGCACGCAGGAGCAGCGCTTGCTGGGCGAGGTGGCCGAGGAGGCGGGGCATGTGCGCACGATCCGCTTCGTCAACATTCGCGAGACGGCCGGATGGTCGGCGGAGGCCCGGCGCGCGACGCCCAAGATCGCGGCGCTGCTCGCGGCAGCCGCGCTGCCGGACCCCGATCCGGTGCCGAGTGTCGGCTACAAGTCGGAAGGGCAGGTGCTGATCGTCGGCCCGCTCGACGCGGCGCTGCGCTGGGCGAGCGCGCTCAAGCAGGCGCTGTCGGTGACCGTCCTCGCGATCAGCGCGCCGATGGACGTCGGCCTGCCCGGTCCGCGCGACTTTCCGGTGGTCACGGGCAGGCTTACGCAGCTCGTCGGCTGGCTCGGCGCGTTCGATGCGCAGTGGTCGCAGGAGAACCCGATCGACCTCGACGTGTGCACGCGCTGCAACGCCTGCGTTGTCGCGTGTCCGGAGCATGCGATCGGCTGGAACTTCCAGGTCGATCTCGACCGCTGCAAGGACCACCGTGCATGCGTCGAGGCATGCGGCGTCGTCGGCGCCGTCGATTTCGATCGCAGGCAGACGCTGCGCACCGGGCGCTTCGACGCGGTGCTCGACCTGTCTCCCGTGCGGTGGTTCAAGCAACATCAGCCGCCGCAGGGTTATTTCGCGCCGGGCGCGGATCCGCTCGCGCAGGCGAAGGCGGCCGCGGAGCTCGCGCTCGCCATCGGCGAATTCGAGAAGCCGAAATTCTTCGCGTACAAGCCGTCGATCTGCGCGCACAGCCGCTCGGACAAGACCGGCTGCACGCAGTGCATCGACGTCTGCTCGACGCTCGCGATCCGCGCCGATGGCGATCACATCGCCGTCGAGCCGCATCTATGCATGGGCTGCGGGGCCTGCACGACCGTTTGTCCGTCGGGCGCGCTGACCTATGCGTATCCGACGGCAAGCGATCTCGGCACCCGGATGCGGACGCTGCTTGCGAGCTACGAGCGAGCGGGCGGCCGCGACGCGGCGCTGCTGCTGCACGCGGCGGACGCGCAGCCGCTGCTCGAAACGCTCGCGCGGCGGGGCCGCGGTCTTCCGGCGCGCATGGTGCCCCTCGAGGTCGAGCACATCGCCTCGGTCGGCATCGATCTGTGGATGGCGGCGCTCGCCTGGGGCGCGAGCAATGTCGCCGTCCTCGCGACCGGCGCCGAGGCGCCCCAGTATCACGCCGCGCTGCGCTTCCAGATGTCGATCGCGCAACTGATCGCCGGCGCGCAGGGCTATCAGGGCGAGCATTTCCGCCTCGTCGATGCGAGCGTCGAAGACCTCGACCGCGCGCTTTGGGACTGGCCGGCGGCGCTGCCGCCGCGGATCGCGGCGACGTTCGCGGCGACGAACGACAAGCGGCGCACGCTCGCCTTCGCCTTCGAGCACCTGGCGCTGCACGCGCCCGTTCCCCGGGAGACGATCCCGCTGCCGGCCGGCGCGCCGTTCGGCACGCTGGCGATCGATCGGGATGCCTGCACGATGTGCCTCGCCTGCATCGGCGCGTGCCCGGAAGCCGCGCTGCTCGATCATGCCGAGGCGCCGCAACTGCGGTTCATCGAAAGCAACTGCGTGCAGTGTGGTCTTTGCGCGAACACGTGCCCCGAGCAGGCGATCACGCTCGTGCCGCGGCTCGACCTGACACCCGAGGCGCGCGCGCCGCGCGTCCTGAACGAGGCGAAGGTGTTCGCGTGCGTGCGCTGCGGCAAGCCGATGGGGACGGAAAAGCTGGTGCTGGCGATGGTCGAGCGGTTGCGCACGCACTCGATGTTCGCCGGCGCGAACACGCTCGAGCGCCTGAAGATGTGCGCCGACTGCCGCGTCGTCGACCTGATGACGAACGAGGGACCGGCGGATATCCGGAACATCTAGGGGCGAGCGATGACGGGCGAGGCGCGAGGGAACGGCAGCGCGTCGCGGTGGCCGTACTGATTGCGGCGGAACATGAAACCGAACGATCCCGAAGCATCCACGCTCGGCGACGATGCAACACGCCTCGTCGACGCTCCCTCGTCCCTGGCCCCCGGTCCCTCGCCCCTGGCTTCCAGCCCCTCGCCCCTGAAGTTCGAGCACGCCCTTTCGCCCGAGGATCGGGCGCGCTGCGACTTCTACGCGCTCCTCGCACGCCTCTACGCCGACGGTCCGGACCGGCCACTGCTCGAGGCGATCGCCGGCGCGGAGGCGATCGAGGGCGACACGCCGTTCGCCATCGCGTGGAGACGCCTGATCGCGGCGAGCGGCGCCATGGATCCGGACGCCGCGGCGCAGGAATACACGGACCTCTTCGTCGGCGTCGGCAAGAGCGAGGTGAACCTGCATGCCTCGCACTGGCTCTCAGGCTTCATGATGGAGAGGCCGCTTGCCAACCTGCGGGGCGAACTCGCCTCGCTCGGACTCGCGCGGCGGGACGACGTCGTGATGCTCGAGGACCACCTGTCCGCGCTCTGCGAAACCATGCGCCTGCTGGTCGGCGGCCAGGACGAGCGGAAGCCGGCGCCGCTCGCGACGCAGCGCGCCTTCTTCGATCGCTACCTCGCGTCGTGGGTATTTCCTTGCTGCGCTGCAATACGGGAATCCGCTATTGCCAACTACTACGCTCGAGTAGCAGAATTCACCGAACAATACATGGCGCTGGACCGTGACGCACTCGCCATGGACTGAGCATTACGCGTCCGGAACCTGTTTGGAGGAGCACGATGAGCGATGCATCGCACCGCGATACGACCGCGGCGCCGTTGACGGCCGCGCATTCCCCGAACACGAATCGCCGCCGCTTCCTGATGGCGTTCGGCGCCGGCGCGGCGGGCGCCGCGTCGGCGCCGGTCCTCGCGGCGCCCGCTGCGCTCGTCGAGACGACGCAACCCGGGCCCGCCTCGCAGGGATATCGGGAGACCGAGCACGTGCGTAGCTACTACGCGACGACGCGCCTCTGATTGCA
>DASURV010000162.1:0-46743 GCA_036375455.1 Casimicrobiaceae bacterium | reverse complement strand
CGCCGTCCACTCCGCCAGGACTGCCCTAGTCGCCTCGAATAGCCGCTCCATCGCCGCGTCGTCGAGACGCTGCGTGTGCGCGATCGGCGACAGCCCCGCGCGGTGCAGGATCTCGTCGGAATACGCGTTGCCGATGCCGCTCAGGATCTGCGGGTCGGTCAGTGCGCGCTTCAACGTGTGGTTGCGTGCGCGCAGCCGCGCGGCGAAGGCGCCGGCATCCGCGTCGGCGATCTCGAGGCCCCCCGCATCGAACTGCGCCAGCGCACCGGCGCCCTGCACGAGGTGAAGCGATGCGCGACGCTTCGTGCCGGCCTCGGTCAGCGCCAGCGTTCCACCCGGGAAGTCGAGGAGCGCGAGCGTGATGCGCCCCGGGGGACGTCCGTTCGTGCCGAGCCAGCGCAGGCGCCCGGCGATCATCAGGTGGAGCACCAGGAAAAGGTCGTGCTCGAGCACGAAGACGATGCGCTTGCCGAGGCGGCGAACGTCCAGAACGCGCCGACCCTCGGCTGCGGCGAGCGGCGGCTGCGCCGTGCGCAGCACGAAGGGATGCACGATGCGTGCACGCTGCAGCGGTTGCCCGCGCACCTGCGCATTCAACGCCTCGCAATAGACGACGACGTCGGGAAGCTCAGGCATCGGCCGCCGCGTCGGGCGGGCGCCGACAACGAATTGCGCCGCACGCCGATACCGCAGCGCGCCGCGGCGCGACATCATCGGTGGTCTTCGGACGCATGTGTGGAGGCAGCGAGATGGACAGGAACAAGTGCGCAGCGATCGGACTGGCATTATTGCTCGGCGCTGCATCGGCCGGCGGCGCCGCCGCGCAGACCTTGCCGGCGAACTTTCCGCGCCAGGGGGAAATGGGCTACCTGAACGGCGGCGTCGGCGAGGAGCAGGCGGAGCTCATGCGCGACATGAGCTCGCAGTTCCCGATCCGGATGACGTTCTCGCAGCATGACGGCACGCTCGGCACCGACGAGTTCGTCGCGGACGTGCGCCTGCGCGTCACCGACCACACGGGCCGCACGGTGCTGAACCTCGCCGGGCAGGGCCCGATCTTCCTGCTGCGCCTGCCGGCGGGGTCGTATTCGGTCGAGGCCGCGCATCATGGCGATGTGAAAGCGCGCCGCTTCGAGGTCGTTCCCGGCCGCCACGAGAATCTCGCATTCTCCTGGCGATGACGGGCCGTGCATCGGGCTGAAAGGGGCGCGCCGCCGCCGGGCCTGCGGCAATCCGGCGACGCCTCGCCAGGATGAGCATCCCCCGACGCTCGCTCCGCTCGCTGCCCCAGGGGGCTGATCAGTCGCTCGGGGCGGCCCTTCACGACTGATAGGGCGCACGACTCGCGCGGCGGCGCTCGTCTAAACTACGCGGCTTCCCGCCCTCGCTCCGGTCGAAGCCCGCCATGTCGCACATCCTGCAGAGCCTGCCGGTCGGCAAGAAGGTCGGCATCGCCTTTTCCGGCGGCCTCGACACGAGCGCGGCGCTGCACTGGATGCGCGCGAACGGCGCGATCCCGTACGCGTACACGGCGCATCTCGGCCAGCCGGACGAGCCCGACTACGAGGATATCCCCCGCCGCGCACGCGCGTACGGCGCCGAGGCGGCGCGGCTCGTCGATTGCCGCGCCGCGCTCGCGAGCGAGGGCATCGCGGCGCTGCAGGCGGGGGCCTTTCACATCTCGACGGCCGGGGCCGTGTACTTCAACACGACCCCGCTCGGGCGCGCGGTGACCGGCACGATGCTGGTCGTCGCGATGCGCGAGGACGACGTGCACATCTGGGGCGACGGCAGCACGTTCAAGGGCAACGACATCGAGCGTTTCTATCGCTACGGCCTTCTCGCCAACCCGAATCTCAGCGTCTACAAGCCGTGGCTCGACGCGCGCTTCATCGACGAGCTCGGCGGCCGCGCGGAGATGTCCGAGTACCTGAAGCGCGCCGGGTTCGATTACCGGATGAGCGCGCAGAAGGCCTATTCGACGGACTCGAACCTGCTCGGGGCGACGCACGAGGCGAAGGACCTCGAGTTCCTCGACAAGGGCATCGGCCTCGTCGATCCGATCATGGGCGTCGCGTTCTGGCGCGACGGCGTCGCCGTGATGCCGGAGCGCGTCAGCGTCCGCTTCGAGGAGGGGCGTCCGGTGGCATTGAACGGCGTGCGCTTTGCCGACGCGGTCGCGCTGATGCTCGAGGCGAACGCCATCGGCGGCCGCCACGGCCTCGGCATGAGCGACCAGATCGAGAACCGCATCATCGAGGCGAAGAGCCGCGGCATCTACGAAGCCCCCGGCATGGCGCTGCTGCACATCGCCTACGAGCGTCTGGTCACCGGCATCCACAACGAGGACACGATCGAGCAGTACCGCGACAACGGCCGGCGCCTCGGGCGCCTGCTCTACCAGGGGCGCTGGTTCGATCCGCAGGCGATGATGCTGCGCGAGACCGCGCAGCGCTGGGTGGCGCGCGCGGTCACCGGCGAGGTGGCGCTCGAGCTGCGGCGGGGGAACGACTATTCGATCCTCGACACGCGAAGCCCGAACCTCACCTACAAGCCGGAGCGGCTGACGATGGAAAAGGGCGAGTCGGCATTCACGCCGCAGGATCGGATCGGGCAGCTCACGATGCGCAACCTGGATATCGCCGACACGCGCGACAAGCTCGCGACGTACATGAAGAGCGGCCTGCTGCAGTCGAGCGGCGACCTGCCGCTGCCGCGCATCGGCGCCGGCGAGGACGCGGACGGTAGCGGCGGCGGCGGCGCGGCGCAGTAGCGGCTGCGGCGACGCTACGCGGGAGCGGCGGGCGCGTGCGAAGGGCGCGCGGCGGTCCCGCCGCGCCCTCGCCTCAGTCGACCTTCAGCCCGACCTTCTTGATGACCGGCGCCCACTTCGTCGCCTCGCCGTGCACCAGTGCGCCGAAATCCTCCGGCGTCCCGCCGATCAGGTCGAAGCCGAGCCCGTGCATCTTCTCGACCACGTCCGGCTCCTTCAGCACCGCGTTGATCTCGGCGTTGAGCCGCGCGACGATCGGCTTCGGTGTCCCGGCAGCGACCATCACGCCGTTCCAGGCGAGCGCCTCGAAGCCGGGATAGCCCGATTCGGCGATCGTCGGCAGGTCCGGGTACAGCGGAAAGCGCCTGGCGGTCGTCACCGCGAGCGGACGCAACGCACCGGCCTTGATCTGCGCCTGCAGCGGCTGCATCACGGCGAACAGCATCTGCGTCTCGTTCTGGATCGTCGCCTTCACCGCCGGCGGCGAGCCGTTGAACGGAACGTGCACGGCATCGAACCCGGCCACGCTCTTGAACAGCTCCATGTTGAGGTGCGACGAGCTGCCGTTGCCGACCGAGGCGTAGTTGAGCTTGCCGGGATTCGCCTTCGCGTAGGCGACGAGGTCCTTCACCGACTGGACCGGCAGCGTCGCGTTGACCGCGAGGACGTTGGGCTGGCTCGACGTGATGATCACCGGAGCGAGATCCTTCTGCACGTCGTAGGGAAGCTTCTGCAGCAGCGGCGCGAAGGCGAGCGGCCCGTTGAAGGCGAGGACCATCGTGTGGCCGTCGGGCGCCGAGTGCGCGACTTCCGCCGTCGCCACCGTGCCTCCGGCGGCGGGCTTGTTCTCGACGACGACCGGCTGCCCCAGCCGATCCTTCAGCTTGTCGGCGATCGTGCGGCCGAGCACGTCGATCGAGCTGCCGGCCGGCGCCGACATCAGGAACTTGATCGGGCGCTCGGGCCACGTCTGCGCGTGCGCGGGCGGCAGCGCGAGTGCGGCGATCGCGAGCATCACGGCCAATCGTTCGAGCATCCTCGCTCCTCGGAAATGAATGCGCGGGGCCGGCGTGCGACCGTCCGTCCCCTTCGACTAGCGTTCGGGCGCGCCAACGCGCCCGCACACCAGGTACTCGAGCAGCGCCTTCTGCGCATGCAGTCGATTCTCCGCCTCGTCCCAGACGACGCTCTGCGGCCCGTCGATCACCGCCGCCGCGACTTCCTCGCCCCGGTGCGCCGGCAGGCAATGCATGAAAAGGGCGTCGGCATGAGCGCGCCGCATCATCGTCGCGTCGACCTGCCACCGCTCGAACGCGCGCTTGCGCTCCTCGTTCTCGGCCTCGAATCCCATGCTCGTCCACACGTCGGTCGTGACGAGGTCGGCCCCCTCGCAGGCGGCTTCCGGATCGTCGAAGACCACGCAGTGCCGCGGATCGCACACCCCCGGTGGCGGCTCGTAGCCCGGCGGCGTCGAGACGTGGACGCGGAAGTCGAAGATCGGCGCGGCCTGCAGCCACGTCGCGCAGACGTTGTTCGAATCGCCGATCCACGCGACGGTCCTGCCGGCGATGGAGCCGCGCTGCTCGACGTACGTGTAGAGGTCGGCCAGGATCTGGCACGGATGATATTCGTTCGTGAGCCCGTTGATCACCGGCACGCGCGAATGCTGCGCGAAGCGCTCGATGATCGATTGCTCGAACGTGCGGATCATCACGACGTCGACCATCCGCGACACGACGCGCGCGACGTCCTCGATCGGCTCGCCGCGCGAAAGCTGCGTGTCGCCGCGGTTCAGGTTGATCGCGATGCCGCCGAGCTGGTTCATGCCGGCCTCGAACGACACGCGCGTGCGCGTGGACGCCTTCTCGAACACCATTGCGAGCGTGCGGTCACGCAACGGCTGATAGAGCTCGTAGCGCTTGAACCGGTCCTTGATCCAGCGGGTGCGCTCGAACAGGTAGTCGAGCTCGTCGCGGGAGAAATCGCGGAACTGCAGGAAATGTCGGGGCGGGGAAGCGGCCATCGTCGGTCGGGCCGAGCGGGTGGCAATCGTTTCGGGGATCCGGCCCGACTCACGCGCCCGCGAGGCGGTGCAAGTTTAGCAGCCCGGTGCGCCCGTCATGGCCGCGGCTCATGACAAGGGGTTCCTTCCGGCATCCGGGGACGCTGCCCCCTCCGGCGCCGTGGCGATCAGGATGCGGTTGCGGCCGGCGTGCTTCGCGTCGTAGAGCGCGCGGTCCGCGGCGGCGAGCAGGTCGGCGAACGCGCTCCCGTGCCGGCCCAGCACGGCGACCCCCGCGGAGAACGTGAATCCGCCGAGCGTTGCCCCTTCCCAGGCGACGCGCAGGTCGCGCAGGCGCGCGGCGAGGCTGGCGAGCGCCTTTTCCGCGCCCGCGCCGTCGGCATCCGGCAGCACGATGCAGAACTCTTCGCCGCCGTAACGGCACACGACGTCGGCGGGGCGCAGCGACATCGGCAGGACGCGCCCGATTTCGCGCAGCACGACGTCGCCCGCCGGATGGCCGTGGCGGTCGTTGACGAGCTTGAAGTGGTCGAGGTCGACCAGCGCGAGCGCGAGCGGCGCCCCGCGGCGTGCGGCGGAGCCGATCAGGCCCGGCATGACCGAATCGAGGTAGCGCCGGTTGAAGAGCTGCGTGAGCGGGTCGTGCACCGCCTCGACGGCGAGCTGCGCCTGCAACGCCTCCACCTGGATCATCTTGTGCGTGAGATCCGCGTTGAGCCGCGCGAGCTCCTCGTTCATGCGCTCGGTCTCGCGGCGCTGCGCGAGGGCGCGATCGCGCTCGGCGCGCGCATGATCGAGCTCGTGCTCGACGCGCAGCAGGTAATACTTGGCGCTCGCGCGATGCGACATGCGCTGCGTCTGCGCGGCGAGCAGGTTGCGCAGGCTGGCGTACGCGGCCTCGAACTCGCGCGCCTGGGCGTGCCGCTCGGCAAGCCGCGCCCACGCCTTGCACTCGCCCGGCAGATGCCGGCTGCGCTGCGCCGCTTCGGCTGCCTCGCGCAGCAGCGCGGTCGCGGCCGGATCGTGCCGCGCGTCGGCGACGACCGCATCCGCCCAGCGGCTGTGCACTTCGTTGAAGCCGCCCGGAAAATCGGCGTAGATCGCGCGCGCCGTGTCCGCGCACTTCGCCGCGTCCTCGACCCTTCCGTGCCGGGCGTAGGTCTCGGCGGCGATCGCCATGTACTGGTTCTGCGCGGCGCGGCGCGGCACCTCGGCCGCGTCGGCGAGCAGCCGGTCGACGACGGCCAGGGCGCGCGCGTCGTCGCCGCTGCCGAGGAGCGCGTCGGCGAGGTTCGAGCGCGCGAACATCACCAGTTGCGGATTGTCGAAGTGCGCGAGATCGGCGAGCGCAGCCTCGGCGAGCTCGCACGCCGGCGCGTAGTCGCCGACGGTCACGAGCGCCGCGGCCAGGTTCGACATGATCGTCGGATGCTGCGGCGAGCGCTCGACGCCGCGCAGCGCCTCGAGCGCCTCGTACAGATAGCGGATCGCGTCGTCGAGGTGGTCGGTGAAATAGTTGGCGGCGCCGATCGCATTCAGCAGCCAGAAGCGGTCCTCGGGCGGCAGCGCCTGCTGCGCCTCGGGATAGAGCGCGAGCAGCCGCTCGCGCGCTGCGTCGGGCGAGCGGTCGACGATCGCCAGCCGCGCGGCGCCGATTTCCGCCAGCAGCTCGCCGCGGCGATCGCCGGCGGCGGCGAAGCCCTGCGCGGCGGCCGCGAGGAAGCGCTGCGCCTCGCGCGGGTGCGCGGTGAAGAACAGATGGTGGTAGGCGATCGTGAGCTCGCACCATGCGTGCGCCCGCGTCGCGAGCGCACCCCCGGCGAGCTCCGCTTCCGCGCGCAGGCGCGCGCCCTCGGGATCGCGAAAATGCCGCTCCCACAAGGCGACGGCGTCGCGCGCCGCGGCGTCCTGCCCGATGCTGTCGTCCATCCCGTTGCCCCGAGCTGCAGACCACAACGACGAGGGGCCGAAACGATCAGGGCGCCCCGCAGGGCGCCCCGACGTGTCGTCGCGTCCGTCAGCCGCTATTGCATTGCCTTGATGGCCTGCGCGAGCCGCGACTTCGTCCGCGATGCGAGATTCTTGTGGACGATCCGCTTGTCCGCGACGCAGTCGATCACCGCCTGCGATTCGCGCAGCGTAGCCGCCGCGGCCGTCTTGTCGCCTCCCGCGATCGCCTTCTTCACCTTCTTGATCGCCGTGCGCAGCGCCGACTTCTGGCTGGCGTTGCGCTGGCGCGTCGCCTCCGACTGCCGGGCGCGCTTGCGGGCTTGCGCCGTATTGGCCATCTGATCCGATCCTCGTGCGTATGAGGCGCCGCGAGGCGCCGCGTGATCATGGGCTCCGGCAAATGCGATTGCCGGCGCGGCGCTTGTCGCGATTCCGGGACATCCATGGAGCGCACGCAAAAGACCGGGCATAATACGCGATTTTTGCATTGCGGGCAAGGCGTTGCGCGACTTTCCCAATTGAATCTCCTTCGCACCCTGTCGACAGTCAGCGGCATGACGCTGCTGTCGCGCATCACCGGGCTGCTGCGCGAAACGATCAAGGCGACCGCCTTCGGCGCCGGTCTCCAGATGGACGCGTTCGAGGCCGCGTTCCGCCTGCCGAACCTGCTGCGGCGCCTGTTCGCCGAGGGCGCGTTTTCCCAGGCGTTCGTGCCGATCCTCGCCGAGTACCGCCGCCAGCGCGGCACTGACGCGACGCGCAAACTCGTCGGCGACGTCGGCGCGCTGCTCGCCGTCGTGCTGATCGGACTGTCGATCATCGGCTCGCTGGCGGCGCCGTGGCTCGTGTATCTGCTCGCCGGCGGCTTCGCGCGCACGCCGGGGAAGGTCGAGCTCACGGCCGACATGATCCGGATCGTCTTTCCCTACATCCTGTTCGTCTCGCTCGTGTCGCTGGCGGGCGGAGTCCTCAACGTCTTTCGCCGCTTCGCGATCCCCGCCTTCACGCCGGTGATGCTGAACCTGTCGATCATCGGCGCGGCGGTGTTCCTCGCGCGCTGGTTCGATCCGCCGATCCTCGCGCTCGCCTGGGGCGTGGCGCTCGGCGGGCTCGCGCAGCTCGCGCTGCAGATCCGGCCGCTGCTTGCGATCGGCATGCTGCCGAGGCCGTCGTTCGCCTGGCGCGACGAAGGCGTGCGGCGCGTGCTGCTCGCGATGGGCCCGGCGGTGATCGGCGTGTCGGCCGCGCAGATTTCCGCGCTGATCAACACGCAGCTGGCCGCGCTGCTCGGCGACGGGCGCATCTCGTGGATCACGTACGCGGACCGGCTGATGGAATTTCCGAGCGCGCTGCTCGGCGTCGCGCTCGGAACGATCCTGCTCCCGTCGCTCGCGCAGCATCACAGCGACGCGGACCAGGAGCAGTATTCGGCGCTGCTCGACTGGGGCCTGCGGCTCGCGCTGCTGCTCGCACTGCCCGCCGCCGTCGCGCTCGCGCTGATCGCGCTGCCGCTGGTCTCGACGCTCTACCAGTACGGCAGGTTCACCGTCGAAGACGTGATGCAGACGCGCGCGGCGCTGCTCGGCTACACGATCGGCCTGCCGGCGCTGATCCTGGTGAAGATCCTCGCGCCCGGCTTCTACGCGCGCCAGGTGATGACGACGCCCGTGAAGATCGCGTTCTTCACCGTGTTCGTCACGCAGGTGCTCGCGATCGTCTTCGCCTGGCCGCTCGGCCTCGAGCAGGCGGGGCTCACGCTCGCGACGAGCGTCGGCGCGTGCTGCAACGCGGCGCTGCTGCTGTGGCTGCTGCTGCGCAATGGGTATTACCGGCCCCAGCCAGGCTGGCTGTCGTTCTTCGTCAAGGTGTGCGTCGCGGCCGCCGCGCTCGGCGCCGTGCTCGCGTGGCTCGCGGGTGCCGACGCGCTGTGGCTCCACGCGGGCGTCGCGCAGAAGGCCGGCCGGCTCGCGGGCCTGATCGCCGCCGGCGCGCTCGTCTATTTCGCCGCGCTGTACGTGCTCGGCTTCCGGCTCGCGGACTTCGATCGCCGCGAAGCCGGCGCAGCGCCCGAGGGGCTGCCACCCGACATCGACGGCGGCGCCTGAGCCTTCACGCGGTCCACGCAGACACGCGGCAACCTCCGCCGCGTTCCGCAGCGGGGGCGCGGATCTTCAGTTCGGCTCGCTGGCCTTGCGGTACGGACAGCGGGGCTTCGTGCAATCGGCGTACAGGTAGAGCGCGTGCTCGCTGATCTCGAAGCCGCGCTCCTTGGCGACCTTGATCTGCCGCTTCTCGATCTCCGGGTCGTAGAACTCCTCGACGCGCCCGCACTGCATGCACACGAGATGATCGTGGTGCTTGCCCTCGTTCAATTCGAACACGGCCTTGCCCGATTCGAAGTGATGCCGCACGAGCAGCCCCGCCTGCTCGAACTGGGTGAGCACGCGGTAGACGGTGGCAAGCCCGATATCGAGCCCCTCGCTCAGCAGCAGCTTGTAGACGTCCTCCGCGGTGAGATGGCGGACTTTCGACGTCTCGAACAGGTGGATGATCTTGAGCCGCGGGACCGTCGCCTTGAGGCCGGCGCTCTTGAGATCGTGCGAGGTGCTCATGGTCGGGAGTGAACGCGTCGACGCCGCTTGCCACGGCTATAATAGCTGTTTGTCCCGATGATTCCCATAGTGCTCCGAGCCATCTCCCGTGACGCCGCGCGCGGCGCGGCGTGCGCGCTCGTCGCGGCGGCGCTTGGCGGCTGCGCCACCGCCGATCGCTACCTGCCGACGTGGCGCTCGTTCGGTGTCTACAAGATCGACGTCAACCAGGGCAACTACCTGTCGCAGGACATGATCGACAAGCTCAAGGTCGGGATGACCCAGCAGCAGGTCAAGCAGTTGCTCGGCACGCCGCTGATCGCGTCGCCGTTTCGCACGGACCGCTGGGACTACGTCTACGAGTTCGCGCGCCAGGGGCAGGTCGTCGAGCACCGCAACTTCACCGTCTACTTCGCCGACGGCAAGCTCGCGCGGTGGGAGGGCGACGAGATGCCGCAGTCGGTCGTCGAGCTGAACCGTTCGGCGAGCGCGAAGGCACTTCCCTCGAATGCCCCGGGCGACAAGAGCTTCTGGGATCGCTTCGTCGATGTGTTCCGGCAATAGCCCGTGACATGACGGTGCGCATCGCCATCGCCGGCGCAGGCGGCCGGATGGGCAGGACGCTGATCGAGGCGACGCTCGACGCGAACGACCTCGCCCTCGCGGGGGCGCTCGACCTGCCGGGCAGCCCCGCGATCGGCGTCGATGCGGGCGAGCACTGCGGATGCTCGACCGGCGTCCACGTCGGCTCCGACGTCGATGCGGTCGTCGGCGCTGCCGACGTGCTGATCGACTTCACGCGACCGGCGGGCTCGCTCGCGCACCTTGCCGCTTGCGCCCGCCGCGGCGCCGGCGCCGTCGTCGGGACGACCGGGTTCGACGCGGCCGGCAAGGCCGAGATCGCCGCACACGCACGCACGATTCCCATCGTCTGGGCGCCGAACATGAGCGTCGGCATCGCGGTGCTCGCCGAGGTGGTCGAGCTTGCGGCACGGCGGCTCGGTCCCTCGTTCGACATCGAGATCGTCGAGATGCACCACCGCCACAAGGTCGATGCGCCGTCCGGTACCGCGCTGAAGCTCGGGGAAGCGGCCGCCGCGGGAGCGGGTGTCGACCTGCGCGATCACGCGGTTTATGCGCGCGAAGGGGTCACCGGGGAGCGCGAGCCCGGCTCGATCGGTTTCGCGACGCTGCGCGGCGGAGACGTCGTCGGCGAGCACACGGTGATCTTCGCGGGTGCCGGCGAGCGGCTCGAGCTCGGCCACCGCGCGACGTCGCGCCAGAATTTCGCCGCGGGGGCGCTGCGCGCGGCCCGGTTCGTCGCGGAGCGCCGCGCGCGCAGCGAGACCGGGCTGTTCGACATGGCCGACGTGCTCGGCATTCGCGACCGGTAACGCGGACGCTGGACGAGCAAAGCGGACGCTGGACGAGCAACGCGGGCGGCGCGTGGCAGGAGCCGCTCGCCGCCCGCTACATCGCTCGCTCCGGCGCGCGCCGCCGGAGCCTCCGTCACGCCGCGAGACGCTCGGTGCCGCTCAGTCGCGCGATCGCGTTGGCCGCGTGGGCGAGCGCCGCCTGCCTGCTCGCGTCGCTCACCGCGAGGCCCTCGGCGTAGACGAATTCGACGTCGGTGATGCCGAGGAAACCGAGGAACTGGCGCACGTACGCGGTCTGGAGGTCGCGCGGCGTGCCGACATACAGCCCGCCGCGCGTCGCGAAGACATAGACCTTCTTGCCGGTCAGCAGCCCGACCGGGCCCGTCTCCGTGTACTTGAACGTCACGCCGGCGCGGGCGACGTGATCGAAATACGTCTTGAGCAGCGACGGAACGCCGAAGTTGTACATCGGCAGGCCGATCACGATCACGTCCGCCGCCTTCAGCTCGTCGATCAAGGCGTCCGACTCGGCCACGACCGCGTGCTGCGCGGCAGTGCGCGCCTCCGGCTGCGCGAGAAACGCCTGGAAGCGTTCGGCCGTGAGGTGCGGGATCGGCTTGCGGGCGAGGTCGCGCACGACGACGCGGAGGTCGGGATCGAGCGCCTTGCGGGCGGCGACGAAGCGGTCGGCAAGTCGGCTCGACTGGCCGGCGTTCGAGAACAGGCTCGTGTTGAGCTGCAGCAGCGTCATCGTGTTCCTCCATCGGGTTCGTGAGTTCGACAGCGCGAATTATTCTATTCACGGATTGAATAAAAAAGCGCAAAATATCGGATATAACGATCTACTGGATCGATGGATGAGCTCACCCGAACCCCGGATCACGCTCGAGCAGTGGCAGGCGCTCGTCGCGGTCGTCGACGCCGGCAGCTACGCCAAGGCGTCGGAGATGCTCCACAAGAGCCAGTCGACGGTGACCTACGCCGTGCAGAAGCTCGAGACGCTGCTCGGCGTGAAGGCGTTCGAGATTCGCGGCCGCAAGGCGGTGCTCACACCCACCGGGGATCTGCTGCAGCGGCGCGCGCGGATCCTGCTCGAGGAGGCGCGCGGCATCGAGCGCGCTTCGCGGCTCGTGTCCGCCGGGTGGGAGGCCGGGATCGCCGTGGCCGCGGACATCGTGTTTCCGTACTGGCTGCTGCTGCAATGCTTCGACCGCTTCGGCGCGGAGAGCCCGCATACGCGCATCGAGCTGATCGAGTCCGTTCTCGCGGGAACGACGGAGGCGCTCGCCGGCGGGCGCGCCGATCTCGCCCTCGCCGGCCGGATTCCGCCCGGCTATGTGGCCGACCCGCTGGTGCGCCTGCGCACGATCCCGGTCGCGCATCCGGACCATCCGCTGCACCGGCTCGGGCGGCCGCCCACGCTGCGGGACCTGCGCGCGCATCGCCAGCTCATCGTTCGCGAATCGGACGCGCTGCGCGCGACGAAGGCGACGCTCGAAGCGCCGCAGCGCTGGACGGTCAGCCACATGTCGACGTCGATCGTCGCGGCGGTGCAGGGCTTCGGCTACGGGTGGTATCCGGAAGAGAAGATTCGTCCCGAGCTCGCCGCCGGGACGCTGAAGGCCCTGCCGATGCGCGAAGGCGGTGAGCGCTTCATCGAGGTCTATCTGATCTTCGCGGATCGCGAGAACGCCGGACCCGGCACGCGGCGCCTGGCCGAGATCATCCGCGAGCACACGGCGGAAGAATGCAGGCGCACCCCGGGCGCGCAGCGCCTTGCGCCGCAGGGCGGCCCGCGCCGCGTACGCGGTTGAACGTCGCTTGCGCCGTTCCTGCGCGCGGGCGCGTTTGAAGGCACGGCCGGAATCGGCTAGAATTCGCCGGCTGGAAGCGGGGAAGGCCATCGCACCTTCCCCGTTTGCACGTCAGGCGCGCGCAATACGCGTCTCGCGATCAGCCTCGCCTTCGATCAGGTGTCGATGCATACCCCGGAAGCCAACGCCGTCGCGACGTCCGCGCTGTTCCCGGCGCAGCCGCCGGCGCTGCTCGCGCTCGCCGACGGCACCGTGTTCCGCGGCCACGCGATCGGAGCGCTCGGCGAGGCGACCGGCGAGGTCGTGTTCAACACGGCGATGACGGGCTACCAGGAGATCCTCACCGATCCCTCCTACGCCGGCCAGATCGTCACGCTGACGTATCCGCACGTCGGCAACGTCGGCGTCAATCCCGAGGACGCCGAATCGCGCCGCGTGTTCGCCGCGGGGTTCGTGATCCGGGATCTGCCGCGCCTCGCGTCGAGCTGGCGTCGCGCGGAGGACCTGTCGCAGTACCTGCGCGCGGCGAATCTCGTCGGCATCGCCGACATCGACACGCGCAAGCTGACGCGCATCCTGCGCGAACGCGGTGCGCAGAATGGCTGCATCGTCGCCGCGGCGGCGCAGGGAGCCGCGGACGCCGAGGCCGCCGTCGCGCGGGCGCGCGCTGCGCCATCGATGAGCGGCCTCGATCTCGCGAAGGTCGTCTCGTGCGCGGCGCCCTACGACTGGACATCGGGCGCATGGGCGCTCGGCGCCGGCTACCGGCCGATGGGCGAGCCCAGATTCCACGTCGTCGCTTACGATTTCGGCGCCAAGCACAACGTCCTGCGCCTGCTCGCGCAGCGCGGCTGCCGCATCACCGTCGTGCCGGCAATGACGCCCGCGAGCGACGTGCTGGCGATGAAGCCCGACGGCGTTTTCCTGTCGAACGGTCCCGGCGATCCCGAGCCCTGCGATTACGCGATCGGCGCCATCCGCGATCTCGTCGACCGCGGCATCCCGACGTTCGGCATTTGCCTCGGCCACCAGCTCCTGGGATTGGCGTCCGGCGCGCGCACGATGAAGATGAAATTCGGCCATCACGGCGCGAACCATCCGGTGCTCGACAAGGATAGCGGCCATGTCGTGATCACCAGCCAGAACCACGGGTTCGCCGTCGACCCGGCGACGCTGCCGCGCAACGTGCGCGTGACGCACGTGTCGCTGTTCGACGGCAGCCTGCAGGGCATCGCGCGCACCGACCGGCCAGCGTTCGGCTTCCAGGGGCATCCGGAGGCGAGCCCGGGCCCGCACGATCTCGGCTACTTGTTCGATAGGTTTGTGAAGATGATGGAGAGGAGGGGCGAGGGGCGGGCGGCAAGGGGCGAGGCGGCGAGTTCCTGAGATGCCCAAACGCACCGACATCAGGTCCGTCCTCATCATCGGCGCCGGCCCGATCATCATCGGCCAGGCCTGCGAGTTCGACTACTCCGGCGCGCAGGCATGCAAGGCGCTGCGCGAGGAGGGCTATCGCGTCATCCTGGTCAACTCCAATCCGGCCACGATCATGACCGACCCGGAGATGGCGGACGTCACCTATGTCGAGCCCATCACCTGGCAGATGGTCGCGAGCATCATCGAGCGCGAGCGGCCCGACGCCCTCTTGCCGACGATGGGCGGCCAGACGGCGCTCAACTGCGCGCTCGACCTCGCGCGCGAGGGCGTGCTGACCAAGTTCGACGTCGAGCTGATCGGCGCGTCGAAGAAGGCGATCGACAAGGCGGAGGACCGGGAGAAGTTCAAGGCCGCGATGACGCGCATCGGGCTCGGATCCGCGCGCTCGGGCATCGCGCACAACCTCGAGCAGGCGCTCGACGTGCAGGCGCAGATCGGCTTCCCGGCCGTCATTCGCCCGTCGTTCACGCTCGGGGGGACCGGCGGCGGCATCGCCTACAACAAGGACGAATTCGTCGAGATGTGCAAGCGCGGGCTCGACGTCTCGCCCACGCACGAGCTGCTGATCGAGGAGTCGCTGCTCGGCTGGAAGGAGTTCGAGATGGAGGTGGTGCGCGACCGCAGGGACAACTGCATCATCGTCTGCTCGATCGAGAACGTCGACCCGATGGGCGTGCACACCGGCGACTCGATCACCGTCGCGCCGGCGCAGACGCTGACGGACAAGGAATACCAGATCATGCGCGACGCGTCGATCGCCGTGCTGCGCGAGATCGGCGTCGACACGGGCGGATCGAACGTCCAGTTCGCGCTCAATCCCGCCGACGGCCGCATGATCGTGATCGAGATGAATCCGCGCGTGTCGCGCTCGTCGGCGCTCGCGTCGAAGGCAACCGGATTCCCGATCGCGAAGATCGCCGCGAAGCTCGCGGTCGGCTACACGCTGGACGAGCTCGCGAACGACATCACGGGCACCCACGGCGATCACTTCATGCCGGCGTCGTTCGAGCCGACGATCGACTACGTCGTCACCAAGGTGCCGCGCTTCGCGTTCGAGAAGTTCCGCCAGGCCGACGACCGGCTGACGACGCAGATGAAGTCGGTCGGCGAGGTGATGGCGATCGGGCGCACGTTCAAGGAATCGCTGCAGAAGGCGCTGCGCGGCCTCGAGGTCGGCGTCGACGGCTTCAACCTGAAGACGGTGGACCCGGACACCATCGCCGACGAGCTCGCGTATCCGCGCGGCGAGCGGCTGTGGTACGTCGCCGACGCCTTCGGCATCGGCATGAGCCTGGAGGAGCTGCACGAGCACACGCGGATCGACCGCTGGTTCCTCGCGCAGATCAAGGAGATCGTCGACCTCGAGCTCGAGCTCGACAAGCGCTCGCTCGACTCGATCGGCGGCGACGACCTGCGCGAGCTCAAGCGCATGGGCTTTTCGGACCGCCGGCTCGCGCATCTCACGAAGACCACCGAGACGGCGGTGCGGGAGCGCCGCCACGCGCTCGGGATCCGACCGGTATACAAGCGCGTCGACACGTGCGCGGCCGAGTTCGCGACGCGCACCGCGTACATGTACTCGACATACGAGGACGAGTGCGAGGCTCAGCCTTCGGACCGTCGCAAGGTGATGGTGCTCGGCGGCGGGCCGAACCGGATCGGGCAGGGGATCGAGTTCGACTACTGCTGCGTGCACGCCGCGATGGCGCTGCGCGAGGACGGCTTCGAGACGATCATGGTCAACTGCAATCCCGAGACCGTCTCGACCGACTACGACACGTCCGATCGACTGTACTTCGAGCCACTCACGCTCGAGGACGTGCTCGAGATCGTCCACGTCGAGAAGCCGTGGGGCGTCATCGTGCAGTTCGGCGGCCAGACGCCGCTCAAGCTCGCGCGCGACCTCGAGCGCAACGGCGTGCCGATCATCGGAACGACGCCCGACATGATCGACATGGCCGAGGACCGCGAGCGCTTCCAGCAGATGCTGCATCGCGCGGGGCTGCGGCAGCCGCCGAACCGCACCGCGCGCACCGAGGCCGCCGCGATCCAGGCGGCGGAGGAGATCGGATATCCGCTGGTCGTGCGCCCCTCCTATGTCCTCGGCGGCCGCGCGATGGAGATCGTGCACGAGCCGCGCGACCTCGAGCGCTACATGAGGGAGGCGGTGCAGGTGTCGAACGACAGCCCGGTGCTGCTCGATCGCTTCCTGAACGACGCGATCGAGGTCGACGTCGACGCCGTGTCCGACGGCACCGACGTGATCATCGGCGGCATCATGGAGCACATCGAGCAGGCGGGCGTGCATTCGGGCGATTCGGCGTGCTCGCTGCCGCCGTATTCGCTGTCGCGCGAATTGCAGGACGAACTGCGCCGGCAGACGGTCGTGATGGCGAAGGCGCTCTCCGTCGTCGGCCTGATGAACGTCCAGTTCGCGATCCAGGTCGATCGCGAGCAGCGGCCGGTCGTCTACGTGCTCGAGGTCAATCCGCGCGCGTCGCGCACCGTGCCCTTCGTGTCGAAGGCCACCGGCCGGCCCCTCGCCAAGATCGCCGCGCGCTGCATGGCGGGGAGGACGCTCGCCGCGCAGGGCGTCGCCGGCGAGGTCGTGCCGCGCTATTTCTCCGTCAAGGAGGCGGTGTTCCCGTTCATCAAGTTCCCGGGCGTGGACACGATCCTCGGGCCCGAGATGAAGTCGACCGGCGAGGTGATGGGCGTGGGCGGGACGTTCGCCGAGGCCTTTCTCAAGAGCCAGCTCGCCGCCGGCGTCAAGCTCCCCGAATCGGGCAACGTGTTCGTCAGCCTGCGCAACGCCGACAAGGCGCGCGCGATCGACACGGCGCGCAAGCTCCACGACCTCGGCTACCGGATCGTGGCGACGCGGGGCACCGCTGCGGCGCTCGCCGCGGCCGGCGTGCCGGTCACGCCGGTCAACAAGGTCGCCGAGGGACGGCCGCACATCGTCGACATGATCGTGAACGACGAGATCGCGATGGTCGTCAACACGGTCGAGGAGAAACGCTCGGCGATCCACGACAGCTACGCGATCCGCCGCGCGGCGCTGCACGACCAGGTGCCGACGTTCACGACGCTCGCCGGCGCGCGCGCCGCCGCGATCGGCATGGAGCACATGCGCGACCTCGTTCCCTGCTCGCTCCAGGCGCTGCACGCGTCGCTCTGACTTCGCATTCGCGCAGCGCATGCGTCGCCTGCGCAAAGATCGGTTGCGGCGCGCCACCGCGGCCCGCATGATCCTGGGCATGCAGGCACACGGGAGGGCGGGAGCGCAATCCTGCAACCCATGCGTGCCGCTCATTGATCGCTGACCGCGCGGCGCACGCGCGGCGCGTCGAAAGGATCCCGGAATGCGGATGACGCGAACTCCCCGCGCGGCGGGGATGCTGATCTTCACCACCCTCGCCTGGGGCGCGATGTTCTCGATCGCCAAGAGTGCGCTCGGCGCGCTCGACGCGTTCTGGCTGAGCACGCTGCGCTACGTCCCGGCGTCGCTCCTGATGCTCGCCGTTCTCTGGATCGTCGAGGGGCGCCGGGCGCTCTCGCCGCAGCGCGCCGGAGCCCGCTTGTGGCTCTTCGGGTCGATCGGCTTCGCCGGTTTCAGCATCCTGGGCTTCCTCGGCCTCTCGCAGTCCCGGCCCGAGCACGCGGCGATCATCGTGGCGCTGATGCCGCTCATCACCGCGCTGATGAACTGGCTCGTCCGGGGACGGCGGCCGGGCGGCATCACGCTCGCGGCGACGGTCGTCGCGCTCGCCGGCGTCGTGCTCGTCATCACCAAGGGCCACCTGCACGCCGCCGGCGGCGGCACGCTGCACGCGGATGCGCTGGTGCTGGCCGGAGTGGTGAGCTGGGTGGCGTACACGATGGGCGCATCGGCGCTGCCGCATTTCAGCGCGCTCCGCTACACGGCGCTGAGCATGGCGTTCGGCGCGCTGACGATCGTTGCCGTGACGCTCGGCGCCTCGGCGGCCGGTCTCGCCCATGTGCCGGCATGGCGCCTCGTCGCGTCGCTCCCTCTGGAGATCGCCTATCTGTCGATCGTGGCGGGCGTGCTCGCGGTGCTCGCGTGGAACGCGGGCATCGGCGTGCTCGGTCCGGCGAACGGCGTGCTGTTCATCAACCTCGTGCCGATCACGGCGTTCGTGATCGGCGTCGCCCAGGGTCACCGCTTCGGGACGCCGGAGCTTGTCGGCGTCGCGATGGTCGTCGGCGCGCTGCTGGTCAGCAACCTGGCAACGCGCCCCCGAAGCGGGCGCCGACTCGCGCGGGATCCGAAATTCGCGTAGACTGAGAGCGTCGGCCGGATGCGGTTCCCGCTTCCGGTCGTTCGCTTTTTGGTGACGCGAAATGATCAAGGTACCGATGACGGTCGAGGGCGCCGAGCGCCTGAAGGCCGAACTGCAGCGATTGAAGTCGATCGAGCGCCCGGCGATCATCCAGGCGCTCGCCGACGCGCGCTCGCATGGCGATCTGTCCGAGAACGCCGACTACGACGCGGCGAAGGAGCGCCAGGGCTTCATCGAGGGCCGCATCTCGGAGGTCGAGTCGAAGCTCGCGCATGCCCAGGTCATCGATCCTGCGGCGATCGAGGCCGACGGCCGCGTGGTCTTCGGGGCGACCGTCGAGATCGAGGACCTCGAAAGCGGCGATCGCAAGGCGTATCAGATCGTCGGCGACGACGAGGCCGACATCAAGGCGAGCAAGATCTCCGTCAACTCGCCGATCGCCCGCGCGCTGATCGGCAAGAGCGAAGGCGACACCGCCGACGTGCAGGCGCCCGGCGGCGTGAGGAGCTACGAGGTCCTCGGCGTCCGCTACGTCTGACGCACCGCGCGACGCTGGCCGAGGTTTCGGGCCGCCGCGCCGGCGCGCGGCGATCAGCTCCCCTTGGCACGTCTTGACGCCGCTCGCGCGTGCCCGCGGAGCTCGGCGATCTGCGCCAATGCGTCGTGCAGCGGCATGACCTCGACGACCCTGTCGAGTGCATCGCGCCGCGTTCCCGGATACACGACGAGGATCTTGCGAAGGCGCAGGTCCTCGATCGCAACGCGCATCGACTTGGTGATCGTCGGCGCGTCGGCGTATTTCACCTCGACGCCGTAGTGCGCGTCGGCGAGCGTACCTGCCGCTTGCCGATGTTCGCGAACCACGGCTGGAGTTGGCGCACCACCAGCGCCCCGGTCAGCACGTCGAGATGCCGCCGGGGAGGCAGCGCTCGGCGGCCCGAGGAACTCTCCCTCGCACGCGCCTGTCGATGCACGGTTGGGGGTCGTCAGAGTCCTTGGCTTTGCAGGCGCCGCAACCGCTCGCCTATCGCCAGCCGGGCTCGACCGCCGGAACCGGGAAGGCTAGCATAACCGGTACGGGGCTCGCGACGACCCTTCCCCGACGAGCGAGGCGCGCATGGATGCGAGAAGTTCCGACAAGGCGACGGTCCGGGCGGCCGATGCGCCGGCGATGCCGTCCCACATTGCTCCGCATGGACCGGCGCACAAGGATCATTTCCTGCAGCTCATGTTCTTCCGCGCGAGCCGCGGCGGCTACGAGTCGCTCGGCGAGCCGATTCCGCAGCGCACGGGAGACTACGCTCCGCTGCCGAATTCGCGAGTAGGCGCCGGAGAGGGCTGCGACCTGCCGATCCCGGACGCGGCCTATCCGGTACGGCTCGACTCGCCGGCCACCGAGGTGATGACCGACCTGCGCCGGGTCAGCGCGGTCACGATCGGCCCCGGCGCGTCGATCGTCGAAGCGAATCGCGGGATGGTCGCCCGCAGCGTGCGTGCGCTGTTCGTCGTCGACGAGACGCGCCAGGTGCTCGGCATCATCACGGCCACCGACATCCTGGGCGAGCGCCCGGTGCAGTTCGCGCAGGCGAGAGGCATCCGCCACGACGAGATCGCGGTGCGCGACATCATGACGCCGGCGGAGCGGCTGGAGATGCTGCAGCTTCGCGACGTGCTCGGAGCCCGCGTGGGCGACGTGGTCGCAACGCTGCGGTTCGCCGGCCGACAGCACGCCCTGGTCGTCGAGGCGGACGAAACGACGCCGGGCCGGCGCACCATCAGCGGCATGTTCTCGCTGACGCAGATCGGGCGGCGCCTGGGCATTCCGGCGCAGCAGGTCCACGACATCGCCCGGACGTTCGCCGAGATCGAGGCATTGATCGCGGCGCAGTGACCCAATCGTGGTCGTGGCGCGATCGGCGCGCAGCTAGGCACGGTGATTTCCTGGGGCACCTCGACATCGGTGCCCGCGTCAATGTGGCTCAGTGCCGTTCGTGAACGAAAGCTTGCGCACGCCTGCGCCGCGCCAGCAGCTCCAGGTCTCGTGCCACCGGTGACGCCCGCCCGTCAGCAGGATCCGGTCCGGATGGCCACAGCCCAGCGTGTTGAGCACCTGATCATGGGTCATACCGGGGGCTTCCATCATCGTGACTTGTTGCCGGACCGGGGCCAGAGTCTCGAGTCACGCGCCGTATGCAATACGGTGAGCACCACCACCTGCTTTGCTTCGACGCGGTAGAAAACCGCATATGGGAATCGCGCAACGACGGCGCGTCGAACTTCATCGTGCGCGGGGGCGGGCTTCGCTGAGCACCTCATCCTTGGTCACGACGTCGTCCGGATCCTGTTTGTGCTCTGCGAGACGCTCGTCTATGGCTCTACGATGGGCCTCGCCGATCGGCACGTCCTTGGGCTTGCGGACGAGGCTCTCCCAGATCAACTCGATCAGCCGCAGCCGTTCCTCAGCAGACAGCTTCAGAATCTCCGCAACAAAGCTATTGCCCATCTGCGTAGGCTACACCACCAAGCGTACCGGGACTGCGTCACACGACCTCGACGCAGAACTCCGGATCGAAGCGCGCATTCTCGTTCACGCCGTCCTTCGCGTAGCCGCGCGGATTGCAGACGACCCGCGTGCCGTTGACGACGTAGTCGAAGCTGTCGTGCGTGTGGCCGTGGATCCACAGGCGCGCGCGGCTGCCGTCGATCAGGTGCTCCGCGTCCGAGACGAAGCAGGGGTTGAGCAGCGACTCCGCGAAGCGGGGATGGATGCTCCGGCGCGACGGCGCATGATGGGTGATGACCACGGTCGGCCCCGCGAACGGCTCGGCGAGCCTCGTCGCCAGCCAGCGGGCGTGCGCGCGAAACAGCGCGGCGGAATCCTCGGGTGCGAAGATCGCTTCGCCGATGCGAATGCGCGAGAAATCGCGCATCAGGCGCCGCGCCTCCCGCATCGCGGCGGCGCGCTGCTCGCCCTCGCCGTGGAGCATGAAGTCGGTCCACAGCGTGCTGCCGAGGAAGCGCACGCCGTCGAGGACGATCTCGTCGTCGTCGAGGATCCGCACGCTCGTGCCCGACGCCAAGCGGCGCAGCTCGTCGATCGTCGCGTCGAGGCTGCCGCCGTAGAACTCGTGGTTCCCCGGGACGTACAGCGCCGGCTTGGTGATCTGCGACGCCCAGGCCAGCGCCTCTTTCGGGCGCGTGAGATCGCCCGCGAGGATCACGACATCGGCGTCGCTGCGCGGAACGGCGAGCGGCCCGAGGCTCAGATGCAGGTCGGAGAGGATGTTGAGCTTCATCGGGCGCGGGTCGATGCAACCAAGCGGGTTGTCCACCGGGCGGGCGGCCGGCACCCGTCAATGGCAGCATTGACGCAGGCGGCGTGTCAATCCCAGAATGATGCGTCACTGCTCCGTGCCGCCCGCGAGGTCTCATGCGCAACGCGCCGCCGTCGAGACCGGTCGAGCGTGTAGTTGCGGATCGCCGCGGCCGCGCGGCACTCGCGAAGGCCGCGCTGGCTGCCTTCTGCACGGTTGCTGCCGCCCCGGGCGCGACCGAGAACTGGATTCTCGTGGGTGGCTCCCGGATAGGGAGCTCGCTTGCCGTGGACGTGGACTCCGTGCAGGCGACCGAAGGCTTTCCCGCTCGCCTTGGCGTATGGCTTCACTACACGTATCCTACCTCGATCGATTGCGCGCCGCCGCGGGGATGCCTCGCCGCGTCGCAGCGCGTGTATGCGATCGTCGATTGCCCGGCGCAGGTGATCGCTCCGGTGCAGCGGATATCGATGGATCTCAACGGCAACGTCGTCGCGCGATCGGACGTCGGCACCCAGGCGCCGCGGTACCTCGCGCGGGCCGGTTCATTCGAGGGTGCCGCCTGGAGTCTCCTGTGCCCGGGTTATCCCGACCGACTCGAGCTTCGCGAGGACCCGCTCGACACGCGCCGATAGAGTAGTCGCCGCGCGACCTCCCCGCGCTAACCGGCTTGCCGGCTCATCGATCGCGCTGCGGCGCCACGCTCGCCTTGCGGCACCACCTCGAGCGCGGGCCGTTGCACTCGCGGTGGCTGGCCGCGGCGCCCGCCCAGGAACTCGTCGAATGCGGCGGGCTGCATCGCCGCGGCGATCAGGTGGCCTTGTGCGCGCGTGCAGCGGTGCGCCGCGAGGAACTCCAGTTGCGCGGGCGTTTCGACGCCCTCGGCGACGATCTCGATGCCCAGCCCGTGCGCCATCGCGATGACCGCCTGCGCGAGCTCGGCATCGTCGGTATCGTCGGGGATGCCGTCGACATAGCTGCGGTCGATCTTGATCTCGTTGATCGGCAGCCGCTTCAGGTAGCCGATCGACGAGTAGCCGGTGCCGAAATCGTCGATCGCGAGCAGCACGCCCATTGCGCGCAGATCCTGCGCCTTGACGCTCGCCGCCTCGGAATCCTCGAGCAGCACGCTCTCGGTGAGCTCGAGCACGAGCAACGTCGGGTCGAGGCCGGTCAGCTCGAGGACGTTGGCGATCGTGCGGACGATCGTCGGCTCGCGAAACTGCCGCGCCGACAGGTTGACCGAGACGCGCACCGGCGGATGCCCGCCCTTCTGCCAGATCGTGGCCTGGCTGCACGCGGTCCACAGGACCCACTCGCCGATCGGCACGATGAGTCCGGTATCCTCGGCGACGGGGATGAAGTCGTTCGGCTGGACGACCCCGATGTCGGCGCTGCGCCAGCGGATCAGGGCTTCGGCGCCGACGAGCTCGCCGCTGCCGATGTCGATCTGCGGCTGGTATTCGAGGAAGAATTCGCCCTTCTCGAGCGCGCGCCGCAAGCCGGTTTCGAGGCTGAGCCGCCTGCGCGCGGCCGCGTCCATCTCGGGGGAGAAGAACTGGAAATTGTTGCGGCCGCAGCGCTTCGCGTGATACATCGCCATGTCGCCGCACTTCATCAGCTTGGTGGCGTCGCTGCCGTCCTGCGGAAACAGGCTGATGCCGAGGCTGCAACTCACCTGCACATCGCGGCCGACGATGCGAAACGGGCTCGCGAGCGCCGCGACGAGCTTCTCGGCGACGTGGCCGGCGTTGTCCGGCGTGCCGATGTTGCGCAGGATGACCGTGAACTCGTCTCCCCCCAGCCGGGACACGACGTCGTTGTGCCGCACGCAGCTACGCAGCCGCGCCGCCACCGCCTTGAGCAGGAGGTCGCCGACCGGGTGCCCGAGCGTGTCGTTGACGATCTTGAAGTTGTCGAGGTCGACGAAGAGCAGCGCGAAGACCTCGTTCGAGCTGCGCGCGGACGCGAGCAATTCGGTCAGGTAGCCGTTGAAGCGGTTGCGGTTGGGCAGGCGCGTCACCGTATCGTAGTGGGCGAGCTTCGCCAGCCTGTGCTCCGCGCGCCTGCGCTCGGTCAGTTCCCGCTTGAGGTCGCGCTCGCGCTCCTGGATCCGTTTCAGCATCCGGTTGAAGCCGCGCGCGAGCGCGCCCACCTCGTCCTCCGCGTGGACGGGCGCCTGCACCTTGCAGCTCTTGTCGCTCGACGCGATCTCCATGAACCTGAGGAGCTGCCGGAGCGGGCGCGACGCGGTGACGAGCATGCGGTCGATCAGCCACACGGCGATGCCGAGGCCCGCGATGCCGGCGAGTGCGACGACGACCGCGTACCACGCGAGCCGGCGATTGATCGCCTCGAGGCTCGCCTCGATGCGCAACGTGCCCGACCGGCCCTGCGCTGCGGCGACGGGCCAGGTCACGTCGAGGCTCGCCACCGTGTAGTGCGTCCCGGCGACCGGCGGTGACGCGGTGAGCGTCGTGGGCGTGCCGGCCGCATGGAATTCGCCGGCCAGCTTCCCCGCCGGATCGAAGACGGCCGCCTGCGTGATCTGCGGGATCGAGCGCAGGCGGGCGAGCTCGCTCGTGAGCCGGCCGCGATCGTCCGCCAGCAGCGCCGGGCTCGCGCCCTCGCTGACGACCTTCGCATGCAGGAGCAGTTCGTCGCGCAACGTCGCGAGGTGCGTCAGGTACTCGTTCGCGACGAGCGCCAGGCTGATCAGGAAGAAGGTGACGCCTGTGGCGATCAGGTTGATCAGTACAAGGCGCTGCCTGATCGAGGTCTCGCGCGGGCGACGAAGCCGCCGCTCTTGCAAGCGCACGACGAGCGCCTTCGCGGATTCGGACGAGAAGCGAAGCATGGGCATGAACCCGAGCGCAGCACGGAGCGTGCCAGCGCGACGACATCTGGCACGGGCATTGCTACGATCCCCGTGTCACCGACCCCTGCGTAGAGAAGCCCCCATGCGAGGAATCATCTCGGTCGCCGATGACCTCGAGGCCGATCCGCTCGCCGACCCCGACGCCGCCGGCGCGTTCTGGCGCACGATCGAAGGCCGCGGAGCGGTCGGCGCGGTGCAGGCGATCTGCGACGCGATTGCGCAACTGATCGCCCGGCGCGAGCCGCGCGTCGACGGCCTGCGTGCGCTGCTCGCGTTGGACCGTCATGCGCAATTGCTGCTCGAGCAGCAGTTGCTCGAATTCGCATCGGCACCGCTCGATGCGGCGGCGAAGGCGCAGCAGGTCCGCCACGCGGTGTTCGAGCTCGCGCGCGCGTTTGCCTCCGCCTACCTGCATGTCCTCGAGCATGTCCGCGCGAAGCGACTGCGCAGCGCCTGGATCGACGGCATGCCGGCGCTGCTCGTCAGGCTGCTCTACCACCGGCAGGTCGAGCTGCTGCTGCATCTGCTGCGTTACGAGGCCTGGCCGCACGGCCGCTGGCGCGAATTGCACGACGCCTATCGCTTTGCGCAGCAGATCGCGCCGGCTGCGCCGGCCGAGCGCGCCGACGATGCGCCGTCGCCGGTGACCGGCGCGGACATGTACGTGCGCATCCTGCTGACGCAGCTCCTCGACACCGGGCAGTTCCTCGGCCCCGAGCTGGCCGTTGCCCGCAAGTGGATCGGTCGCTGGAGCCGCCTCGTATCCCTGCGGCGACTGGCCGCCGCGGATATCACGGCGCGCTCGCCCGGCGGGTTCGTCGTCGATCCCGCGGGCGGCAGAGGGCTGCAGCGGCCCTCATCGCGCCATCAGGGTGAATGTCTGTGGCTCGACACCACGCCGATCGCCCACGCGATCGACGAGGAAATGAGCAGGCTGCGCGACGGCGCACCGGATTCGCATCCGCGACGCGTTGCGCTGCTCGCACGGTTGAAGACGGCATTCGCGCCCGTGCCGGTGCGTGTGGAGCGGCGCGGCGAGCGCAAGACCGTTGCGCTGATGTCGGTGCAGATGACCGCGGGCGGCCTGGGCAGCATCTTCGCGATGCTGCGCGACGAATGGCGCCAGCGCGTGCAGGCGAGGGCCTCGCGCGCGGCCGGCGTGGACGACGTCTCGATCATGGGCGCGCCCAGTCCCTTGCCTGGTACCGCGCTCGCGGGAGTGGCCGACGAGAGCCTCTCCGCGTTTCCGCCGACGGCGAGCTTCGGCGTGCCGCAGCCGGCATGGCAGGTGTGCGATCGCAGCGCCTCGGGCAGCCGCCTGCGCGGCAGGATGTCCAACCCGCGGCGCGTGATTCCCGGCTCGCTGGTCGCCTTTCGCAGCGACGAGCAGGCGGCGTGGACGCTCGCCGTCGTCCGCCGCCTGAAGCGGCTTCCGGGCAGCAATGTCGAGATCGGCGTCGAGCACCTCGCATGCAGCACGCAACCGATCGTGTTGACCCAGCTCGGTGCAGCCGCCGCGGGCCCCGCGTCGTTCCCCGCGCTTTATCTGCGGGAAAGCACGATGGACGTGAACTCGCGGATCAGGACGCTGATCGTGCCGGCGTCGCAGTTCGACCCGGGGCGGGCCTTCGTGATGAGCTCGGCGAAGGCCGAGGTGCCGATCCGGCTGAAGGGAGCGCTCGAATACCAGTCCGATTTCGTCTGGACGACGTTCGACGTCCTGGCGTCGGCATCGTCGACGCGCGCGGGCGAAGCCCCGACCGGCGGAAGCCCGCCCGCGTCACCTCCCCCAGCGTAGCGCCAGCGGCTGCAACTCGCCGGCGAGCCCCGCCTCGGTGAAGGGTGTCGCGGCGACCGGGACGACGCCGGCAAGGTCGGCGGTCGGGCGGGGCACGCACATGGCGTCTTCTCCGTGGTTCAATGATTGTCGCGCGGCACCGCGGCGCCGGAGCGGCCGACGAGGAAATCGAGGTCGACGCCGTCGTTCGCCTGCAGCACGTGATCGACGTAGAGCTTCACGTAGCCGCGCTCGCCGTGGGACGCGGGCGGCTGCCACGCCGCGCGCCGCCGCGCGAGCTCCGCATCGTCGACGTCGAGATGCAGCCGGCGTGCCGCGACATCGAGCGCGATCCGGTCGCCGTTTCGCACGAGCGCGAGCGGTCCGCCCGCGGCTGCCTCCGGCGCCGTGTGCAGCACCACCGTTCCGTACGCCGTCCCCGACATGCGCGCGTCGGAGAGGCGCACGATATCGGTCACGCCGCGCTTCAGGAGCTTCGGCGGCAGCGGCATGTTGCCGACCTCGGCCATGCCGGGGTAGCCCTTCGGCCCGCAATACTTGAGTACCATCACGCAGCTCTCGTCGATGTCGAGCGCATCGTCGTTGATGCGTGCGTGCAGGTCCTCGATCGACTCGAACACGACGGCGCGGCCGGCGTGCCGCATCAGGTGCGGCGATGCAGCCGACGGCTTGATGATCGCGCCGTCGGGCGCCAGATTGCCGCGCAGCACCGCGATGCCGGCGTCGCGCTTGTACGGCTCGTCGAGCGTGCGCACGACCTCCGGCTTCCAGCACTGCGCGCCGCGAGTGTTCTCGCCGAGGCTGCGGCCGTTGACGGTGAGGGCGTCGTCGTGCAGGAGCCCGTGCCGGCCGAGCTCGCGAATGACGACGGGCAGGCCCCCGGCCTCGAAGAAGTCCTCCATCAGGAACTGGCCCGACGGCATCAGGTCGACGAGGCAGTGCACGCCGCGCCCCAGGCGGTCGAAGTCGTCGAGGCGCAGGTCGACGCCGACGCGCCGCGCGATCGCGATCAGGTGCACGACGGCATTCGTCGAGCCGCCGATGCCCGCGTTGACGCGGATCGCATTCTCGAACGCCTGGCGGGTGAGGATTCTCGACAGCACGACGTCCTCGCGCACCAGTTCGACGATGCGCCGTCCCGCTTCGCGCGCGAGCAGATTGCGGCGCGCGTCGACCGCGGGAATCGCGGCGTTGCCGGGCATGCCGACGCCGAGTGCCTCGACCATGCACGCCATCGTCGAGGCGGTGCCCATCGTCATGCAATGGCCGTGCGAGCGGTGCATGTCGGCTTCCGCCTCGTGGAACTCGGCGAGCGTGATCTGTCCCGCGCGCAACTGCTCGCTCATCGAGATCACGTTCGTGCCCGAGCCGATGGCCTTGCCGCGGTGGATGCCGCGCAGCATCGGTCCGCCCGACACGCCGATCGTCGGGATGTCGACGCTCGCCGCGCCCATCAGGAGCGCCGGCGTCGTCTTGTCGCAGCCCATCAGCAGCACGACGCCGTCGAGCGGGTTGCCGCGGATCGATTCCTCGACGTCCATCGACGCGAGATTGCGATAGAGCATCGCGGTGGGCCGCAGCATCGTCTCGCCGAGCGACATCACGGGGAACTCGAGCGGAAAGCCGCCGGCTTCGAGCACGCCGAAGCGCACGTGATCGGCGATCGTGCGGAAATGCGAATTGCAGGGCGTGAGCTCGGACCAGGTGTTGCAGATGCCGATCACCGGCCGCCCGTCGAACTGGTCCTGGGGAAAGCCGCGGTTCTTGAGCCACGAGCGGTAATAGAACCCCATCTTGTCCTGGCGCGCGAACCAGGCCTGGCTGCGCAGTTTCCGGGCGCTCATGGCGATCTCTCCTCAGTCCTCCAGCGCATCGATGGGCCGCCGGGCCGGAGCGACGCGGCGAACGACCGACGCGATCATCGGCCAGCAGATTAGCAGCACGCCGAGCGCGGCCAGCGTCGCGACCAGCGGATTGGACCAGAAGATCGCGAGCGACCCCTTCGACATGATCATCGACTGCCGGAACGCGTCCTCCGCCTTGTCGCCGAGCACCATCGCGAGCACCAGCGGCGCGATCGGGTAGTCGAGCTTCTTGAACGCGTAGCCGGCGATGCCGAAGAGCACCGCGAGCAGCAGGTCCGGCATGCTGCCCGCCACCGTGTACGCGCCGATGAAGCAGACGACGACGATCATCGGTCCGATGATCGAGAACGGAATGCGCAGGATCGCCGCGAACATCGGCACCGTGGACAGCACGAGCACGACGGCCACGATGTTCGCGACATACATGCTCGCGATCAGTCCCCAGACGAAGTCGGGGCGGTCGACGAACAGCGTCGGTCCGGGATTGAGGCCCCAGATCATCAGTCCGCCCAGCATGACCGCCGACGTCGCCGATCCGGGCACGCCGAGCGCGAGCATCGGCAGCATCGCGCTGGTCCCGGCGGCGTGATCGGCCGTTTCGGGGGCGACGATCCCCTCCGGCTCGCCGTGACCGAAGTTCGCGCGCCGCGGCGAGAAGCGGCGCGCAAGACCGTAGCTCATGAACGAGGCGGCCGTCGGCCCGCCCGGCGTGATGCCCATCCAGCAGCCGATCGCGCTGCCGCGCAGCAACGCCACCCAGTGTCGCGGCATCGACGCCACCGCTTCGAGCACGGCGCGCGGGCTGATGCGCGCCTTCAGACCGTCGAACCGCAGGCCTTCCTCCATGCTGAGCAACAGCTCGCCGATGCCGAACAGGCCGATGACGGCGACGAGGAAGCTAATGCCCGAGACCAGCGTGTCGAGTCCGAACGTGAGCCGCAGGCTGCCGGAGATCGTGTCCATGCCGACGGTCGCGAACGCGAGTCCGAGGCCCATCGACACGAGCGTCTTGAGGGGCGACGCGCCGCCCAGCCCCACGAAGCTCGCGAACGCGAGGAAGTAGACGGCGAAGTATTCGGGCGAGCCGAAGCGCAGCGCGAAGCCCGCCGCCCAGTTCGACAGCAGCGTGATCAGGATCACGCCGACGAGCGCGCCGCACGCGGCCGACAGGAACGCGAGCGTGAGCGCATGTGCGGCGCGTCCGTTGCGCGCCATCGGGTAGCCGTCGAACGTCGTCGCGACCGACGACGGCTCGCCCGGGATGTTGAACAGGATCGACGTCGTCGAGCCGCCGAAGAGCGCGCCCCAGTACATGCTGGTGAGCAGGATGATCGCCGCCACCGGGTCCATCGAGAACGTCAGCGGCAGCAGCAGCGTCACGCCGTTCGGCGCGCCGAGCCCCGGCAGCACGCCGACGAGGATGCCGAGCAGCACCCCGACGACCATCAGCAGCACGTGGTACGCCGTCAGCGCGACGCCGAAGCCGTGCAGCAGGGACTCGACGTTCGCCACCGCGAGCCGGCGCTAATGCAACCGCAGCGCCGCTTCGAGGGGCCCCTTCAGCAGCGGCACCTTGAACCAGGCCTCGAGCACGATGAAGAAGAATGCCGACGTGCCGATCGCCACCGCGATCGACGCGAGCCAGCGATAGCCGCCCTGGAAGCGCATCACGGCGCAGAGGTAGATCGCGGTCGCCACATAGAAGCCGAGCGCAACGGACAGCGCGACGAAGGCGAGCAGCGGCAGGCCGAACGCGGCGACGCGCCGCGCCCGCGTCGCATCGACGAAGATGGCGCCGGAGCGGCGCCGGCGCCAGGCCTGGAGCAGGTTGCCGGCGCTTGCGCCGATGACGAGCACGCCGACATAGAAGGGGAACGTTCCCGGCTCGGGCCCGCCTTCGGTCCAGCCGGTGCCGTACTCGCGTGCGCCGATGACGACGGCGCTGCCCAGCGCGAGCGTCACGAGCGCGGTGAGCGTCTCGGCCGCGAATCGTGTCACGTGCGCTGCGTGGTCGGCCATGGCGTCAGCGAACGAGCCAGCCCTCCTGCTCGAAGACCTTGCGGGCCTTCTCGGCGTCGCTTGCGATGAAGCTGCGAAGCTCGTTGCCCGTCAGGAAGCGGTCGGTCTGCGCGGAACGCTCGATGTACTCCTTCCACTCGGGCGTCGCGCGCACCTTGCCGAGCAGGTCGACGTAGAAGGCGACGGCGTCGGCCGGAACGCCCTGCGGCAGCCAGAACGTGCGCGGCTGCTGGTATTGCTCGATCGGGATCCCGGATTCGGCGCAGGTCGGAATGTCGGACCAGCCCATCGTGGCGGTGATCTTCGGCCCCGGTGCGAGCCGCCTGGCGCTGAACACGCACAGCGGGGCGACGAGGCCGCCCTTCCACTGGCCGATGCTTTCGCTCGGGTTGTTGGTGTTCGAATCGATGTGGCCGCCGGCGAGTTGCACGGCCGCCTCGCCCCCGCTCTTGAACGGGACGTACAGGAACTTGGCTCCGGTCGCCGCGCTGATCTCGCTGGTCAGCGTCTGGTCGGTGTCCTTCGACTGGCTGCCGCCCATCTTGAACGTCGCGGGCTTCGCCTTGACGGCGTCGACGTAGGCCTTGGCGGTCTTGTAGTCGGACTTGCCGTTCACCCACAGGACGAATTCGTCGAGCGCCATCGCGGCGACCGGCGTGAAGTCGTCGCCCTTCCAGGCGAGCCTGGCGATCAGCGGCAGCAGGTACTCGTTGTTGGTGCCGAACGTCACGCGATGCGCGTCGCCGGCGGCCGCCTTCCCGTACAGGAATCCCTCGGCGCCGCTGCCCCCGCCCTTGTTGAGCACGACGATCGGCTGGTCGATCAGCTTGTACTTGGTGACGATCGACTGGATCGTGCGCGCGAAATTGTCGGTGCCGCCGCCCGGGCCGGCCGTCACGACGAACTCGATCGGTTGCGATGGCTTCCATTGCGCCGCCGCGCCCGGCACGACGAGCGACAGCGACAACGCGCCCGCGGCGATCGCGGCGATCTTCCTCAACCTGCTTGCGTCCGACATCTACGATCCTCCGGTCAAGTGCTGCGTGAATGCTGGGGTGTGCGAATCAAGCCGTGGCGGCGGCGCCGGCGGCCCGCTTCGCGCGGTGGGCTGCGCCCATGCGTGCGGCGAGCAGCATCGCGGCGCGCGTCGCGCCGACGCTGGCGACGCCCTTTCCCGCGATGTCGTAGGCGGTGCCGTGCGCCGGCGTCACGATCGGAAACGGGAATCCGCCCATCAGCGTGACGCCGCGGTCGAACCCCATCAGCTTCATCGCGATCTGCCCCTGGTCGTGATACATCGTCACGACGGCGTCGAAACGGCCGTTGCGGGCACGCACGAAGACCGTGTCCGACGGAAACGGCCCTTCGGCATCGATGCCCTCGCGCCGGGCGTCCTCGACGGCGGGGCGGATGGCCTCGATCTCCTCGCGCCCGAAGTTGCCGCCGTCGCCGGCGTGAGGGTTGAGGCCCGCGACGGCGATGCGAGGCGATGCGACGTTCGCCTCGCGCAACGAGCGATCGGTGAGCCGGATCGCGTCGGCGACCGCGGCGCGCGTGATCAGCGACGCGACGGCCGCGAGCGGCACGTGGGACGTCACGCGGGCGTTCCACAGGCCTTCGAGGATGTTGAACTCGCTCGCGGGGCCGGTCGTCCCGAGGACTTCGGCCGAAAAACCGATCTCGTCGTCGTAGCCGGGGTGGGCGCTGCGCATCGCCGCCTTGTTGAACGGCGTGAAGCAGACGGCGTCCGCGTTCCCGGAGGCCGCGAGCGCAAGCGCGGCTCGAAAATTGGCGAGGGCGAATTCGCCCCCCGTGCGCGTCGCCGCGCCGCGCTCGACGCGCGCAGGATCGAGGTGGCCGAGATCGACGAAGACCGTGCGCCCGTCGACGCGACAGTCGACCGCGCCGCGACGCACGTCGAGCTCCGGTGCCACGCCGGCCAGTTCGGCGCCGGCGGCGAACACACGCAGGTCACCGATGACGATCGCGTCGGCCGCTGCGCGGATCTCGGGCAGCGACACCACTCTGGCGGTCAGCTCCGGGCTGATTCCGGCGGGGTCGCCCATCGCCAGGGCAATGACGGGGCGGGGAATCGATCGTTCGGCGGGTAGGGGCAATGGCAAACCCTCGGAAGCGGCGATCGCCAGAGCTATCGCAACTTGGAAACTGCGCGTATGCTAAATGCTGCATGCAGAATTACGAGACGCGAACTTTGCCAGCATCCTGCCGCTTCGTCAAGCTTGCGACGCTCCGCCTCGAGGAGTCGCCTTCGAGCGGGCTCGCGCACCTCCAGGAACCCCTTTGAGCTCGATATCCACCGAATCCGCCGCCGCGCAAGCCGAGCCGGCGATCGCGCCCCTGAACCGGCGCACGCTGCACGACGAGCTCGTCGACCGGGTCCGGACGTTGATCGTCGAGGGCCGGCTCGCGCCCGACACGAGGATCCACGAGGGCGACCTGGGCAAGGCGCTCGGCGTGTCGCGCACGCCGCTGCGCGAGGCGCTCAAGGTGCTCGCGAGCGAGGGCCTGATCGAGCTGATCCCGGGTCGCGGTGCGGTCGTCAGGCGCCTGACGGCGAAGGACGTGCAGGACATGCTCGACGTGCTGGTGGCCCTCGAAACGCTCGCGGCGGGACTCGCGTGCCGCAACGCGAGCGACGGGCAGATCGCCGCACTGCGGCGCACCCACGACGAAATGATGGGCTTCTACGCGGCCGGGAACCGGCTCGAATACTACTGGCGCAACCAGGCGATCCACGCCGGGCTGGCGCAGCTATCGGGGAACGCGCTGCTCGCTTCGACGCACCAGGTGATTCAGGCGCGATTGAAGCGCATCCGCTTCATCGGCAACGAAGAGCCCGACAAGTGGGCGGGCGCCGTCGCCGAGCACGAGCAGATGATCGCGGCGCTCGAAGCGCGCGACGAGGCGCGGCTTTGCGAGGTGATCCGCCGGCATCTCGCGCAGACGTGGGTGCGCGTCGCCGGCAAGATCTGAGCGAAGTTGCCGCCTACCCCTGTCCGCGCTGCCGGGGCGGCGGGTGGAGGTTCCCGCGTGCGCGGCGCCGTCGCGGCGCCGCGGCGCGCGGCACGCCGGCGGGTGCCTTCCCTGGCGGAGCGCGTCGAGGAGTCGCGGGCGGCGCCGACGGCTGGGCCCGAGCACTCACGGCGGTGCGTCGCCGCCGGCTTGCCGCCGCTGGCGAGGCGGGGTGCCGCACCGTCGCCACGGCCTTCCTCGGACGTGGCGACTCGTCGGCCGCAGCAGGGGCGGGCCGCGGGCGCCAGAGCACCAGGAGCTTCCCGATCCGCTGCACGGCGCCGCAGCCCATGTCGTCGCAGATCCGCGCGAGCAACGCGTCGCGCTCCCGGCGATCGTCGCCGAAGACCCGCACCTTGACCAGTTCGTGCGCGCTCAGCGCGACGTCGATTTCGTGCGCGACCGCGGGCGTCAGGCCGTGGTGGCCGATCGTCACCACCGGATGCAGGTGATGCGCGCGGGCGCGCAACGCGCGACGCAAGGCGGGCGGCAGCGTAAGCATCGGCCGATTATAGTGTCCGGACATGACGTCGCCCCTGAATCCTTCCGGCAAGAAGCACCGCTTCGGCAAGGCCTGGATGCACGAGCATCTGACCGATCCGTACGTGCGCGAGGCGGTTCGCCGGGGCTACCGCTCGCGCGCGGCGTTCAAGCTGCTGGAGATCGCGGAGCGCGACCGATTGTTCCGGCCCGCGATGACGGTCGTCGACCTCGGCGCCGCGCCCGGAAGCTGGTCGCAGGTGCTGCGCGAGCGCCTCGGCCCGCGATCGCGGATCGTCGCAATCGACGTGCTGCCGATGGACGGCATCGCGGGCGTCGAGGTCATCCAGGCGGACCTCGCGACCGACGCCGGAGCGGCCGCGATCGAAAGGGCGCTCGGCGGGGCACCGGTCGATCTTGTAGTGTCCGACATGTCCCCCAATCTGTCGGGCATCGACGTGGCGGACCAGGCGCGGAGCATCCGGCTTGCCGATTTCGCCCTTGAATTCGCAGTGACGCATATGCAACCCGGCGGCGATCTCGTGGTCAAGGTGTTCCAGGGAGCGGGCCTCGACGCTTTCCAGCGCGAAGCGCGCGAGCACTTCGACAAGACGTATCTGCGCAAGCCCAGGGCCTCGCGCGACCGCAGCCGCGAACATTATCTGGTGGCGAAGGGCTTTCGCGCCGCCGGGCGAGCTGTCGTCCTGGAGAGACAAACGTGAATGCGTTGAAAGAGCCAATCCGACGCGCTGCGGGCGCCGGACGCCGCCGCGGCCCATCGTTTCGACGGTAAAATGACGCCATGCCGGCCGCAGTGCCGGCAAGCGGGCGCGGCGACGCGCCGGGAGGCAGCCGCCCCGATCGATCGACGGCTGCGAGGAGCATCGCTTGAACAATCTGCTGAAGAACATCGGAATCTGGCTCGTCATCGGGCTCGTCGTGCTGACGGTCGTCAAGCAGTTCGACTCCCGGCAGGCGAGCAAGGACACCGTCGCCTATTCCGATTTCATCGAGAGCGCGCGCAGCGGCCGCGTCGAATCGGCCTCCGTCGAGGGTCGCACGATCCGGTGGGTGTCGACCGACAAGAAGCGCTACGTCACCTACAGCCCCGGCGACATCTGGATGGTCGGCGACCTCATCAAGTATGGCGTCAAGGTCGAGGCCCGGCCCGAGGAGGAGCAGAGCTTCCTCGCGCAAATCTTCATTTCGTGGTTCCCGATGCTGCTGCTGATCGGCGTGTGGATCTTCTTCATGCGCCAGATGCAGGGCGGCGGCAGGGGAGGTGCGTTCAGCTTCGGCAAGAGCAAGGCGCGCATGCTCGACGAGTCGAACAACACGGTCACGTTCGCCGACGTCGCCGGCTGCGACGAGGCGAAGGAAGAGGTCGCCGAGCTCGTCGAGTTCCTGCGCGACCCGTCGAAGTTCCAGAAGCTCGGCGGGCGCATTCCGCGCGGCGTGCTGATGGTCGGCTCGCCCGGCACCGGCAAGACGCTGCTCGCCAAGGCGATCGCCGGCGAGGCGAAGGTGCCGTTCTTCTCGATCTCCGGCTCGGACTTCGTCGAGATGTTCGTCGGCGTGGGTGCGGCGCGCGTGCGCGACATGTTCGAGCAGGCGAAGAAGAATGCGCCATGCATCGTGTTCATCGATGAGATCGACGCGGTCGGCCGCCAGCGCGGGGCCGGGCTCGGCGGGGGCAATGACGAGCGTGAACAGACGTTGAACCAGCTCCTCGTGGAGATGGACGGCTTCGAAGGCAGTGCCGGCGTCATCGTCATCGCCGCGACCAATCGCCCGGACGTCCTCGACCCCGCGCTGCTGCGGCCCGGCCGCTTCGACCGCCAGGTCGTGGTGCCGCTGCCCGACATCCGCGGGCGCGAGCAGATCCTGCTCGTCCACATGCGCAAGGTCCCTCTCGCGCCCGACGTGAAGGCGGACATCATCGCGCGCGGCACGCCGGGCTTCTCCGGCGCCGATCTCGCGAACCTCGTCAACGAGGCGGCGCTGTTCGCGGCGCGCGCCAACAAGCGGCTCGTCGACATGCTCGATTTCGAGCGGGCGAAGGACAAGATCATCATGGGCACCGAGCGGCGCTCGATCGTGATGCCCGAGGAGGAGCGGCGCAATACCGCGTATCACGAATCGGGACACGCGCTCGTCGCGCTGCTGCTGCCGAAGACCGATCCGGTGCACAAGGTCACGATCATTCCGCGCGGGCGCGCGCTCGGCGTCACGATGCAGCTCCCCGAGACCGATCGCTACAGCATGGACAAGGACCGGATGCTGAACACGGTCGCGGTGCTCTTCGGCGGACGGATCGCCGAGGAAGTGTTCATGAACCAGATGACCACGGGCGCCTCGAACGACTTCGAGCGCGCGACGCAGATTGCCCGCGACATGGTGATGCGCTACGGCATGAGCGACCTGATGGGGCCGATGGTCTACGGCGACAACGAGGGCGAGATCTTCCTCGGCCGCGCGATCACGCGCACCGTCAACATGTCGGAAGAGACGATGCGCAACGTCGACGCCGAGATCCGCGGCATCATCGACCAGCAGTACGCGCTCGCGCGCAAGCTGATCGAGGAGAATCGCGACAAGGTCGAGGCGCTGGCGAAGGCGCTGCTCGAGCTCGAGACGATCGACGCCGACCAGATCGCCGACATCATGGCCGGCAAGCCGCCGCGGCCGCCGAAGCCCTCGTCGTCCTCGACGTCCGGTACCACGGTCGCCGCGGGAACGATGGGCGGCACCGCGCCTTCCGCGAATCCGGCGAAGTCGCCGGTAGACGCCTGATTCCGCCTCGCGCCTCGACGTTTCGCAAGAGGGGTGCGCGGCGACGCGCGATCGGGTTTTCTCGCGCAGCCCGTCGTGTGCGGTGCCGCGGCAGCGGCCAGCGTGCAGCGTGCGCTCGGAGTCCGTAAACGCCGACCTGCGGGTCCCGGCGCCTCCTTCGCGGTGCACCCACGCCCCGCTCGTCGGCGCCACCCGCGACGGTCGGCACTCCCACTCGCGCTCTCCGCACGCTGGCCGCTGCCGTGCACGATGCACCGCGACTGCGACCGGCAAATGACGATCCTGCGCGCCGGCTCGCACGAGGTCGACCTGGCGACGCCGTGCGTGATGGGCATCCTGAATGTCACGCCGGACTCGTTCTACGACGGCGGGCGTCTCGACCGCGACGCCGCGCTCGCGCACGCGCGCCGGATGATCGCCGAGGGCGCCCGGATCGTCGACGTCGGCGGCGAATCGACGCGCCCCGGCGCGACGCCGGTCGGCGAGCGCGAGGAGCTCGCTCGCGTCATCCCGGTCGTCGAGGCGCTCGCGCGGGAGGGCGCCTGCGTGTCGGTCGACACGATGAAGCCGGCCGTCATGCGCGCGGCGCTCGCGGCCGGCGCCTCGATGATCAACGACGTGAAGGCGCTGCAGGCGCCGGGCGCGGTCGACGTGGCGGCCGCCGGCAGGGTCGCCGTCTGCCTGATGCACATGCAGGGTGACCCGCGGACGATGCAGCGCGCGCCGGTCTACGGCGACGTCGTCGCCGAGGTGCGCGCGTTTCTCGCGCGCCGGGCGGAGGCTTGCATCGACGCCGGCATCGACGCGAATCGCATCGTCGTCGATCCCGGCTTTGGCTTCGGCAAGTCGCTCGCGCATAATCTCGATCTGCTGCGCAACCTGGGTGCAATCGCCGCACTCGGATTCCCGGTGCTCGCCGGCCTGTCGCGCAAGTCGATGGTTGCCGCGCTGACCGGACGCGACGTCGGTGATCGCCTCGCCGGCAGCATCGCCGGCGCACTCGCGGCGGCTGCGCGTGGGGCGCGGCTGTTGCGCGTGCACGACGTGCGGGAAACCGTCGATGCGCTCGCCGTGTGGGGCGCGATCGAGCCGTGGCCGGGGAAACGCGAGCGTTATCGGACCGAGCAATGAACCACCACAAGAGCAGGACCTCCGCACAACGGCGTTATTTCGGCACCGACGGCATGCGCGGGCGCGTCGGCGAGGCCCCGATCACGCCCGATCTGATCCTGAAGCTGGGCTGGGCGGCGGGGCGCACGCTGGCGAAAGCCGACGGCGCGCGCGGCGAGCGCCCGGCCGTGCTGATCGGCAAGGACACGCGCATCTCCGGTTACCTGCTCGAAGCGGCGCTCGAGGCGGGCCTCGCCGCCGCCGGCGTCGACACGTATCTGTGCGGGCCGCTGCCGACTCCCGGCATCGCATACCTGACGCGCGCCTTGCGCCTCTCGGCGGGAATCGTGATCAGCGCGTCGCACAATCCGTTCGGCGACAACGGCATCAAGTTCTTTTCGGGCGGCGGCGCCAAGCTGCCCGACGACGTCGAGCTTGCGATCGAGCGTGAAATGGATCAGCCGCTCGCCTGCGCCCCGCCAGCCGAGCTCGGCAAGGCGTTTCGCGTCGGCGACGCCGCGGGACGCTATATCGAGTTCTGCAAGAGCACGTTCCCGAACGAGCGCGACCTGCGCGGCTGCAAGATCGTCGTCGATTGCGCGCATGGCGCCGCCTATCACGTCGCGCCGCCGGTGTTCCACGAGCTCGGCGCCGACGTCGTCGCGGTGGGCGACGCGCCGAACGGCACGAACATCAACGATGACGTGGGGGCGACGCATCCGGCGTTCCTCGCCGAGCAGGTGCTCGCGCATCGCGCGGATTTCGGCGTCGCGCTCGACGGCGACGGCGATCGGCTGATCATGGCGGACCGCGAAGGACGCCTGTACGACGGCGACCAATTGCTCTACGTGATCGCGCGCGACTACCAGCGGCGCGGCGTGCTGGTCGGCGGCGTCGTCGGCACGCTGATGAGCAATCTCGGCTTCGAGCAGGCGTTGACGCACGCCGGGATCACGCTGCTGCGCGCCAAGGTCGGCGATCGCTACGTCCTCGAGCAGCTCCTCGAGCGCCACTGGCAGCTCGGCGGCGAGAATTCCGGGCACCTGATCTGCCTCGACAAGCACACGACGGGCGACGGGATCGTGGCCGCGCTCGCGGTGCTGCGCGCCTTGATCGAGCAGAAGAGGACGCTCGCCGAAGCGGCGGCGCCAGTGACGCTGTTTCCGCAGCGCCTGATCAACGTGCCGGTGCATCGTGGCTGGGATTGGCGCCGCAATGCCGACGTCGCGAAGGCCGAGCGGTCGGTGATCTCATCGCTCGGCGATGCCGGCCGCGTCCTGCTGCGCCCGTCGGGGACGGAGCCGGTGCTGCGCGTGATGGTGGAGGCGCGCGAGCGCTCGCTCGCCGACGAGCACGCGGAGACGCTTGCGCACGCGATCGCGGCGGCCGCGGGGCAGGCGCTGTAGTCCGGCGCGGCGCGCTCGAGTGCGATTCGCGTCGCCCGCCGGCATGCCGGCGAATCTGCGGGGGATCGACGAATGCGTGTGGTGATCACCGGCGGTGCCGGCTTCCTGGGCAGCCGCCTCGCCGGCGCGCTTCTCGCGCGCGGCGCGCTCACCGATTCGCGCGGCCAGTCGCGGCCGATTCGCGAACTGTTGCTCGTGGATATTGCGGCGCCGCCCGCGTACGCGGATCCGCGCGTGCGCGGCATGCAGGGCAGCCTCGACGACCGCGCGGTGGTGGACGCTGCCGTCTCCGCCGACACCGACACCGTGTTCCACCTCGCCGCGGTCGTCAGCGGCCAGGCGGAAGCGGACTTCGACATCGGCATGCGCGTCAACCTCGATGGCACGCGCAGGCTGCTGGAGCGCTGCCGGGCGTGCGCGAGAGCGCCGAAGTTCGTCTTCGCGAGCTCGCTCGCCGTATTCGGGGGCACGCTGCCCGATCCGGTGCCCGACGATGCTCCGGTGACGCCGCAATCGTCCTACGGGACGCAAAAGGCGATCGGCGAGCTGCTGGTCGCCGACATGAGCCGCAAGGGATTCATCGACGGACGCTCGCTGCGCCTGCCGACGATCGTCGTGCGTCCCGGCAAGCCCAACCTGGCGGCGTCGTCGTTCGCGAGCGGCATCATTCGCGAACCGCTGCAGGGGATCGTCGCGGTCTGCCCGGTCGAGCCGGCGACGCGGATGTGGGTGCAGTCGCCGCGCGCGGTGATCGAAAACCTGATCATCGGCCATGAGGCGTGGTCGGAGCAGCTCCCGCGCACGCGGGCGATCAACGTTCCCGGCATCAGCGTCGCGGTCGGCGACATGGTGGAAGCGCTGCGCTCGGTCGCCGGCGACGATGTCGCGAGCCTCGTGCGCTGGGAACCCGACCCGGTGATCGATCGGATCGTGTCGACATGGCCGGCGCGCTTCGTCGCCGGCGCCGGCCGCGCGCTCGGCATGCGTGCCGACGAGGATTTCGCGAGCGTCGTGACGGCGCATGTCGCGGATACGCGGCCGCTATAATCGTTCATGGTCGCCGTCACCCATGCCGCGCCGCATGCCGCCGCGCCGCAGGCGGTCGGCGCGTGGCTCGAGTCCCTGGCGCCGGTTTACACCGACGCCGATCGTGCGCGCTTCGCCGCGGCCTACGAAATGGCGCGCCAGGGTGCCGGCGACCTGCGCGGATCCGACGGCGAGCCGCTGCTCGAACGCGCGCTCGGCACGGCGAGCATCCTTGCCGCGCAACGGCTCGACCCCGATTCGCTGACGGCCTCGCTGCTCGCGGGGCTGCCCGACTGCCCGGGCTACGAGCGCGATCGTGTCGTGGCGGCATTCGGCGCCGACGTCGCCACGCTGGTCGACGGCGTGGCGAGAATGAATTCGGTGCAGGCGCTCGCCATCGGCGCCGACCGGGAGCAGCGCGCCGCGCAGGCGGAAAACCTGCGCAAGATGCTGCTCGCGATGGTCGGGGACATCCGCATCGTGCTGATCAAGCTCGCCGAGCGCACGCAGGCGTTGCGCTACCTGATGGGCGGCGGCAACGGCGGCCGCCGCGTCGCCGCGCGCGAGGTGATGGACGTCTACGCGCCGCTCGCCAACCGGCTCGGCATCTGGCAGCTGAAGTGGGAGCTCGAGGATCTGTCGCTGCGCGCGCTCGAGCCCGACGAATACAAGCGGATCGCGCGCCTCATCGACGAGCGGCGGCTCGACCGCGAGCGCTACATCCGCGACGTCGTCGCGACGCTCGGCCGCGAGCTCGCCGCGGCGGGGCTCGCGGCCGACGTGAGCGGCCGCCCCAAGCACATCTACAGCATCTTCAAGAAGCTGCGCCGCAAGCAGATCGGCATCGAGGCGCTCTACGACATCCGTGCCGTGCGCATCCTCGTCGATTCGGTGCGCGACTGCTATACGGCGCTCGGCATCGTGCACCACCGGTGGACGCCGTTGCCCGGCGAATTCGACGACTACATCGCGAAGCCGAAGTCGAACAATTACCGCTCGCTCCATACCGCGGTGCTCGGGCCGGAGGGCAAGCCGCTCGAAGTGCAGATCCGCACGCACGAAATGCATCGTCATTCGGAATACGGCGTGGCGGCGCACTGGCGCTACAAGGAAGCCGACGCGCGCGGCGAGCGGCGCGACGCCGGATTCGACGACAAGATCGCGTGGCTGCGGCAGATCCTCGCGTGGAAGGACGCCGTCGCCGATACCGGCGAATGGCTGTCGGCGTTCAAGAGCAGCCTCTTCACCGATTCGATCTACGTGCTGACGCCGCAAGGCAAGGTCGTGGACCTGCCGCAGGGCTCGACGCCGATCGACTTCGCCTATGCGGTGCACACGAGCCTCGGGCACCGCTGCCGCGGCGCGCGCGTCGACGCCCAGATGGTGCCGCTCGACTACGTGCTGAAGAACGGCCAGCAGGTCGAGATCATCGCGGCGAAGCAGGGCGGGCCCTCGCGCGACTGGCTCAATCCCGATCTCGGTTACGTGGCGAGCCATCGCGCGCGAGCGAAGGTGCGGCAATGGTTCAAGGCGCAGCAGCACGACGAGACGGTCGCGCAGGGGCGCGTGATGGTCGAGCGCGAGCTTGCGCGGCTCGGGCAGACGGCGCTCAAGCTCGACGCCGTGGCCGCGAAGGCCGGCTTTGCGAAGACGGACGACTTCTTCGCCGCGTTCGCGCGCGACGAGATCAACAGCAAGCACGTGCAGGCGGCGATCGCCGCCGTCGGGCAACCGGTGCCGCCGCCGCCTTCGGCCGAGCCGGAAGTCGTGACGCGCCGCAGCCGCGCCGCGGGCAGCGGCCAGGGCATCCTCGTCGTGGGCGTGGACCGCCTGCTGACCGGTCTCGCCCGTTGCTGCAAGCCGGCGCCGCCGGATGCAATCGTCGGATTCGTGACGCGCGGCAAGGGCATCACGATCCACCGCGCCGCTTGCCCGAACGTCGGGCGCATCGGCGCGCGCGAGCCCGAGCGGCTGATCGAGGCCGGCTGGGGCGCGTCGCGCGATCAGCTCTTCCCGGTGGACATCGTCGTCGAGGCGAGCGATCGGCAGGGCCTGCTGCGCGACCTGTCCGAGCTGCTGACGCGCGAGAAGATCAACGTGACCGCGGTCAATACGCAGACCCGGCAGCATCAGGCGCGGATGGCGTTCACGCTCGAGGTCGAAAGCGTCGGCCAGTTGAAGCGCGCGCTGCAGATGGCGCGCGACATACCGGGCGTCTTCTCCGCCGAGCGCCGCTGAGATTCGCGCAGCATGCTCGAGCGCGTGCGCGGAAGGACGGCCCAGGGGTCGCCCCTCGGGCCCTCCGCGCGGGCGTGCGCCCGGTTACGGCACGAGCGGTCCGCAGGCATTCGCGCCCGGACCGGATTCGTCGCAGTCGACATGACGCCGGTTCCTGCCGTCGTAGGGCGTGGGCAGGAACGGGAACTCCTTGGCGATGCCGTTCGCGGTCAGCGCAATGCCGGTGGTCGGCGCGCCGGCAAGGAAGTTGACGCCGTCGCCGACGCGGGCCGCGATGTAGTTCGTTCCGCCGACGACGCGCACGGCGATGTCGGTCACGTCGTCGTTGGGACGGCGCCCGTTCGGCCAGCCGGCCTTGTCGTCGCTCAATGCCGCACCGAGACGGCTCTGGTTCTCCGGCGCCGTCGGTGGCACGCGCAGATCGAGCCGCAGCAACTCGGCGCACGGCTGCCCGCAGTTCGATCCCGCGAGCGCCTGGCCCGGGTACTTGAGCAGGATGCTCATCAGGTCGGTGCGGCTCGCTTTCGGCGAGCCATCGATCGGAACGACCGGCACGCCGGACACGAGCTCGAGCGCCGCGGCGATCACCGGGTTCGCGTACGACGCCTGGAACCGCGCCTCGTCTTCCGGCTCCGTCGCATTCCAGCGGTCCTTGAGCGGCGTCTCGATGATGAGCTCGTTCACCAGCGGATTGCCCATCCGCGACACCTGCATCCACGGGCCGGAATTCACCGGATCCTTGCGCGAGCCGCGGAGCACCTTGACCTTGTGCCGCGCGGTGCTGCCGTACATGCCGATGACGGGAAACGCCGTCGTCGCCGCCGCATTGCCGTCGCTCGTGATGCGGCGGATCGGCACCTCGATCGCGATCGTGTTGACGTTCGCGCCGCTGAAGCGATTGACGCCGAAGGGGTTGACGTTGTCGACGTCCTCGGCGGCGGTGAGCGCCGGCAGGTAGCGGCGGAGGTTCAGCGTGTCGAACACCGCGCCGAGGTCGATGTAGAACGTCTCCGCGCGCTGGCCCGCGAAGACGCGGATGCCGGTCGCGGCGTCGGTATGGATCCCCTGCGCGGCGAGTTCGGCGTAGTTCGGCATCGTCGCCGGGCCGGCGTTCGACGGCACGGCGACGAGCGTGCGGCCCGCGAACAGCGGCGTGCGCACGTTGCCGCGCACTTCCGTCACCGTGTACGTCTGCCGCCGCGTCAAGCCCTCGGACCCCGGCCCGTCGAGGCTGGTGATGCCCTGCAGGAGCCCGCCGAGCGCGCTGATGTGCGGGTTGCCGAGCGAGGGCACCGGCGATGTCAGGCCGCCGGGCCCGCCGATCGGGCGGTCCTCCGTCTTGAAGCGGAATTCGTACACGACGTCCTCCGCCCGGCCGTCCTGATCGTTGTCGATGTTGATCGCGTACAGCACGTCGTCGTCGAAGCTGAAGTAGTTCGGGCCGTCGCTCGGATCCTGTCCCGGCAGCACGTTGACGATGAACGAGACGCGCCGCTCGGCGGGCGCGAGCGCCAGGTTCGCCGCGTCGTAGCTGACGAAGGCGTAGACGTCGGTGGTGTCGGCCGCCGGATCGAGCGCGATCAACGGCGCTTCCCGGTGGCTTGCCGCGTGGACGCCCACGCTCCACGCCAGCGCGGCCGACGCGAGCAACGAGGCGACTGACGCAGGTGCTCGTTTCATTTCACTCTCCTCTGTGATGATCCGGAATGCCGGCGCGCTTGCTGTCGCCGCGCGGCGCGCGCAGCCGGCTCGCGGCGAAGGGTGTCCCTCGACGTGCCGTTGCGCGGCCTCGCGCATCGGCCGGACGGAAGCAGGTTCTCCCGTCTGACCCTATACGCAGCGGGGACCGCTTCGGATGCTCCGATCGGATGCCGGGATGCCGGCGGGAGGAACGCGATGCTGCGAGCGCGGGCGGCGAGCGATCAGATCGCGGCGCGAGGCTTCGGATGCGCGCTGTCGCGGGACTTCGGATGCGTGCCGTCGCGAGACTTCAGATGCGCAGCGGCGCGCCGTAGCCGGTGAGCTCGAGATACCCGCGACCGGCGGCCTGCCCCGAGTGCGCGGCACGCACGGCGCCTTCCCAGTACACGGTGCCGACGCCGGCGCGCGCATCGAGCTCCTGATCGGGAAACAAGGGCTCGAGCGCGACGACGACGTCGCCCGCCCGCACGCGAAACGACACCGGGTACTCGAAGCCGGTGCGCGGCGAGCGCCACCGGCGCAGCGCCTCGAATTCGACGTCGGACGGCGAGAGCGCCCGCTCGGCGCCCTGTCGGTCGCGGTATCCGCCGCCGGCCCAGACCACGCCGCCTCGCGCGTCGCGGATCCGAAATGCCATCAGCGCGCCGCCATCGTCGAGGTTGATGCCGGTCCAGTCCCAGCCGACCGCGCCGCGCGGCAGGTAGCGGCTCGACCATTCGTGGTCGAGCCATGCGACTCCGGACACGTCGCGCGCGCGCTCGTCGATCGTCACGCTGCCGCGCACCGCGAGCTGCGGCCGGCTGTAATAGAAGCTCGCGTCGTCCGGGTCCGGTCCCTTGCGGCTCACGCCGCGCTCGCCCTGCAGCATCGGCGGTGCGCTCGCTTCGAGCACGAGGTCCATCGCGAAGGCGCGCGCACGAATGCGCGCTGCGTACGCATGGCCGTCCTGGACCAGGGACCAGTCGTCGATGCGCACGTCGGTCCTGCGTAACGCTGCGGCGGCGAGCCCGAAGCCCTCGCGTGCCGCGCGCTCGTCGTAGCGCAGGCGTTGCCATTGCGCATCGGCGAGCGCCGCGTGCGCGAACAGGAGCTGCTTCGGTGCGAATGCGCTGCGGCTCGCCTCCGCGACGCCGGGCCGATTGCGGAAGAACGTGACCTGGAAGCCGAGCTCGCGCGCCTGCCGATCGCGCAACCACCCGGTCACGTACCACCATTCGTTGCGAAATGCCGGATGCGCGCCCTCGTCGTCGGGAAACGCGAGCGGAGATCCGCCACGCACGTCCGGATACTCGACCGACGCAGCCGCCGGCGCAGCGGCGCTCGCGAGCGCGAGCGCGAGCAGCCGTCGGCGGAGCGGGTCGACCGCTTGCCGCGCGGGCGTCGCGTCGCCGGTCCTTTTCACCAGTCCTCGCGCACGGCGCGAACGGCGGCGACGCTGGTCGCACCGCGCGCGGACAGGCGCGCGGTCAGCGTGGCGAGCGCGAGCAGCGTCGAGGCGAGCACGGCGAGCGTGAGCCACGGCACGTGCAGGTCCATGCCCCAGTGGAACGACTGCCGGTTGACGACGTGAATCAGAACCAGGCTGATCGCGAAGCCGAGCGCCAATCCGGCCGCGACGCCGATCGCCGCGAGCGCCGCGCCTTCGATCGCGAGCATCGCGCCGATCTGGCGGCGCGTCATGCCGACATGGCGCAGCATGCCGAACTCGCGGCTGCGCGCCAGTGTCTGCGCGACCAGCGCCGCCGACAATCCCACGAGCCCGATCACGACGGCGGCGGCCTCGAGCGCGTAGGTGACGGCGAACGTGCGATCGAACGTCGCGAGCGACAGCGCGCGCAGATCGCCGGGCGTGGCCATCTGGACGCGCGCCGGATCGCCGGCGCGGGCGGCGACGCCGTCGCGCACGTCCGCGGCCCTCGCGCCCGGCGCGAGCCACAGCGCGGCCTCGTTGACGGTGTCGTCGCCGGTCAGCTCGCGGTAGCGCGCACGCTCGATGACGATCGCGCCCTGCTGGCGCGCGTAATCGCGCCAGACCCCCGCGACGGTGAAAGCGACGTTGCGACCGGCGATCGGCAGCGTCAGCGTGCGGCCGGCCGCGAGCGTGCGCCGATCGGCAACGGCCTCGCTGATCCACGCGGGTGGCGCCGCCCCCGGCGGCGGCGTGATCGAGGCGCCGACCAGCGCGAGGCGCGAGGCCGCGTCGTGAGCCTCGATGTCGCGGGCGAGCAGCACGACGCGTGGCTGCGCGCGGTCGACGCTGACGGAGGTCACACGCATGAACTCCGCCCTCGCGACACCGCGCAGTCGCGCGATCGCCCGCTGATCGTCGACGGTGAAATACGCGCTGTCGGTCGCGGTCCGCAGGTAGAGATCCGCCGGCAGCATCACGCCGAGCCAATCGTCGAGCGACTGGCGGAACGACGCGACCATGATCGCCATCGACACCATCAGCGACACGCTCGCGACGACCGCGGCGAGCGTCGCGGCGAAGCGTCCCGGTGTTGCCTTGAGATGCGCGAGCGCAAGCGAGGCCGGCACCGCGGACGGCGAGGGGGCCGCCCGCATCGCGAATTGCGCGAGCGAAGGCAGCATCAGGATGCCGCCGATCAGCAGCAGCGCGCTCACGACCGGGACCGGGTAGTTGGTGGGCGGGTCGGCATCGCTCTCTCTCCTTCGGCGGACCCTCGCGGGCCGCGATCGATCCTGGAGCGAGCCATTGAAAAAACCCGCCCTTAACGGCGGGTTTCGCGCACGCTCCCGCCGCGTGGTGACACGCTGGCAGGAGTCATCAGCCTCTGCGGCGGTTCTCGGGGG
>DASURV010000161.1:0-6377 GCA_036375455.1 Casimicrobiaceae bacterium | reverse complement strand
AAGGTCGAGCGGCGGTGCGCCGCGCCCCAGCTCCTTCGCGTCCTCGATGTCGAACGTCGACACCGCCATCCGGCGCAGGAACGCCGGCGGGAAATTGAAGCTGTCCGTGGACAGCACCTCGTTCGCCAGCATGTCGAGCGCGGCACGCTGCTTGGCCGCATCGACCGGCATCAGCGGCTGGCGGCCGCTGCCGGCGCGATCACGCAGCGTGGTGAGGCCGCCGACGTACTTCGACGCGTAGAGCGCGCCCTGGCTCGCCTCGTTCAGGCCGCGCGTGAAATTGCGCCGCAGCACCGAATAGCTTTCGCCTGCACCGAGCTCGAGATGCTCGGTGCGCTGCCAAAGCTCGCGGACCAGCGCGAGACGCTTTATCGCGTACGCAAGCGGATCACGCCCGAGGTCGAGCTGGTTCACCGCCGGATCGACGGCGAAATACGCGACGTCCTCGTCCGTCGAAAACGCGAGCTCGGTCTCGCTGGAGCGGGCGGCGATCTTCGCCAGTTCCGCCGGCTCCTGCTCGGCGGGAATGGTTTTGTACGCGTATTCGATCGCCCAGTAGTCGTACGGGCCGAGCGTCGACATCTGGTACTCGCCCTGCTTCTCGCCGCGCACGGCGAGGTTCCAGGGGTTGTATTCCATCACCGAGCCCGAGATCCCGTGCTCCGCGGTGAATCCGGGGTCGGCGAGCTCCGCTTCCGTATACACGGTCGACGCGCGGAAATTGTGCCGCAGGCCGAGCGTATGGCCGACCTCGTGCATCGTCACGCTCTTGAGGAACCTGTCGACGAACCGGTCGACCTCCGGGCTGTCGGGGTCGAGGTCGCCGCGCGCCTCGAGCAGCGACAGCCCGAAGGCGGCCTCCTCGGTCGCGAGGTCGTCGTACGCGCAGCTTCGCGCCTCCGCCCTGCTCTGCGGAGCGGCGCGCGCCTGCGCCAGCTCGGCGAACGCATCGCGGCGCGGCGGCAGGTATTCGTGGCGCAGGTTGCGCACGACGCGCACGTTGTTGGCATCGATGGCGATGTCGGCGTCGAGGATCTCGCCGGTGCGCGGATCGACGACGCTCGGGCCGATCGCGCCGTAGGACGTTTTCGCCACCGTCTGCCAGCGCACCGACGCGTGGCGGATGTCGGACGTGTCGAAGTCGGCGTCGTCCGGCTGGACCTCGACGCGGATCGCGTCCTTGAAACCGATGCGCTCGAACGCCTTGTTCCATTCGAGGATGCCCTGCCGGATCGGCTCGCGGTAGCGCAGCGGGATGTTGCGGTCCAGCCAGAACACGATCGGCTGCTTCGGCTCGGAGAGCGCCGCGGCCGGATCCTGCTTCTCGAGCCGCCAGCGGTTCGCATACCGCTGGATCGGCGTGCGCGGGACATCGGACGTGAAATCGAGCACTTCCGTCGTGAAGTAGCCGACGCGCTCGTCGGCGGCGCGCGAGTGCATCGGCGCCTCCGGCAGCTTCGCGAACGTGTAGTGGTAACCGATGAACATGCTGCGCACGTCGGGCAGCGTGAACGGCGGCGGCGGCAGCGACGATGTCGCCGGCGGCGGCGGCGGCAGCGCGAGCCGCGACAGCGAGTAGTGCGCGGAAACCTCGAGCGTCACGTTGTCGGGCTGCGTGCGCGTCCTGCCGATCGACGAATTGCGCACATCGAAGCCGTAGGGCTGGCGATAGGCGAGCTCGAGCACCGAGGCCGCCATCGGGATGTCCGCCAGCAGCAGCGCGTTGGCGTCGATCAGCACCGACTTGCGCTCGGGCTGCGGCTGCGAGGCGATCGGGGCCGCCGCGAGCAGGCTGTCGGAGAACCCGGCGGCGACCGCGCGCGCCTCCGGCGTGCCCGCCTTCGCCGTGTAGTGGACGTTCTTCGCGATCAGCTGGACGCTTTGGCCGTGCTTGTGGAACACGACGATCTGCGCGACGCCGAACGGGTACGTCATCGCGCCGCCGAAGATCCGGTTTTCGCCGATCCCCTGGTTCACCGCGGACTTGAAGAAGAACGGCTGGTCGAACTGCTCCGGCTCGATCTCGATCCAGACCTTGTCGTCCTTCTGCCAGAGGTTGAAGAGACCCTTCGACTCGTGGGCGTCCTTGACGACCTCGGCGAACGGCTTCGCCGCCTGCGCCGCCTGCGCCGCGACCGCGGCTGCCGCCGCCGCCGCAGTGGCGGGCGCGGGCCGCGCCGCGCCCGGCGCGGCGCCGCCCTGGCCATTGCCGGCCTGCGCTTCGCTCGCCGCCGCCGTCGCGGCGGCGGCGGCGATCGCGGCGGTCTCGGCGGGTTTCGGGGCGTCGTCGAGCGGAATGCTCGCGCAGCCCGTCATCAGGAGCGGTGCGAGCGGCGCCAGCGCGAGCGCCACGCGGATACGGCAAGACTGCAACATGTACGATTGATCTCCGTAAAGCCAGGGGACCGTCGGCCGCCGCCAATGCGGCGCGCACTCCGGTCGTCTAAGCCGGCGCAAGTGCGCCGCGCAACGAGTGCGGCAGCGCCGCCATAATGTCGACGTCGACATAGCAGTCGATCGACGCGGTGTCGCCTGGGAAGTTGACGACACGGTTGTTGTCGGTACGCGCGGCCAGCTCGCGCGGATTCCTGACGGCGGGCCCGGTGACGAGCACGCGCTGGCGCGTGCCGACCATGTCGTCGCTGCAGGCCCGGTACTGCGCGTCGAGCAACGCCTGCAGGCGCGCAAGGCGCTTCTGCCGGATTCCCGGCGGCACCTGCCCGGGAAGCTCGGCGGCCGGCGTGCCGGGGCGCGCGCTGTAGGCGAAGCTGAACGCGCCGTCGAAGCGCACCTCCTCGACCAGGCGCAGCGTCCGCTCGAAATCGGCGTCGGTCTCGCCGGGAAAGCCGACGATGAAGTCCGACGTGAGCGACAGGTCGGGGCGCCGCGCACGGAGCCTGCGCACGATCGACTTGTATTCGAGCGCCGTATAGCCGCGCTTCATCGCCGCGAGCACCCGATCCGACCCCGACTGCACCGGCAGGTGCAGATGCGACACGAGCTTGTCGATCGTGGCGTACGCGTCGATCAGCCGCGGGGTCATCTCCTTCGGATGCGACGTCGTGTAGCGCAGGCGCTCGATGCCGGGAATCGCGGCGGCGTATTCGAGCAGCAGCGCGAGATCGGCGAACTCCCCCGTCCCTTCACGCTCGCCGCGATACGCGTTGACGTTCTGGCCGAGCAGCGTCACTTCCTTGACCCCCTGGTCGGCGATGTCGGCGAGATCGGTCAGCACGTCGTCGAACGGACGCGACATCTCCTCGCCGCGCGTGTACGGCACGACGCAGAACGAGCAGTACTTGCTGCAGCCTTCCATGATCGAGAGGAACGCCGTCGCGCCTTCGACGCGCGGGGGCGGCAGGTGGTCGAACTTCTCGATCTCGGGAAACGAGATGTCGACCTGCGGCACGCCGGTCGCGCGGCGTGCGCGGATCAGCTCCGGCAGCCGGTGCAGCGTCTGCGGCCCGAATACGACGTCGACGTACGGCGCGCGCCGGACGATCGACGCGCCTTCCTGCGATGCGACGCAGCCGCCGACGCCGATCAGCAGGTCGGGCCGCCCGGCCTTCAGCGCGCGGACGCGGCCGAGATCGTGGAAGACGCGCTCCTGTGCCTTCTCGCGCACCGAGCAGGTATTGAACAGGATGATGTCAGCGTCGTCGGGACGCCCGGTGAGCGTGACCCCTTCGGAGGCGACGAGCACGTCGGCCATCCGGTCCGAGTCGTACTCGTTCATCTGGCAGCCGAACGTGCGGATGTAGAGCTTGCGTGGCACGGGCGGATTTCGAAAGGGTCGCAATTATATCAAACCACTATAGAATGGCGGTCGCAGGTGTCCGCCGGACGGTACCTCCCGGCGGGTGAAACGGGAACGCGGTGCGCGCGCGAAGGCGCGCCATGCCGCGGCTGCCCCCGCAACGGTAGGCCGGTCCGCGACCGGCGAGCCCGGAGACCGGCCTGCAGCGGGCGCGACGCCTTCAGGCGGCGCGCTCGTCGCCCAAGCAACGCGGGGATCCGTTGCCGCCCGGCGTCGCGCACCGGCAGCGCCTTCCCGTTCGCCGTTCCGCGCCCCGGGCGCGACCGATGTCGCGTTGTGCCGATCAATCGCCGTGCGGGGTCCCCACGGCATGACGCGGACGGTTGCAACATGTGCGTTCCCTCGTGCTCCCGCGCGGCGCTGCGCCCGTGGCGGGTTGCGCTCGTCGTTGCCGCAGGCATCGTCGACGCAACCGCGCAGCCCCTCGCGCCACGCACCGGTCCGGCGGTTCTCGACCCGATCGTCGTCACCGCGTCGCGCATGCCGCAACCGCTGCTCGATCTGGTCGCCGACGTCACGGTCATCGACGCCGGCGAGATCGCGCGCGCCGGCATGCAGGGCATCGCCGCGCTCCTCGCGCGTCAACCCGGGGTGGAGATCGTCCGCAACGGCGGACCGGGCGCGACGTCCGGCGTGTTCCTGCGCGGTGCGAACGCCGCGCAGACGCTGGTGCTGATCGACGGCATGCGCGTCGCGTCGGCGTCGAGCGGCGCGACGGCCCTCGAGGCGATCCCGCTCGAGCAGATCGAGCGGATCGAGATCCTGCGCGGTCCGGCGTCGAGCCTCTACGGCGCCGATGCGATCGGCGGCGTGATCCAGGTGTTCACCCGCCGCGGCCGGGAGGGCGTGCGCGCGAACGCATCGCTCGGCTATGGAACCTTCGACACCTGGTCGGGAACCGCGGGAGTGTCGGGAGGCCGCGGCGCCGCGAGCGGCAGCGTGCAGGTCGCGGGCAGTCGCAGCAACGGCTTCAACGCGATCGTGAACCCGGCGAATTTCGCCTACGACCCGGATCGGGACGGCTATCGCAACGCAAGCGTCAGTGCGCAGGGCGCGCTGGACCTGACCGCCGACCAGGCGCTGTCGGTCCGGTATTTCCGCAGCCGGCTCGACAATCAGTTCGACGGCGGCGACGCCTTCGACGATCGCACGGTGACCACACTCACGTCCTGGCAGGTCGCGTGGGCGGGCCGGCTCGCCGGCGGATGGAAGTCGCGCGTTTCCGCCGGCGACGGCAGCGACCGGTCCGTGTCGAAGTTCGGCTTCGGCGACTTTCCGTTCGAGACGCACCAGCGGCAATACGCGTGGCAGAACGACGTGACGCTTCCCGCGGGGGCGCTGACGCTTGCCGTCGAGCGGCGCGAAGAGCGCGTCTCCTCCAATGCCGGATTCGCCGTCGATGCGCGCGACACGAACGCGATCACCGCGATCTATCGCATCGAAGCCGGCCCGCACGCGGTGCAGGCGAACCTGCGCCACGACGACTCGACGCAGTTCGGCGGCAGGACGACGGGCGCGCTCGCCTGGGGCTACCGGTTCGCGCCCGATTGGCGGGTGACGGCGAGCGCCGGAACGGCGTTCAAGGTGCCGACGTTCAACGACCTCTATTTTCCCGGGTCCTCGAATCCCGATCTGCGGCCGGAGACGTCGCGCAACGTCGAGGCCGGGATCCAGTGGGCCGCTCGCCACGGCGACGTCGCCTGGCAGGCGCGCGCGGTGGCGTACCACAATCGCGTCGACGACCTGATCGTGTTCCAGTGCGACGCGACGTCCGCGTGCCGGCCGAACAACGTCGCCGACGCGACGCTGAAAGGCGTGACGCTGTACGGCGACGTCGAATGGCGCGACACGGCGCTGCACGGCTCCGTCGACCTGCAATCGCCCACCGATGCGACGAGCGGCCGGCTGCTGCCGCGGCGGGCGCGCCGCCATGGCGTGCTGTCGCTGTCGCAGGCCTTCGAGCGCGTGCGCCTCGTCGCGGAGGTCGTCGCCTCGTCCGCGCGCTTCGACGACGCGGAGAACCTGCGGCGGCTCGGCGGTTACGGCGTCGTCAACCTGGACGTCGAATGGGATATCGACGCGCGCACGACGCTGTTCCTGCGCGGCGATAACGTCCTCGACCGCGACTACGAGCTCGCCGCCGATTTCGCGACCGGAGGCGCGCGCGTCTTCGGCGGCGTGCGCTGGCGGCTGTGACGCTTCGCGCGGCGCTGCACCGGCTGGCGCTGCTCGCCTGGGTGCTCGCGGCGCCGGCGGGCGCGCAGATCCGGGTCGTCGACGACGTCGGCGCAGCGCTCACGCTCGCCGCGCCGGCGCGCAGGATCGTCACGCTCGCGCCCAACGCCGCCGAGCTCGTCTATGCCGCCGGCGCGGGCGATCGCGTCGTCGGCGTCGTCAGGGGAACCGACTATCCCGCTGCGGCGCGCGAGCTGCCGGTGATCGGCGACGCGACGGCGCTCGATCTCGAGCGGATCGTCATGCTCGCGCCCGACCTGATCGTGACCTGGCCGTGGACGACGCCGGCGGAGGTCGCGTGGCTGCGCGGCCGCGGCATCGCCGT
>DASURV010000160.1:0-8504 GCA_036375455.1 Casimicrobiaceae bacterium | reverse complement strand
GCGGATACCGCAGCCCGTCATCGCCAAGGTGCACGGCATCGCCACCGCGGCGGGCTGCCAGCTCGTCGCCGCCTCGGATCTCGCCGTTGCCTCCGTCGACGCGCGCTTCGCGACCTCCGGCATCAATTTCGGCCTGTTCTGCGCGACGCCGGGCGTCGCGGTCGCCCGGAACGTGGCGCGCAAGCGCGCGTTCGAGATGCTGTTCACCGGCGAGTTCATCGACGCGGCGACGGCGAGCGAGTGGGGCCTCGTGAACCGGGTGGTTCCCGCCGCGGAGCTCGACGCGGCGGCGCGCGCGCTGGCGGACGCGATCGTGGCAAAGCCCGCCGCGGTCGTCGCCCTGGGCAAGCGCTTCTTCTATCGGCAGCTCGAGGCGAGGATCGAGGAGGCCTACGACCTCGCCGCCGCCACGATCACCGGCAACATGCTCGGGGCGGACGCGCGGGAGGGTGTGGCCGCTTTCATCGAGAAGCGCGCGCCGCGCTGGAAGGCTTGACCGCGCTCGGGTCTTGGCAGAACAATCACACGTCCGAACGCGCGCGCCGTCCGGCTCACGCGCCGGGTGCCTGGTCGAGGGGGGGAATCATGGCTCAAGCTGCCGCGCTCAACTGGCAGTCGATCGTCGCCGATCCGCGCTTCCAGTCGCTGCACCGCAAGAAGACGAGCTTCCTGTGGGGACTGATGGCCTTCTCGGTCGTCTACTATTTCCTGTTGCCGATCGGCGCGGCGTACTTCCAGGATCTCTTCCGCGTCAAGGTATGGGGACCGGTCAACGTCGGGCTCGTCTTCGCGCTGTCCGAGTTCGTCGTCGCCTGGGGCATCGCCTTCGTCTATTCGCGGCGCGCCAACGCCGAGTTCGACGCGATGGCGAGCGAGCTGATCCGCGACGCCGAGAAGATCGGGGGCCGGTCGTGAGCGCCGTAGAGCGGCGAGGGTGGGGGGGTCATACGAACCGGGCGCGCCTCGCCGTCTTCGCGTGGGCCGCAACGGTTGCGACGCCCGCCTTGGCGCAGGGCGCCGTCGCCGCCAAGTGGCGCTGGCTGACGTTCGTCGTCTTCGGCGTCATCATCGGCGTGACGATGTTCGTCACGTACGTCGCCGCGAAGCGCGTGAAGAGCGCGGCCGACTTCTACACGGCGGGCGGCGGGGTGTCCGGCCTGCAGAACGGCTGGGCGATCGCCGGCGACTATCTGTCCGCGGCGTCGTTTCTCGGCATCGCGGGCCTGATCTCGCTGTACGGGTACGACGGCTTCATGTACTCGGTGGGCTGGCTCGTCGCCTACATCACCGTGCTGCTGGTGATCGCGGAGCCGTGCCGCAACATCGGCAAGTACACGCTCTCCGACATCCTCGCGTACCGCAACAACCCCCGCGCGACGCGCATCGTCGGCGCGCTGTCGGTGATCACCGTCTCCACGTTCTACCTGACGGCGCAGATGGTCGGCGGAGGCGTGCTGGTGAAGACGCTGATCGGCATCGACTACGAGGTTTCGGTCGTCGTCGTCGGCATCCTGATGCTCGGCTACGTGCTGTTCGGCGGCATGGTCGCCACGACGTGGGTGCAGATCATCAAGGCGATCCTGCTCGTGACCGCGTCGATCGTGCTGGTCATGTTCGTGTGGACGCCGTACGGCTTCAGCTTCCCGTCGTTCCTCGGCTCCGTCGCCGGCGACCCCAAGGTCCAGGCGCAGGTGGCCGCGCTGCTCGGCGACGCGGCGCGCACGATGACGCCCGAGCAGCTCGGCCAGCGCTTCCTGGAGCCGGGCCTCTACTTCAAGGCGCCGATCGACCAGATCTCGCTCGGCATGGCGCTGGTGTTCGGCACCGCGGGACTGCCGCACATCCTGATGCGCTTCTTCACCGTGCCCACCGCCAAGGAAGCGCGCAAGTCGGTGATCTGGGCGATGGGGATCATCGGCGGGTTCTATGTGCTGACGATCTTCCTCGGCATGGGATCGGCGATCAATGTCGGCGCGAGCAGCATCAAGGCGGTGGACGCCGGCGGCAACATGGCGGCGCCGCTGCTCGCGCAGTACGTCGGCGGCGGCGCGGACTCGCTGCTCGGCAACCTGTTCCTCGCGTTCGTCGCGGCCGTGGCGTTCGCGACGATCGTCGCGGTCGTCGCGGGCCTCGTGCTCGCGGCAGCGTCGGCGATGGCGCACGACCTGTACGTCGGCGTGATCCGCGGCGAGCACGTCACGCCGCAGGAGCAGGTCAAGGCCGCGCGGGTGGCGACCGTGTTCGTCGGCGCGCTCGCGATCATCATCGGCATCGCCGCCAAGGGCCAGAACGTCGCGCACCTGGTGGCGCTCGCCTTCGCCGTCGCGGCGTCGGCCAACTTCCCGTGCGTGCTGCTGACGCTCTACTGGCGCCGCTGCAACACCGGCGGCATCGTGCTCGGGATGATCGTCGGGACCCTGACCGCCATCGGGCTCGTTCTGGTGTCGCCGAACATGACGTACCCGAAGGTCGTCAAGGCGGCCGCGCAGAAGGTCGTCGACGCCGCGCCGGCGCGGGAGGCGAAGCTCACGGCCGATCTCGCCGCCGCCCCCGACGATGCGGCGAAGGCGAAGATGCAGACGGCGCTCGGCGGGGTCGCGAAGGACGTCGCGGCCGCCAAGGCGAACCTCGACAAGTTCGGGAACAACGACACGTCGCTCGTCGGTCTCGAAAAGCCGCTGTTCGACCTGCGCAACCCCGGCCTCATCTCGATACCGCTCGGCTTCCTCGCGGTGATCCTCGGCTCGCTCCTCTACCGCGACAAGCGCGCCGACGACATGTGGGACGAGCTCTACGCACGGCAGAACACCGGCATCCTGGCCGCGAAGGCGACGGCGCATTAGCCGTACCCGCGACCGGCATGCGCGGCCTGCGAGCCTCCCCGGACGCGCAACGGGGCGCCGCCGCCATCGGCCGGCCCGCAATCCTCCCCGGTGCCTCCAAGCACGCGCAAGGAGGCTCCGCCTGACGGCGCGCCCGCCGTGACGACTCCGCCTCTGCTGATCGAGTCGACGCGTGATTTCCTGCGCAGGCACGCGCCGTTCGATCGGATGGCCGACGACGCGTTCGCGTTCGCCGTCCCGCGAATGGTCCTCGCCTACTTCGCCAGGGACCGCGAGATCCTGGCGCCCTCCTCGGGACCGGCGACCCATCTGCAGATCATCCAGCGCGGCGTCGTCGGCAGCCGCCTCGAGGATCCTCGCGCGGAGCCCGAGCCGCCGCTCGGGCCGGGCGAGTGCTTCCCGGTGGGTGCGCTGTCCGTCGGCGGGTCGTCGACGAAGATCTATCACGCGCTGAAGGACACGTTCTGCTACCAGCTCGCGCGCGACGATTTCCTGGAGTTGCGCAAGCGCTCGCCCGAATTCGAGCGCTTCTGCACGCATGCGATCACCGAGACGCTGCGGGTGTCGCTCGCGCAGCTCTCGGCGCATTACGGGCAGCGGGCGGCCGACCAGCAGTCGATCGCACGGCCGCTCGCCGAGCTCGTGCGCCGGGCACCGGTGAGCTGTCCCGGGGACGCGCCGCTCGCGACCGCGCTGGCCCGCATGGAGGAGGCGCGGGTGCGCACGGTCGTCGCGATCGGATCCGACGACGCGCCGATCGGCATGTTCACGCTGGTCGATCTGCTGCGCCGCGTCGTGCTGCCCGGCGTGCCGCTGACGACGCCGCTCGCCGCCGTCATGTCGACGCCCGTGGTCACGCTCCCCGCCGCCGCGACCGCCCACGAGGCGATGGAGACGATGGCGGCGCGCGGGGTGCGACAGATCATCGTCGTCGACGGTACGAGCCTCGTCGGCATCGTCAGCGAGCGCGACCTGTTCGCGCTGACGCGCGTGTCGATGCGCCAGGTGCTCGACGGCTTGCAGCAGGCGGTCTCGCTCGAGGCGCTGCGGCATTGCGCGGACGACATCCGGGCGCTCACCCATACGCTGCTCGCGCAGGGTGTGGGCGCCGAGTCGCTGACCCGCACGATCGCCTCGCTCAACGACGCGCTGGCAAGGCGGGCGATCGAGCTCACGCTCGCGCGCCACGCGCTCGACGACATCGACTGGTGCTGGCTCGCCCTCGGCAGCGAAGGTCGCGGCGAGCAGACGTTCGCGACCGACCAGGACAACGCGCTGGCATTCACCGACGGCGCCGACGTCGTGGTCCGCCGCGAACGGCTGCTCGCGTTCGCGCACGACGTGAACGAGGCGTTCGCGGCGCTGGGCTTCCCGCTGTGCCCGGGCGGGGTGATGGCGCGCAATCCCGAGTACTGCCTGACGCTCGCCGAGTGGAAGGACCGCTTCATGGGCTGGCTGACGGCGCCGACGCCGCAGGCATTGCTCGGCGCCAACATCGTTTTCGACTTCCGGCCGTTGTTCGGCGCGGCCCCGCTCGCCGAGGAGCTGCAGCGCTGGCTTTTCGGCTATACGCGCGAGAACCAGGCGTTCCTGCGGCTGATGACGCAGAACGCGCTCGAATCCGGACCTCCGCTCGGGCTGATTCGCGCGTTCGCCACCGACGACGACCCGCGGCATCCCGGCACGCTGGACATCAAGGTGCGCGGAACGCGGCTCTTCGTCGACGCCGCGCGCACGTTCGCGCTCGCGTTCGGCATTGCCGACACGAACACCGCATCGCGGCTGCGGGCGGCCGGACGCGCGATGCGCGTCGACGCGCGCTACGTGGAGGCCACCGTCGAGGCGTTCCAGTTCCTGCAATTGCTCCGCCTGCGCATCCAGGACGACGCGCCCGAGCACGCGGCCGCGAACCGCATCGACCCGGAGACGCTGAACGAGGTCGATCGGCGCGTGCTGAAGGAGGCATTCCGGCAGGCGCGCAAGCTGCAGGAGCGGCTCGGGCACCTGTACCAGTTGTGAGCGTGCCGATGCGCAGCCTCACGCGCGCGCTCGGCGCGCTGTTTCGCGCGCCGAAGCTCGACGCAGCGTGCCGCACGCGCCTCGCGACGTGGCAGCGCCGGGCGCGTGCCGACCTGGCGCTTGCGCACCGTCAGGCGCGCTACGTCGTCGTCGACGTCGAGACCACCGGGCTCGACCTGCGCCGCGATGCGCCGATCGCCATCGGCGCCGTCGGCGTCTGCCGGGGGTCGATCGCCTTCGGCGACGCGTTCCAGGTGGTGCTGCGGCAGCACGCCGCCAGCCTCGACGCGAACATCCTGATCCACGGGATCGGCGGAGAGACGCAGCTTGCAGGGCGGGATCCGACGCTCGCCATGCTCGATTTCGTCGAGTACGCCGGCGCCTCGCCGCTCGTCGCGTTCCGGGCCGAGTTCGACCGGCCGATGCTGGAGCGCGCCGCACGCGACAACCTGGGCGTCGAGCTGCGCCTGCCGTTCATCGATCTGGCGTTTCTGCTTCCCGCACTGTTCCGGGGCACCGATTGCGGCAGTCTCGACGAGTGGCTCGCGCACTTCGGCGGCGGTGTCGCCGCGCGTCACGACCCCCTCGCCGACGCCTATGCCACCGCGCAGCTCCTGCTGATCGCGCTCGCGGCCGCCGACGCGGTGGGCATGGGCAATGCGCAGGGGCTGCTCGCCGTCCAGAAGGCCCAGCGCTGGCTGGGCCGGCGGACCTGAGGCGAGGACGGATCGCCGGCGATTGCCATTTCGGTGCCGATCCGGATAATCCGCTTCCGTCCGCCGCACATCGGGTGCGCCGCGGGCGGGCGGCGGTTCGGATGGCCAACGACACAATCCTGGAAGCGCGCGGGCTCACGAAGGAATTCAAGGGCTTCGTGGCCGTGAACAACGTGAACCTCGCGGTGCGGCGCGGGACGATTCACGCGCTGATCGGCCCGAACGGCGCCGGCAAGACGACCTGCTTCAATCTCCTCACGCATTTCCTGACGCCCACGCGCGGGCAGATCTTCTTCGACGGCCGCGAGATCACCGGCTCGCGGCCCGCGGCGATCGCGCGGCTCGGCCTGGTGCGCTCGTTCCAGATCTCGGCGGTGTTCCCGCACCTGACCGTGCTCGAGAACGTGCGCATCGCGCTGCAGCGCCGGCGCGGCCGTTCGCTCGACTTCTGGCGCTCGGAGCGCGTGCTGCACGAGCACGATGCCCGCGCCCGCGAATTGATCGATGCCGTCGGGCTCGCGGACTTCGCCGCCACGACCGCCGGCGAGCTGGCGTACGGGCGCAAGCGCGCGCTCGAGATCGCGACCACGCTCGCGCTGGAGCCGCGGATGATGCTGCTCGACGAGCCGACGGCCGGCATGACGCACGAGGACGTCGACCGGATCGCCGCGCTGATCAAGAGAGTATCGGCGAACCGGACCGTGCTGATGGTCGAGCACAACCTGTCGGTCGTGTCGACGCTCTCCGACCACATCACCGTCCTCGCCCGCGGCGAGGTGCTCGCGCAGGGCGACTACAAGGCGGTGTCGGCGAACCCCGCCGTCGTCGAGGCGTACCTGGGAGCCGCGCATGGTTGAGCGAAGCGCGGCGCGAGGAGCCGGACATGGCTAGTCCGATGCCGAAGGTGGCCGCCGCGCAGGCGGGCGCGCCGCTGCTCGCCGTGCGCGACCTGCAGGCGTGGTACGGCGAGTCGCACATCCTGCACGGCGTCGCCTTCGACGTCGCGGCCGGCGAGGTGGTGACGCTGCTCGGCCGCAACGGCGCCGGCAAGACGACGACGCTCAAGTCGATCATGGCGGTCGTGCCGCGGCGCGAAGGCTCGATCGTCTTCGAGGGCGAGGAGACGGTGCGGCTGCCGTCGAACCGCATCGCACGGCTCGGCATCGCCTGGTGTCCGGAGGAGCGCGGCATCTTCGCGAGCCTCAATGTCGAGGAGAACCTGCTGCTGCCGCCGCGGGTGCGGGAGGGCGGGCTCAGCGTCGAGCAGATCTATGCGCTGTTTCCGAACCTCGCGGAGCGGCGCCGCAGCCAGGGCACGAAGCTTTCCGGCGGCGAGCAGCAGATGCTCGCGATCGGCCGCATCCTGCGCACCGGCGCGCGGCTGCTGCTGCTCGACGAGCCGACGGAGGGCCTCGCACCGGTCATCGTCCAGCAGATCGGCCGCACGATCGGCAAGCTCAAGGAGCAGGGGTTCACGATCCTGCTGGTCGAGCAGAATTTCCGCTTCGCGGCCACGGTCGCGGACCGGCATTACGTGATGGAGCACGGCCGGATCATCGACATGATTCCCAACGCCGCGCTCGATCGGAACATGGGGAAGCTGCACGAATACCTGGGCGTTTAATCGGGGTCGCCGACGCACTGCCAGGCACGCTCTCGTTCGGCACACGCTGGTCGCCGGATGTTGCGCCTGCGACCGCACTTTGGAGGAGCATCGATGAAGGCAATGAACCGCAGTCTGCTTGCGCTGGCGCTCGCCGGCACCCTCACCGCCGGCGCCGCGCAGGCGCAGTTCACGGGGAACGAGATCAAGATCGGCGTGCTCTCCGACATGTCCAGCCTCTACACCGACCTCGCGGGCGCGGGCTCGGTCGTCGCGGCGAAGCTGGCGGTGGAGGACTCCGGCATCGAGAAGCGCGGCATCAAGGTCGAGATCGTCTCGGCCGACCACCAGAACAAGCCCGATGTCGGCTCGGCGATCGCACGCCGCTGGTACGACGCGGAAGGCGTGGACGTGATCGTCGACACGCCCAATTCCGGCGTGGCGCTCGCCGTGAGCCAGATCACCAAGGACAAGAACAAGGTGTTCCTCGCCTCCGGTCCCGGCTCGTCGGACCTGACCGGCAAGGCGTGCACGCCCAACACGATCCACTGGGCGTACGACACGTGGATGCTCGCCAACGGCACCGGCACGGCGATCACGAAGCACGGCGGCAACACGTGGTTCTTCATCACCGCCGACTACGCGTTCGGGCACGCGCTCGAGCGCGACACCACCGCGGCCGTCGAGAGGGCGGGCGGCAAGGTTCTGGGCGGGGTGAGGGTGCCGCTCAACAACCAGGACTTCAGCTCGTTCCTGCTGCAGGCGCAGGCGTCGAAGGCCAAGGTGATCGGCCTCGCCAATGCCGGCGGCGACACGATCAACTCGATCAAGCAGGCGTCCGAGTTCGGCATCGTCAAGGGCGGCCAGCAGCTCGCCGGCCTCCTGGTGTTCATCACCGACATCCACTCGATCGGCCTGCAGACCGCGCAGGGGCTGACGCTGACGACGACGTTCTACTGGGACATGAACGACCAGACGCGCGCCTTCGCCAAGCGCTTCGCGCCGCTCGACAAGGGTATCCATCCGACGATGGTGCACGCCGGCGTCTACGCCGCGGTGCTGCATTACCTGAAGGCGGTCGAGGCGCTCCACGACGTGAAGGACGGCGCCAGGATCGTCGACGAGATGAAGAAGCTCCCGACCGACGATCCGCTGTTCGGCAAGGGCATGATCCGCATCGACGGGCGCAAGATCCACCCGGCGTATCTCGTCGAAGTGAAGAAGCCGAGCGAGTCGAAGGCGCCCTGGGATTACTACAAGATCCGGGCCACGATCCCGGCGGACCAGGCGTTCCGCCCGCTGAAGGACGGGGGCTGCCCGCTC
>DASURV010000159.1:0-17210 GCA_036375455.1 Casimicrobiaceae bacterium | reverse complement strand
CACGACAAGCCGCAGCAGCCGGAACTTCGGCCGCGCCGCGGCTCTCCTATCGCGATGGCGCGGCCGCGCCTTGGTCGCCCGTCAACAACGAAAGGAGCGCAAGAACATGTCCCGCGATGTCGCCGTGTTGGTCGGCAGTCTTCGCAAGGAGTCGCTCAACCGCAAAATGGCCAACGCATTGCGCGAGATGGCGCCTGCAGGCCTGCGGCTCGACGGCGTCGAGATCGGCGATTTGCCGCTCTACAACCAGGACCTCGACACCGACGCGCCGCCGCCGGCGTGGTCGGCGTTTCGCGCGCGCATCGCAAAGGCGGACGCGATCCTTTTCGTGACGCCCGAGTACAACCGCTCGGTGCCGGGCGCGCTGAAGAACGCGATCGACGTCGGGTCGCGCCCCTCCGGCAGGAGCGTCTGGAACGGGAAGCCGTGCGGCGTGATCAGCGTGTCGCCGGGCGCGATCGGCGGCTTCGGCGCCAACCACCACCTGCGCCAGTCGCTCGTGTTCCTGAACATGCCCGCGTTGCAGGCGCCGGAGGCGTACATCGGCGGTGCCGCGAAGCTGTTCGACGAGCAGGGCAGGCTCGCAAACGACGCGACGCGCGAGCTTCTGCAGAAGTTCCTGGCGGCGTTCGCGGCGTGGATCGAGCGGAACGCGGCCCCGTGACGCCGCGGATCAGCGGCCGAACTTGCGCATGACCGCGAGCGCCTCATCGATCGCGTGCGCGCCGTCGCCCGACGCGACCGCGTGCGCGACGCAGCCGTGCAGGTGATGCTCCAGAAGCTGGAACGCAAGCGCATCGAGCGCCGACTGTACCGCGCTTACCTGCGTCAGGATGTCGACGCAGTAGCGGTCTTCCTCGATCATCCGGCCGATGCCGCGGACCTGGCCCTCGATCCTGTTGAGCCGTTGCGCGAGGTCCGCCCGCTTCGCCGGACCTCGCGCTACCGCCGGGTGATGCGGATGCTCATGCGCGTGGCGCGCCGCGCCCTTCGCGCGCTCTGATCCGTCCCTACGCGGCGACGCCATAGCCGGCATCCTCGATCGCGGCCTTCAGCGCGGGAACGCCGGTGCGCCCGGCATCGTAGGTCACGGTCGCGGCGCCCGGCTGCAGCGTCACGACCGCGTCCTCGACGCCCGGCACCGCCTTCAGCACCCGCGTGACGCTCGCGACGCATCCCTGGCAGCTCATCCCCGCGACATTCAGCTTGACGGTTTCCATGACCACTCCTTTCACGGCGTTGGGGCCGCAGCGCCGGACCCGAACCGGCGCAGCGTCAGCGCGTTGCCGACGACCGACACCGAGCTCATCGCCATCGCGGCGGCGGCGATGACCGGGCTCAGGAATCCGGCCGCCGCGAGCGGGATGCCGAGCACGTTGTAGGCGAAGGCGAAGAACAGGTTCTGGCGGATCTTGCGCCGCGTGGCGCGCGACAGCAGAATCGCGTCGACGACCGCGCACAGATCGCTGCGCACGACGGTGACGTCGGCGGCTTCGATCGCGATCGCGGAGCCCGCGCCGATCGCGAAGCTCACGTCGGCCGCCGCGAGCGCGGGCGCGTCGTTGATGCCATCCCCGACCATCCCGACGACCTGCCCGGTCGCCTGCAGGCGCCGGATCTCGTCCGTCTTGCGCGCGGGCGTCATGCCCCCGCGGTGCGTCGCGATCCCCGTTTCGCGCGCCACGGCGTCCACCGTCGCCGCGTTGTCGCCGGAAAGCATCACGACGTCGACACCATGCTGCGCGAGCCGCGCAATCGCGGCCGCCGAGGTCGGACGCACGCGGTCGGCCAGCGTGACGACGCCGACGAGGCGACCGTCGAGCGCGACGCCGACCACGCTCACCCCCGATGCAAGCCAATCGCGCACGCGCTCGGCATTAACCGCGATGCCGCGGCTTTCGAGAAAGGCGAGCGATCCGACCAGCGCGTGCTGCCGCCCCGCTCCGACGACACCCAGCGCACCCTGGCCCGGCAATGCCGCGAACTCGCCGACGGCGGGCAGCGCGATCCCCGCCTCGCGCGCCCTGCCGACGATCGCCTGCGCAAGCGGATGCAGCGCACCCTGCTCCAGCGCCGCCGCCGTGGCCAGCACGTCGTCGCGGGATACGCCGTCGAAGCCGTACACGCCGGTGACCGCGGGCGCGCCTTCGGTCACCGTACCCGTCTTGTCGACGATCAACGTCGTCAATCGACCCGCGTTTTCCAGCGCCACCGCGTTGCGAATCAGCACGCCGAGTTGCGCGGCGCGCCCGGTGCCGACGATGATCGCGGTCGGCGTCGCCAGTCCCAGCGCGCACGGACACGCGATCACCAGCACGGCGACCGCATTGACGAGCGCCGCCGTCGCGTCGCTCGCGAGCCACCAGGTCGCGACGAACGCCAGTGCGGCGACCGCAACGACCGCCGGGACGAAGATGCCGGAGACGCGATCGGCCAGGCGCTGGATCGGCGCCTTCGATCCCTGCGCCTCGCCGACCAGGCGCACGATGCCGGCGAGAAGCGTCGCGCTGCCGACGCCCGTCGCGTCGCAGCGCAGGAACCCGTCGAGATTGACCGTTCCCGCATAGACATTCTCGCCCGCGGACTTCACGACCGGACGGCTCTCTCCGGTCAGCATGCTCTCGTCGACCGACGACGTGCCGCCGACCACGTTGCCGTCGACCGGAACGGCCTCGCCGGCGCGCACGACGAAGCGATCGCCGACGACGACTTCGGCGAGCGGGACGTCGATCTGCGCGCCGTCGCGCTCGACGTGCGCCACCTTCGGCTGCAGGCGCAGCAGGCCTTCGATCGCCGCCGAAGTGCCGGCGCGCGCACGCGCTTCGAGCGCCTTGCCGAGCAGCACCAGCGTGACGATCGCCGCGGACGCCTCGAAATAGACGTGCTCGTGCAGGCCGAACAGCGTGACGACGGCGCTCCACAGCCACGCGATCGAGGTGCCGAGCGCGATCAGGACGTCCATGTTGGCGCCGCCCCCGCGCAGCGCGTGAAAGGCGCCGGTGTAGAAGCGGCGGCCGATGACGAACTGCACCGGCGTCGCCAGCGCGAGCTGCAGCCAGCGCGGCAGCAGATCCTCGTGCGCGATCCCGCCGGGAACGAACATCATGAGCATCTGCACGACGAACGGCGCCGTCAGGACGGCCGCCAACACAAGCTCGCGGCGCAGCGCGCGCCACGCCGCCACGCGCCGCGAAGATTCCAGCGCACGCTCGGCATCCTCGTCGTGCCTGACGTGCGCGCCGTATCCGGCACGCGTGACGGCGGCGAGCAGCGCCGCCACGTCGGCGCGCGAGCGGTCGTAGCGAACCCGGGCCGATTCGGTCGCGAAATTGACGGCGGCCTCGACACCCGGAAGGCGGTTCAGCGTCTTCTCGATCCGCACCGCGCACGCCGCGCAGGTCATGCCCTCGAGCGCGAGGTCGACGCGGGCAGGTGTCGCCGGCGCGGACGGCGCAGCCTCGAGCAGCGCGGTCGATTCGTTCATCGGGTGATACTATACCCCTGTAGGGTACAGGTCAAGCGGGCGCCAGTGGCGGGCCGGAATAATCGCCGGCGCAGCCGTGCCGGGAGCGGCTCACCAGCGAATCCTGCCGAGCAGCATGTCGCGATACATCGCGCAGTCGCCGAGCAGGCTGTAGAGCGGATGGCGCAACGTCGCCGGACGATTGCGCTCGAAGCGCGCGTGGCCGATCCACGCGAGCCCGTAGCCGGCGAGCGGTGCCGCGACCAGCCACCACGCGTTGCCGCTCGCGAGCGCCAGCGCAACGGCGGCGACGGCGAGCGACATCCCGACGAAATGCATCCGCCGGCAGCGCGGATCGGCGTGCTCCGCCAGGTAGTACGGGTAGAACTCCCGGAAGCTCGCGAAGCGTCGCCGCATGGCGCGTGGGGGTACGAACGTCAGCGGGCCCGAGCCCGGTTGCCGGTGGTCCTGGCGCGCGCCCCCGCTCAGCCGTCCGGCTTGAGCTGCGGGAACAGGATCACGTCGCGGATCGAGGCGCTGTCGGTCAAGAGCATCACCAGCCGGTCGATGCCGATCCCCTCGCCCGCCGTCGGCGGCAGGCCGTACTCGAGCGCGCGCACGTAATCGGCGTCGTAATACATCGCCTCCTCGTCGCCGGCTTCCTTCGCCTTCGCCTGCGCGGCGAAGCGCGCCGCCTGGTCCTCGGGATCGTTCAACTCGGAAAAGCCGTTCGCGAGCTCGCGCCCGGTGATGAACAGCTCGAAGCGATCGGTGACGCTCGGGTCCGCGTCGTTCGCGCGCGCGAGCGGGCTCACGTCGGTCGGGTGCGCGACGATGAACGTCGGCTGCACGAGCCTCGCCTCGGTGGTCGCCTCGAACAGCTTGAGCTGCAGCAGGCCGACCCCGTCGCTCGGGAACACCTCGACGTCGTGGGGCGCCAGCGCGACGCGCAGGTAGTCGGGCTTGGCGAGCTCCGCGAGCGGATATTTCGGGTTGTACTTGTGGATCGCTTCGGCCATCGTGAGCCGGTCGAACAGCGCGCCGAGGTCGATCGTCTGCCCCTGGTAAGGGATCCGCGTGGCGCCGACGACGCGCTCCGCGACCGTGCGGAACAGCTCCTCGGTCAGGTCCATCAGGTAGCGGTAATCGCGATACGCCTCGTAGAACTCGAGCATCGTGAACTCGGGATTGTGCCGCGTCGAGATGCCTTCGTTGCGGAAGTTGCGATTGATCTCGAACACCTTCTCGAGCCCGCCGACGACCAGCCGCTTCAGGTACAGCTCGGGCGCGATCCGCAGGTACAGCTCCATGTCGAGCGCGTTGTGGTGCGTGACGAACGGCCGGGCGGCGGCGCCGCCCGGAATCGCGTGCATCATCGGCGTCTCGACCTCGAGGTAGCCGCGCGCGACGAAGAACTCGCGGATCGCCTGCACGATCTGCGAGCGCTTGACGAACACGTCGCGCGACGCGGGATTGGTGATGAGGTCGACGTGCCGCTGCCGGTAGCGCTGCTCGGTATCGGTCATGCCGTGGAACTTCTCGGGCAGCGGGCGCAGCGCCTTCGCGAGCAGCCGCACCTCGTCGCACTTCACCGTCAGCTCGCCGGTCTTCGTCTTGAACAGCGTCCCCGTCGCGCCCACGATGTCGCCCAGGTCCCAGTGCTTGAACGCCTCGAGCGCGCGCTCGCCCACGCCGTCGAGCGTCACGTAGAGCTGGATCCGGCCCGACATGTCGGCGAGCGTCGCGAAGCACGCCTTCCCCATCACGCGCTTCAGCAGCATCCGGCCGGCGACCGCCACGCGGATCGCGGCCGCCTCGAGCGCCGGATTGTCGTTGGCGTCGTGCGCGGCGTGCAGCTCGCCGGCGAGCGCGTCGCGGCGGAAATCGTTCGGATACGCGTTGCCTGCCGCGCGGAGCGCCGCGAGCTTCGCCCGCCGCTCGGCGATGACCTGGCTCTCGTCGGCAACCGGCGCAGTGCCGCGGGGCTCGTTCATTGGACAAACTCCAGGCCCGGCGCGACCTTCGCGATGCGGTCGAAGTCCCGGTTGTCGTGCAGCAGCGGCACCGCGTGCTCGATGGCGATCTGGGCGATCAGGCAATCGATCGTGCTGCGGGGGGTGAACCCTTGCCGGCGGCAATCGAAGTACAGCCGCGCGGCGGCGCGGTGCGTCCGCAGAGCATCCTCGGACACGAGCAGGCGCTGCGTCGAGAAATACTCGTCGAGCAGCCTGAACTCCCGTTCGTCGGCGGCGCCTTGCAGGATCTCCTGCACGATGACCGGCGCGACGGCGATCGCGCCTTGCGCGTCCAGGATGCCGCGCAGCCGCGCCGTCGCTGCACTTTCCTGGCGCCGGAACAGCCCGATCCAGACCGACGTGTCGACCAGGACCTCAGCCAATCCGGGCTTTCTTGTAGTCGTACGTGGGGTCGAGGCCGACCTTGCCCAACAGCTCGCGCAAATCGCGCCGCTTGCGCGTCGTGACGAATTCCCGCAACGCGAGGTCCACGAGCTCCCGCTTGGTCTTCACCGGCGCGAGTCGAAACGCCTCCTTGACCAGCTTGTCGTCGAGAACGATGTTCGTACGCACAATACACCTCCCAGTGTGTATTGTAGGGTGTATCGAGCACCGGGGCAACCCGCTCACACCCCCTGCTTGAGGCTCGCCGAGATGAAGTCGTCGAGGTCGCCGTCGAGCACCGCCTGCGTATTGCCGACCTCGTGGTTCGTGCGCAGGTCCTTGATCCGCGACTGGTCGAGCACGTACGAGCGGATCTGGTGACCCCAGCCGATGTCCGTCTTCGAGTCCTCGAGCTTCGCCTGCTCTTCCTGGCGCTTGCGCAGCTCCAGCTCGTAGAGCTTCGACTTCAGCATCGCGAAGGCCTCCGCGCGGTTGCGATGCTGCGAGCGATCGGTCTGGCACTGCACGACGATGTTCGTCGGCAGGTGCGTGATGCGCACGGCGGAGTCGGTCTTGTTGACGTGCTGGCCGCCCGCGCCGGAGGCGCGGTACGTGTCGATGCGCAGGTCGGCGGGGTTGATCTCGACCTCGATCGATTCGTCGACTTCCGGATAGACGAAGACGCTCGCGAACGACGTGTGCCGGCGCGCGTTCGCGTCGAACGGGCTCTTGCGGACCAGCCGGTGCACGCCGGTCTCGGTGCGCAGGAAGCCGTACGCGTAGTCGCCGTCGACCTTGATCGACGCGCTCTTGATGCCGGCCACTTCGCCGGGCGACTCCTCCAGCACCTCGACGGCATAGCCCTTGCGCTCGCAGTAGCGCACGTACATCCGCAGCAGCATCGCCGCCCAGTCCTGCGCCTCGGTGCCGCCGCTGCCGGCCTGGATGTCGACGAAGGCGTTGCCCGGGTCGAGCGGGTGGTGGAACATCCGCCGGAACTCGAGGTCGGCGACGGTCCGCTCGAGCTTCGCGACGTCGGTCAGGACGGCGTGCAGCGTCGCGTCGTCGGATTCCGCGCGCGCGAGGTCGTAGAGCTCGCGGCTGTCCTCGAGCCCTTTCTGCAGCCCGGTGAGCGTATGGACGACGCCGTCGAGCTGCTTCTTCTCCTTGCCGAGATCCTGGGCGCGCTGCGGGTTGTCCCAGATCTTCGGATCCTCGAGCTCCCGGTCTACCGCGGCGAGCCGCGCCGCCTTGACGTCGAAGTCAAAGATACCTCCGAAGCTGCGCGGTGCGGTCGCGAAGGCCCGCGAGCGAGGCGGCGATCGCGTTCACTTGTTCGGCTTCCATGGCAGTGGTTCCGCTGACGATTGACGATGGCGCATTATAACGGCGGTCACCGCTAACTCCTTGTCGGCGCGCGCAGTTTCGCGGTTTGCACACCCGTGCAGTGGCAACGGCGCGCCCCATCGCCTACCATTGGCGGTTTCCGCCGTCGCGGAGCACGAGACACCGTCATGCCGACCTTCTTCGTCAACAAGGAGCGCATCGACGTCGGCAGCGGCGTCGCCGGCGACACGCCGTTGCTCTGGATCCTGCGCGACTCGCTCGGCCTGACCGGGACCAAGTACGGGTGCGGCATGGCGCTGTGCGGCGCGTGCACCGTGCACATCGAGGGGCAGCCGGCGCGCTCCTGCCAGACGCCGCTGTCGTCGATCCGCCAGGGCGCCGAGGTCACGACGATCGAGGGACTGAAGACCCGGGAAGGGCAGGCGCTGCAGGCCGCATGGCAGAAGCTCGACGTCCCGCAGTGCGGGTACTGCCAGTCGGGACAGATCATGTCGGCGGCGGCGCTGCTCGCGAAGAACCGGCATCCGAGCGACGGCGACATCGACGGCGCGATGGCGGGCAACATCTGCCGCTGCGCCACGTACGTCCGCATCCGCGCCGCGATCAAGGAAGCGGGCAAGAGTCTCGCCGCATGAGGAAGCCACGATGAACCCGATGCGCATGCGTCCGCTCGGCCCGGCCGAACCTGTCACTCGCAGGACGTTCCTCAAGGCGGTCGCAGCAGGCGGCGCGGGGCTGACGCTCGGCATCTTCGGCGCGGAAGCCGCGGCGCAGGCAACGAAGGGCACCGCGGCGGAGGGAGGCTCCGCCTTCGCGCCCAATGCGTTCCTGCGCATCGCGCCCGACAGCACGGTGACCGTCATCGTCAAGCACGTCGAGCTCGGCCAGGGCACGTACACGGGACTGCCGATGCTGATCGCCGACGAGCTCGACGCCGCGTGGTCGCAGGTGCGCGTCGAAGGCGCGCCGGCGGATGCGAAGCGCTACAACAATCTGCTGTGGGGAGAGGCGCAGGGCACCGGCGGCTCGACGGCGATGGCGAATTCGTTCGAGCAGTATCGCCAGGCGGGCGCCGCGGCGCGCGCCATGCTGGTGGCCGCGGCGGCCGAGCGCTGGAAGGTCGCGCCGGAATCGGTCACGGTGAAGAACGGCGTCGTCGCGCACCCAGGCGGCAGGAAGGCGACGTTCGGCGAGCTCGCCACCGCGGCCGCGAAGCAGCCGATGCCGCCCTCGCCGAAGCTCAAGGACCCGAAGGACTTCGTCTACATCGGCAAGGGCGCGCCGCGGACGGATTCGAAGGCGAAGTCGACCGGCACGGCGACGTTCACCCAGGACGTCAGGCTGCCGGACATGCTGACGGCGGTCGTCGCGCATCCGCCGCGCTTCGAGGCGAGGGTGAAGCGCTTCGATCCGGCGGGCGTGCAGAGCGTGCCGGGCGTGCGCTACGTCGTCGAGGTTCCCAACGGCATCGCCGTCGTCGCGACGAGCTTCTGGGCGGCGAAGAAGGGCCGCGACGCGCTGAAGATCGAGTGGGACGAGGCGAGCGGCTTCAGGCACTCGTCGGCGGAGATTCTCGCGGAGCTCAAGCGCCTCGCCGGCACGCCCGGCGCGGTGGCCCGCAACGACGGCGATGCCGGGACGGCCCTCGCGAAGGCGGCGCGCAAGCTGGAGGCGGCCTACGAGTTCCCGTATCTGGCGCACGCCGCGATGGAGCCGATGAACTGCGTCGTGCGCCTCGATGCGGAGCGCTGCGAAGTCTGGAACGGCGAGCAGTCCCAGACCGGCGATCAGATGGCGATCGCGGCGACGGTCGGACTCAAGCCCGGGCAGGTCGAGATCCATCAGCTCTTCGCCGGCGGCAGCTTCGGACGGCGTGCGAGCTCGCACTCCGACTACGTCGTCGAGGCGGCGTCGATCGCCAGGGGCCTCGCCGCGCAGGGCAAGCGGGGCGTGCCGGTCAAGCTGGTCTGGACGCGCGAGGACGACATGCGCGCCGGCTATTTCCGTCCCGCCTACTATCACGCGCTGCAGGCGGGCCTCGACGGCGAGGGCAACCTCGTCGCGTGGCAGCACCGCATCGTCGGCCAGTCGATTCTCGCCGGCACGGCATTCGAGTCGACGATGGTGAAGAACGGCGTCGACCAGACCTCGGTGGAAGGCGCCTCGACGCTGCCCTACGCGATCCCCAATCTGCACGTCGACCTGCATTCGCCGCAGATCGGCGTGCCGGTGCTCTGGTGGCGCTCGGTCGGCTCGACGCATACCGCCTATTCGACCGAGACCTTCGTCGACGAACTGGCCGCCGCAGCCGGCAAGGATCCGGTCGCATTTCGCCGGGCGCTGCTCGCGCAGCGGGCGAAACACCTGTCCGTGCTCGAGCTCGCCGCCGAAAAGGCGGGATGGGGGCAGCCGCTCGCCCCAGGCAAGTCCGGCGAAAAGCGGGCGCGCGGCATCGCCGTGCACGAATCGTTCAACACGGCGGTGGCGCAGGTGGCCGAAGTGACCGTGCGCGGCGACGGCACGTTCAGCGTCGACCGCGTCGTGTGCGCGGTCAATTGCGGCCTGGCCGTCAACCCGGACAACGTGCGCGCGCAGATGGAAGGCGGCGTCGGCTTCGGACTGTCGGCCGCGCTCTTCGGCGCCATCACGATCAAGGATGGCGCGGTCGAGCAATCGAACTTCAACGACTACCGCGTGCTGCGCATCAACGAGATGCCGGCGATCGACGTGCACATCGTCGCGTCGACCGCCAAGCCGACGGGAGTCGGCGAGCCCGGCGTGCCGCCGATCGCGCCCGCGGTCGCGAACGCGCTCGCGGCGGCGACCGGCAAGCGGCTGCGCAAGCTGCCGTTGTCGCTCACCGCATGATCGGGCGCCCGCGCGGCCCGCAGCGACGGCAGCGCGCGGCGCGTCGCTGAGTAACGTCTGAACGACTCCCGCATGGAGCGCGTTTCTCCCTGACGCATGCTGCATACGCCGAGCGGCTTCGCCGCGTCGCATGTCGCGCCCGCGCCGCTGCCCGGCACGTCGCTCGCGTTCGCGTTCGCGCAGTCGAAGCTGCTGGTCGGCGGCGACGAGGGCGCTCCCACGCTGCCGCTCGTCGCCGATCTCGAGCGTGCGGGGCTGACCGGCGAGCGCCACTACCTGGGCCGGCTCGACGGCGTGGCGTGCGTGGCGGTGACGCTGTCCGACGACGCCGCGGCGCCCGACGGATTCCGGCTTGCCGGTCTGCGCTCGCTGTTCCTGCGCATGCCGGAGCCGCTGCTCGCGACCGCCGCGCGCGCGTTCCAGGTCGTCGAGTGGGACCGCACGCATCGCTTTTGCGGACGCTGCGGCAGTCGCACGCTCGAAAAGGAGAGCGAGCGCGCCAAGCAATGCCCGGCATGCGGCCATGTCGCGTACCCGCGCATCAGCCCCGCGATGATGGTGCTCGTCACGCGCGAGCGCGAGGTCCTGCTCGCGCGTGCCAACCGGTTTCCAGGGGCCATGTACAGCGCGCTCGCGGGCTTCGTCGAGGCGGGAGAGACGATCGAGGACTGCATCCATCGCGAGGTGCGCGAGGAGGTCGGCGTCGAGGTCATCGATCTGCGCTACTTCGCGAGCCAGTCGTGGGCGTTTCCGCACTCGCTGATGATCGCGTACACCGCGCACTATGCGGGCGGCGAGCTCAGGCCGGATCCCGCGGAGATTGCCGACGTGCGCTGGTTTCCCGTGCATGCGCTGCCGGACCTTCCGAGCCCGATGTCGATCGCGCGGCAGCTCATCGATACGACGGTCGCGCGGCTGCGCGACGGCTCGGGCATCACCGCGGTCGGTTAGATCAGGGGAACCGCTGAACAACTCACACGTGGAGCGCGTTGGCGCGAAATGCGGATGAACGCGAGACGGCTGCGGAGGCACTCCCGATCGGCCTGCTAGAATTCCGCGACGCGAATCGAATCGCGGGATTCGCCGTCATTCGCCATGCCCGGCCCCTCGTTCTCCGCCCTCGCATCCGCTGCCCTGTTCACGCTGGCCGCGATGGCGGCCGCCGCGCAGTCGCCGCCTGCGCCGCAGGATCCGCGACAAATGGACGAGGCGCAGCGCAAGGCCTATGCGCAGGGATTGCACGATGCGCGCGATCTGCTCGAGCGCAAGCAATATGCCGAAGCGATCGCGCGGCTCGATCGCCTGACGGCGGAGCGCCCGCGCGAGGCGCAGGCGCGCTTCCTGAAGGGCGTTGCGCTCACCGACGAAGGCAAGACCGAGGAGGCGATCGCGGTCTTCCGCGGTCTGCTGGCCGAGTTTCCGGAGCTGCCGGAGCCGCGCAACAATCTCGCCGTGCTCTATGCGCAAAAGGGCGAATATGCGCTCGCCCGCGACGAGCTCGAGCGCGCCGTGCAGACCGCGCCGGACTACGCGGTCGCGCACGAGAACCTGGGCGACGTCTACGCACGCCTCGCCCAGGTCGAGTACGAGAGGACGATCGCGCTCGACAAGCGCAATCGCACCGCGCCCGCCAAGCTCAAGCTGGTCCGCGAGGCGTCGAGCTCCGACGCGTCGCACCCGAATCCGTCGTCTCCCAAACCATGAACCGGAGTCTCCCGATGCTGCGTCGCCTCGTGCTCGTCCCCGCCCTTGCGCTCGGCCTTTGCGCCGCTCCCGCGTTCGCCGTCAATCCGCAGGTCGAGCTCGACACCAGCGCCGGGACGATCAAGCTCGAGCTGTACCCGGAGGCCGCGCCGAAGACCGTCGAGAACTTTCTCGCCTACGTCAAGGCCGGCCATTACGACGGAACCCAGTTCCACCGCGTGATCAAGAGCTTCATGATCCAGGGCGGCGGCTACGACGCACAGTTCCAGCAGAAGCCGACGCGACCGCCCGTTCCGATCGAGTCGGAGCAAAGCCTCAAGGCCGGCCTGTCGAACGTTCCCGGAACGGTGGCGATGGCACGCACGGGGAACCCGAATTCGGCGACGTCGCAGTTCTTCATCAACGTCGCGAACAACAAGCGGCTCGATTTCCGCTCGCCCGACGCGCAGGGCTACGGCTATACGGTGTTCGGCAAGGTCGTGAGCGGCATGGACGTCGTCGACAAGATCGCGAACGCCCCCACCGGTCCGGGCGGCATCTTCCCGACCGACGTCCCGGTCGAGCGCGTGATCATCAAGTCGGCGCGCATCGTGCCGGCGGGCTGACCTCCGGCATCCGAGTCCCGATTCCCGAAACGCTGTCAACCGGTACTGCCCATGGTGCTCCTGCACACGAACCACGGCGACATCATGCTCGAGCTCGACGGGGAGAACTCGCCGGCCACGGTGAAGAACTTCCTGCAATACGTCCGCGACGGGCACTACGACAACACGCTGTTCCATCGCGTGATCCCGGATTTCATGATCCAGGGCGGCGGCTTCCTGCCCGGCATGCAGCAGAAGCCGACGCGCCCGCCGGTGGCGAACGAGGCGGCCAACGGCGTCAAGAACGCCCGCTACACGGTGGCGATGGCGCGCACGTCCGACCCGCATTCGGCAACGGCGCAGTTCTTCATCAACGTCGCCGACAACGCGTTCCTCGACTACAAGGGGCCGAGTCCGCAAGGCTACGGCTACTGCGTCTTCGGCAAGGTCGTCGCAGGCAAGGACGTCGTCGACCGGATCGCCGGGGCCGCGACCGGCCGCTCCGGCTTCCACGAGAACGTGCCGACGCAGGACGTGGTCATCACGGGCGTCGAGGAAGTGGCGTAGCGCCCCGGCAACGTCTAGCCACCGCATCGGCGAGCCCCGGGATCGGGCCATCGCGCACGTGCGATGACGCCGACGCTGCTGCTGTCGGACCTTCATCTCGCGCCCGAGCGCACCGCCGCAGCGGCGGCGTTCCACGCCTTCGCGCGCGGACCCGCGCGCGATGCGGCGGCCGTGTACATCATGGGCGACCTGTTCGACGCGTGGATCGGCGACGATCAGTGCCGCGAGCCGTTCGCGCGCTCGATCGTCGCGTCGCTGCGCGGCATCGCCGACAGCGGCGTTCCGCTCCACGTCGCGCGCGGCAACCGCGACTTCCTGCTCGGCGCCGCGTTCGCGCGCGCGGCGGGCGCGACGCTGCTCGGCGAGCACACGATCGTCGACCTCGGCGGCACGCCGACGCTGCTCACGCACGGTGACGAGCTCTGCACCGACGACGTCGGCTACCAGCGCTACCGCGCGTGGACGCGGGACCCGCAAAACCAGCGGCGGCTGCTGCGCCTGCCCTATCGGATTCGCCGCTGGATCGCCGCGTGGCTGCGGCGCGGCAGCCGGGCGGCGACCGCGCGCAAGCCGGAGTCGATCCTCGACGTCAATGCCGGCGCCGTCGAGCAGGCGTTCCGTGACCACGGCGTCGCGCGCATGATCCACGGTCATACGCACCGCCCCGCCCGGCACGCGAGCATCGTCGACGGCATCGCGCGCGAGCGGCTCGTTCTCGCCGACTGGGGCGATCGCGGCCACTATCTCGAAATCGACGCCGCCGGCGCCCGCAGCCGGGATATCGAAGCATGAGCCCGGAACTGTTCTCCGCCGCCTGGTTCTCGGCGCTCGCATCGATCATCGTGATCGATCCGATCCTTGCCGGCGACAACGCGATCGTCAGATACCGCTGGTCGTGGCGCTGTCGCGCTGGCTCGGTCCGGCGGCGCGCGCGAAGTCGGCGTCGCGCTGACGCGCGGCGCAATGGCACCGCGATCGCGGTGCCGGGCCGGGCGCTACCGAGTCAGGGCTTCGGGGCCGGCTTCTTCGGCTGCTTCGGCTTCTTCGGTTCCTTGCGCTGCTTGTCGCGGTTGGCCATGGCGCCCTCCTCACGAGATGCGCAGTCTACGCTCTTTGGCCGACATCAGGACAGGCGCCGCCGTCGCACCAGCACTGCGGTTGGACAAGCGTCGTGGTGGACCGGCACCGCCGCAGGCTCCGCAGCGCCGTCACCCGAGCGCCTGCCGGAAGTCCCCGATCAGGTCGTCGCGGTCCTCGATGCCGACGGAAACGCGGATCAGCGAATCGGCGATGCCCATTTCCGCGCGCCGTGCAGCACCCATTTCCCAGTAGATCGTCTCCGCGACGGGAATGGCGAGCGTGCGGTTGTCGCCGAGATTCGACGACAGCACGACGATGCGCAGCCGGTTCAGGCATGCGAGCACGTCGCGGCCCGCCGCAAGCTCGAACGACAGCAGCGCTCCGGGCGCACGGAACATCGCCTGCGCGAGCCGGTGCTGCGGATGCGACGGCAGGCCGGGGTAGTAGACGGCACGCACCGCCGGGTGCGCGGCGAGAAACTCGGCGAGCGCCTGCGCATTCGCGCACTGCCGGTCCATCCGCAGCGCGAGCGTCTCCGCGCCCGCCGAGATGTGGTGCGCCTGCTCGGCGGTCAGCGTGGCGCCGCCATCGCGCAGGCCCTTCTTGCGCAGTTGCATCACGCCCCACAGCGCAGGCTTCTGCGTCCGGTAGTTCTCGGCGATGTTCGGAAAGCGCGTCCAGTCGAAGCGGCCGGTGTCGGTGACGGCACCGCCCAGCGCGTTGCCGTGTCCGCCGATGTACTTGGTGAGCGCGTTGACCACGAGACCCGCGTCCACGGTGACCGGACGGAAGAGCCACGGCGACGTCATCGTGTTGTCGACGACGTAGAGCAGGCCGCGCTCGCGGCAGAGCGCGCCGATGCGCGCGAGGTCGGCGACCTGCGTGCGCGGGTTGGCGATCGTCTCGACGAACACCAGGCGCGTCGCCGGCGTTAGCGCGCGCTCGACGCTCTCCGCCCGCGTCGCATCGACGAACGTCACCGGCGTGCCGTGGTCGGCCAGCGTGGCGAGCAGGCTGTTGGTGTTGCCGAAGACGAACGAGCTTGCGACGATGTGGTCGCCGCCGCGCAGCAGCGCGAGCAGCGTCGCCTCGATGGCGGCCATGCCCGTCGCGAAGCAGACGCTCGCCACGCCGCTCTCCATTGCCGTGACCTTCGCCTCGAGCGCGGCGGTCGTCGGGTTGCCCTGCCGGCCGTACGCATAACCGGATTGCCGGCCCTGGAAGACGGCGATCAGGTCCGCGACGTCCCTGTACCCGTAGGCAACCGAAACGTGCAGCGGCTTGTGCAGCGCGCCGTGCTCGATCGGCGCGTCGCGGTCGCAATGGAGGATCGCGGTCGTGAAGCCGCGCTGCTGCGTGTGCTCGCTCATCGTCGTCCACCCACGAAAACAAAAAACCCGTCGGGCCTCCGCCAGACGGGTTTCGTGTGCCCCGCCCGATATCCTCGGGCTGGAGCGAACCTCGCTTTAGCGGAATTTGTTACGCGCCCGCAAGCTGAAGCTCAAATCGGCGCAAGTTCACTATAGCACGTTCGGCGTCACGACGCCATGGCCGCTTATGCACCGCTTGCGTTTGCGTCCTCCGCGAACTCGGGCTCCGGCTCGCCGCGCGACTCGCCGCGCTCGGTGGCGAGTTGCGACAGGTAATCGGGCGTGATGTCGCCGGTGATGTACCTGCCGTCGAAGCACGACGCCTCGAAGTCGCGCAGCACCGGGTTGCAGTCGCGCACCGCGTCCTTCAATGCCTCGAGCTCCTGGTACACCAGCAGATCGGCGCCGATCTCGCGGGCGATCTCCGCTTCGCTGCGTCCGGTGGCGACCAGCTCCTTCCGGTTCGGCATGTCGATGCCGTAGACGTTCGGAAAGCGCACCGGCGGGCTGGCCGACGCGAAGTAGACCTTGCGCGCGCCGGCGTCGCGCGCCATCTGCACGATCTCGCGCGACGTGGTGCCGCGCACGATCGAATCGTCGACGAGCAGCACGACCTTGTCCCTGAATTCCATGCCGATCGGATTGAGCTTCTGGCGCACGCTCTTCTTGCGCATCGCCTGCCCCGGCATGATGAACGTGCGGCCGATGTAGCGATTCTTGACGAATCCTTCGCGGTACGTCTTGCCGAGCGTGTTCGCGAGCTCGAGAGCCGACGGCCGGCTCGAATCCGGAATCGGGATCACGACGTCGATGTCCCGCGCCTGCGGGATGTTGCGGATCTGCCGCGCGAGCGCGCCGCCCATCCGCAGCCGCGCCTCGTAGACCGACGCGCCGTCCATCACCGAGTCGGGACGGGCCAGGTAGACGTACTCGAAGATGCACGGATTGAGCGACGGACGCTCCGCGCACTGGCGCGCATGGAAGCCGCCCGCAAGGTCGACGTAGATCGCCTCGCCCGGCGCGACGTCGCGCAGGATCGAGAAGCCGAGCGGCTCGAGTCCCACCGATTCCGACGCGACCAGGTATTCGCGCCCGCCCATCGCCTCGTTGACGCCGATGATCAACGGACGGATCCCGAACGGATCGCGGAACGCCAGCATGCCGTAGCCGGCGATCATCGCGACCACCGCGTAGGCGCCGCGGCAGCGACGGTGCACGCCGGCCACCGCGCGAAAGATCGCGTCGGGATCGAGCCGGTGATGCTGCGCCGCGCGCTCGAGCTCGAGCGCGAGCACGTTCAGCAGCACCTCGCTGTCCGAGCTCGTGTTGACGTGCCGGAAGTCGAGCTCCCACAGCTCGCGCTTCAGCGCCTCGCTGTTCGTGAGGTTGCCGTTGTGGCCGAGCGTGACGCCGAACGGCGAGTTCACGTAGAACGGCTGCGACTCGAGGTCGGAGAACGCCGACCCCGCCGTCGGATAGCGGCAATGCGCGATCCCGGCGTTGCCGTGCAGCTCGCGCATGTTGCGCGTCCGGAAGACGTCGCGCACGTAGCCGGGCCCCTTGTACGTGTGGAACATCGGCCCTTCGCTCGTGACGATGCCGGCCGCGTCCTGGCCGCGATGCTGCAGCAGCAGCAGCCCGTCGTAGAGGAGCTGGTTGACCGGGGTGTGCGCGACCGCGCCGACGATGCCGCACATGTCAGTCGCGAAGGGCCGCCCCGAGCGACTGACCGGCCCCCCGGGGGGCAGCGAGCGCAGCGAGCGTGGGGGGATGTTTCATCCTAGTCGCGAAGGGCCGCCCCGAGCGACTGACCGGCCCCCCGGGGGGC
>DASURV010000158.1:0-5928 GCA_036375455.1 Casimicrobiaceae bacterium | reverse complement strand
GTCGGGTTGCGCCTCGGCGTGCGCACGTCGGGCTGCTCCGGGCTCGCGTACAAGCTCGAATACGCCGACGACGTGCGCCCCGAGGACACGCAGTTCGAAAGCCACGGCGTGCGCGTCATCGTCGACCCGAAGAGCCTGCCCTACCTCGACGGGACCGAGCTCGATTTCGCGCGCGAGGGGCTGAACGAAGGATTCAGGTTCAACAACCCCAACGTGCGCGATGCCTGCGGCTGCGGGGAATCCTTCAACGTCTAGGAGCCTGCGAACCGCCGCCCAAGAGACAGCTTCCCGATAGCGGGCCGGCCTGCGACGGGCCGCTCCCTTCACAGCCGCACCGTCGCGACGATGATCGATTTCTCCCGTAATCACTTCGAGCTGTTCGGACTGCCGTCGCGCTATCGGGTCGATGCCGGCGCGCTCGAGCGCGCCTACCGCGCGCTGCAGGGCGAAGTGCATCCCGACCGCTTCGCCGGTGCGGGCGACACCGAGAAGCGGCTTGCACTGCAGGCGTCGGCGCGCGTGAACGAGGCGTACCGGACGCTGCGCGACCCCGTCGGCCGGGCCGAATACCTGCTCTCGCTGCGCGGCGTCGACGCGACCTCCGAAACCGACAGCCGGCTGCCGGTCGTGTTCCTCACGCGCCAGCTCGAGCGCCGCGAGCGCGCGGAGGAGGCGAGCGGCGAGCACGACACGCGAACGCTCGCAAGCCTGGTCGACGAGGTGCGCGGCGACGCCGCCGATATCACCGTCGAGGTCGAGCGCGCGCTCGACGGCGGCAACGCGGAGGCGGCGCGCACCCGCGTGCGCGAATTGCGCTTTCTCGCGAAGCTCGCCGACGATCTCGAGGCGCTCTCGGCGCTGGCAGTCGACGAATGACGCTGCTGCAGATTTCCGAGCCGGGAGAGGCGCCGCAGCCGCAGGCGCGGAGGCGGGCGATCGGCATCGACCTCGGCACGACGAACTCGCTCGTCGCAACGGTGCGCCACGGGTTGCCGGTCGTGCTGCCCGACGCCGAGGGCCGGCCGCTGGTGCCGTCGGTGGTTCGCTACGGCGAGCGGTCGGTCGACGTCGGCTACCCCGCGCTCGAGCGCGCGTCGGAGGATCCGCGCAACACGATCGTCTCGGTGAAGCGGCTGATGGGACGCGGTCTGGCGGACCTCGCCGACGATCGCCGCTATCCGTACCGCTTCATCGACGGCGCGGGCGTCATTCGCATCGAGACCCGGGCGGGCGTGCGAACGCCCGTCGAGATCTCCGCCGACATCCTGAAGGCGCTGCGGGCGCGTGCCGAAACCTCGCTCGGCGGTCCCGTCGACGGCGCGGTCGTGACCGTGCCGGCGTATTTCGACGACGCGCAGCGTCAGGCCACGAAGGACGCGGCGACGCTCGCCGGATTGCCGGTGCTGCGCCTGCTGAACGAGCCGACCGCCGCGGCGATCGCCTACGGCCTCGACAACGCCGCCGAGGGCACGTACGCGGTCTTCGACCTCGGCGGGGGAACGTTCGACATCTCGATCCTGCGCCTCACGCGCGGCGTGTTCGAAGTGCTCGCGACGAACGGCGATTCGGCGCTCGGCGGCGACGACTTCGACCACCGCGTGTTCTGCTGGGTGCTCGAGGAGTCGCGGCTGCCGCCGCTCGCGCCCGCCGATGCGCGGCGGCTGATGATCAAGGCGCGCGATGCGAAGGAAATGCTCACCGGTCACGATGCGGCGCCGATCGTCGCCTCGCTGCTCGACGGGGCGCGCGTCGATGCGACGCTGTCCGCCGCGACGTTCACCGAGATCACGAAGACGCTGGTCGGCAAGACGCTTGTCCCGGTGAAGCGGGCGCTGCGCGACGCGAAGCTCGCGCCATCGGACATCGACGGCGTCGTGCTCGTCGGCGGCGCGACGCGGATGCCGCAGATCCGCCGCGCGGTGGCGGAGCTCTTCGGCCAGCCGCCGCTCACCAATCTCAACCCGGACGAGGTCGTCGCGATCGGCGCGGCGATCCAGGCGAACAAGCTCGCCGGCAACCGCGAAAGCGACGACTGGCTGCTGCTCGACGTGATTCCGCTGTCGCTCGGGCTGGAGACGATGGGCGCTCTCGTCGAGAAGATCGTGCCGCGCAATTCCACGATCCCGGTCGCGCGCGCGCACGATTTCACGACGTTCAAGGAGGGGCAGACGGCGATGGCGCTGCACGTCGTGCAGGGCGAGCGCGAGAAGGTCGCCGACTGCCGCTCGCTCGCGCGCTTCGAGTTGCGCGGGATCCCGCCGATGGCGGCCGGGGCCGCGCGCATCCGGGTCGAATTCCAGGTCGACGCCGATGGTCTGCTGTCGGTCTCCGCGCGCGAGCAGACCACCGGCGTGGAGGCCTCGATCGTCGTCAAGCCCTCGTATGGACTGACCGACGCCGAGATCGCGCGGATGCTGCAGGATTCGTTCGCCCACGCGGCCGACGACGCGAGCGCGCGCGCGCTGGCCGAGACCCGCGTCGAGGCGGAGCGGATCGTCGCAGCCACCGAGAGCGCGCTGGCGGCCGACGCCGATCTGCTCGACGACGACGAGCGCGCCATCGTCGATCGTGCGCTGGCCGAGGCGAAGCGCTGCATCGCCGGCGACGATCGCGGCGCGCTGTCCGCGGCCGTGGCGGGCCTGAACGCGGCGACCGAGCGCTTCGCGGCGAAGCGCATGGACCGCGGTGTCGCGCGCGCGCTCGCGGGCAGGCGCGTCGACGCGCTCGGATAGGCGAGCGCGATGCCCGAGATCGTCGTGCTGCCGCACGTGGACATCTGCCCGGACGGCAAGACATTCGACGGCGCCAGCGGGAAGTCGCTGCTCGACAACCTCCTCGAGCAGGGGATCGAGGTCGAGCATGCGTGCGAGAAGTCGTGCGCGTGCACGACGTGCCACGTGATCGTGCGCGAGGGCTTCGACTCGCTGTCCGAGGCCACCGAGGACGAGGAGGACCTGCTCGACCGCGCGTGGGGGCTCACGCCCGCGTCGCGGCTCTCCTGCCAGGCGATCGTCGCCGACGAGAGGCTGGTCGTCGAGATCCCGCGCTACACGATCAACTACGCGAAGGAGGGGAAGTAGGAGCCGCCATGAAATGGACCGATTCGCGCGAGATCGCGATCGCGCTCGCCGACGCGCATCCCGACGTCGATCCGGCGCGCATCCGCTTCACCGACCTCTACAACTGGGTCAGGGCGCTGCCGGGGTTCGACGACGATCCCGGGCACAGCGGCGAGAAGATCCTGGAGGCGATCCAGCAGGCGTGGATCGACGAGGCCGGCTGACCGGCCCGCCCTCATGGTCACGTTGTTCCTGTGCGGCGACGTGATGACGGGGCGCGGCGTCGACCAGATCCTGCGCCATCCGAGCCGGCCGGAGCTCTACGAGCATTACGCGGGATCGGCGCTCGACTACGTCGCGCTGGCCGAGCGCGCGGGCGGTCCGCTGCCGAGGCGGGTCGATCCCGCGTACATCTGGGGCGAGGCGCTGGCGATCCTGGCCGCCGTCCGGCCCGACGCGCGGATCGTGAATCTCGAGACGGCCGTGACGACGAGCGCCGCGCCGTGGCCGGGCAAGGGCATTCACTACCGGATGCACCCGGCGAACGTCGATTGCCTCGCCGCCGCCTCGCTCGACTGCTGCGTGCTCGCGAACAACCACGTGATGGACTGGGGACGCGAAGGGCTCGCCGAGACGCTCGCGACGTTGCACGGAGCGGGGCTGCGGACCGCCGGCGCGGGGCGCGATCGTGACGAGGCCGCCGCGCCCGCGACGATCGACGTTCCGGGCAAGGGTCGCGTGCTCGTGTTCGCCTACGGCGCGCGAACGAGCGGCATCCCGGCGGCCTGGGCGGCGGGGCCCGGCCGCTCCGGCGTGAACCTGCTCGAGGATCTGTCGCCGCACGCTGCCGACGCGGTGGCGCGTCACGTCAGCGCGCATCGCAGGCGCGGCGACGTCGTCGTCGTATCCGTGCATTGGGGCGGGAACTGGGGCTACGCGATCCATCGTGACGAGCGCCGCTTCGCCCGGCAGCTCGTGGCGAGCGGCGCCGCCGACGTGCTGCACGGCCATTCGTCGCACCACCCGAAGGGGATCGAGGTTCACGGCGAGCGGCCGATCGTCTACGGGTGCGGAGACTTCATCGACGACTACGAAGGCATCGGCGGTTATGAGGCCTACCGCGGCGACCTCGGGCTCATGTACTTCCCGCGCCTCGACGCCCTCACCGGTCGTCTGCTGTCGTTCATGATGGCGCCCACGCGCATCGGACGCTTTCGCGTGAGCGCCGCCACCGACGCGGAGGCGGCCTGGCTGGCCGACACGCTGGGGCGCGAGTGCCGGGACCTCGGGGGCGGCGTCGAGCGGCGCGGCGACCGTCTCGCGCTGTCCTGGCGCTGAGCGGCGGTTCCCGTCCCGGAGCATTCGCGTCGAGCGCGGCGGCGCTCGGGCTGTAGCCTGAGTGCAACAGTCGGCGTGCGTCTGCCGTGATCGGCCCCGGCAGGGTTGCGCCTGCGCGCTCATCGGCTACAATGACAACGTCATAGTCGGGCCAGCAGTCTGCCAAAGGCAAACCCGGGCGAAAGCCGGGGACGCAAAGTTACCGGTCTACGGGACCACCGTCCTAGGACAGCGGGATTACCGGACTCGTATCGCTCCCGGTTATCGCCGGCGGCGTGCGCGGCAAGCGGGAATCGAACCGCCTGCCGCTGCGCATCCGTCCCGTTCGTCGCAGTCGCGGTCCCCGGACGTTCGACGGAGACGATCGATGAACGGAAAGCATCTCCCGCCTGCATGCGCGCGCTCGCGCACCGGTGCCGCCGTGCGTGCACAGACGCGACAGCGGTCGGTCCGGTGGCTCGTCGCATTGCTTGCGACCGCCGCGGTTGCCTTCGCGCTCGCGCACGGCTCGGCTCATGCCCAGCCGGCCGCCCGGGCGTTGATCCTCCCCGCGACGGCCGCCGAGAGCGCGCGCTATTCGATCACGCCCCATGCGCCGCAGGCGGGCGTGGTGCGCCAGAAGCCCGTCCGGGTCGATGCCGGCGCGCTCGACGACTCGCACGGCGCCGCCGCGACCGAGTTGCAGGTCGAGCTCTTCGACGGGCAATCCGTGACGATCACCCGCGACCGGCTCGAGCGGCGGGGTCCGAGCGACTTCACATGGCTCGGCAAGGTTCGGGGCCACCCGAACGGTTTCGCGCTGCTGACCGTGGTCGACGGCCGGGTGAGCGGCATGATCGAGCCGGGCGGCGTCGGCCGCGGCGCCCGCGCGCGATATCAGATCCTGTCGAGCGGCGACGGCTCCGCGCTGTTGCAGGAGATCGATGCGGCGGCGTTTCCCGACGACCACCCGGGCGGCGGCGAGGCGGTTGCGCCCGACGCGTCGGGCCAATCCGCGGACCTCGCCACGGCGAGCTCGACGGACGGCACGACCGTGCAGGCCGACGGCACCTCGACGATCGACGTGATGATCGTCTACAGCAACCAGACCGCGGTCGCCGCAGGCAGCGCGATCGGCGCGCAGGCGCAGCAGGCGATCGACACGGCGAACCTCGTCTATGCGAACAGCGGCATCACGACGCGGCTGCGCCTGGTCTATGCTGGCCCCGCGAACTACGACGAAAGCGGCGACTTCTCGACGGACCTCAACCGCCTGACGGGGACGAGCGACGGCTACATGGACGGCGTGCACGCGCTGCGCGGCCAGTACGGGGCCGACCTCGTGAGCCTCTTCATCGAGAACGGGCAATACTGCGGGATGGGATGGATCGGGCCGAGCGCCGCCTACGCGTTCAGCGTCGTGAACCGCGGTTGCGCGTCGGGCAACTACAGCTTTCCGCACGAGCTCGGCCACAACTTCGGCGCGCGCCACGACACCTACGTCGACGCGGCGACGACACCGTATGCCTATGGCCACGGCTGGGTCGACGTC
>DASURV010000157.1:0-7016 GCA_036375455.1 Casimicrobiaceae bacterium | reverse complement strand
TGATGGGCACGACCGGCGCGGCGATGCTCCTGATCCGGCCGCTGCTGCGCGCCAACGACAACCGCCGCCACCGCGCGCACGTCGTCGTCTTCTTCATCTTCCTAGTCGCCAACGTGGGCGGCGCCCTGACGCCGCTCGGCGACCCGCCGCTGTTCCTCGGCTTCCTGAAGGGAATCGACTTCTTCTGGACCGCGCGCGCGATGTTCTGGCCCACGCTCACCGCGAGCGCGCTGCTGCTCGCGCTGTTCTTCGTCATCGATCGCTGGTTCTGGCGAAGCGAGGACGAAACGCGGCCGGCGCGGCTCGATCCCACGCCAGACCGGCCGCTCTCGATCGAGGGCAAGGTCAATTTCGTCCTCCTCGCCGGCATCGTCGCGCTCGTGCTGATGTCGGGCCTGTGGAAGCCCGACCGGGCGCTCGTCGTCTACGGGACCGCGCTCGAGCTGCAGAACGTCGTCCGCGACGCCGGCCTGCTCGCGATCGCCTGGGCCTCGTGGCGGCTCACGCCCGCACGCGTGCGCCATGCGAACCATTTCGCCTTCGCTCCGATCATCGAGGTCGCGAAGATCTTCGCCGGCATCTTCGTGACGATCGCGCCGGCGATCGCGATGCTGCGCGCGGGCAGCGACGGCGTGCTTGCCCCGCTCGTCGCGACGATGAGCGGGCCCGACGGCCGGCCGCACGACGCGCTCTACTTCTGGATGACCGGCGCGCTGTCCTCGTTCCTCGACAACGCGCCGACCTACCTCGTGTTCTTCAACCTCGCCGGCGGCGACCCGGCCGCGCTGATGGGACCCCTCGCGTCGACGCTCGTCGCGATCTCCGCCGGCGCCGTGTTCATGGGCGCGAACACCTACATCGGCAATGCGCCCAACTTCATGGTGAAAGCGATCGCCGAATCGCGCGGCGTGCGCATGCCGAGCTTCTTCGGCTATCTCGGCTGGTCGCTGCTCGTCCTCGTACCGATCTACGTCCTGCTGACGCTGCTGTTCTTCGTCTGAGGCGCTTCCGGCCTGCCCCGTTGGGAGCGGGTCGCGCCAACTCCCTGATTGACAGGTATTCTGTCCACGGGCGCCCTGCGCCGCCGCGCGGGAACGCTGCCGGCGCCGCCGGCATCCAATGGTCAGCCATCGAGGATGAATTGACATGACTGCGCTTTCGAAGCCTCTCGAGGCGGCCGATGACCCGATGCTGGTCGATATCGCCCGGCGCGGCGACGCCGCGGCGTTCGAGGTGCTGATGCGCCGCTACAACCGGCGCCTCTACCGGACCGCGCGCGCGATCCTCAAGGACGATGCCGCGGCCGAGGACGCGCTGCAGGAAGCCTACGTCGCCGCCTATCGCCATCTCGACGCATTTCGCGGCGAGGCGCAGGTGTCGACCTGGCTCACGCGCATCGTCGTCAACCAGGCGCTGCAGGCGTTGCGCAGGTTGCGCCGCGAGCAGGTGGTCGTTCTGTTCGACGACGCTCCCGACGAACCCGGTCGCGCGAGCGCACCCGCCGATTACCCGTCTCCCGCGATCGGGACGCCGGAGAACACGATGCTGCGCTCCGAGATGCGCCGCCTGATCGAACGCAAGATCGACGAGCTGCCGGATGGCTATCGGACCGTCTTCATGCTGCGCGAGGTCGAGGACATGACGGTGGACGAGACGGCGAGCGCGCTGGGCATCCCGGCGGCCACCGTGCGCAGCCGCCTCTTTCGCGCGAAGGCACGGCTGCGCGAGTCGCTCGCGCAGGAGCTCGACGTGGCCACGCAGGACGTTTTCGGCTTCGACGGCGAGCGCTGCGACCGCATCGTCCGCACGGTGCTGTCCCGGATCGAAGCCGGGGCTGCGCATCCAACGGGCTGATGCGCGCGTAAGTCAGTCGGCAGTCCAACCTCTCACAGGAGCAGACATGAAACGTATCGGTACGGCGCTGGCGGTCGCCCTTTTCACCGTCGCATTCGGCGCATCCGCGCAATCCGGACCGAACGACGCGCAGATCGCGGCGATCGTCGTGACGGCGAACCAGGTCGACATCGACGCCGGCAAGGTCGCGGAGGCGAAATCGAAGAACAAGGACGTGAAGGCGTTCGGCAAGATGATGGTCACCGACCACACGGGGGTCAACAAGGCGGCCACCGAGCTCGTGACCAAGCTGCACGTCAAGCCCGAGGACAACCCGACCGCGCAAAGCCTGAAGGCGGGCGGCGTCGAGAACGTCAAGCACCTGAAGACGCTTTCCGGCGCCGCGTTCGACAAGGCGTACATCGACCACGAGGTCGCCTACCACCAGCAGGTTATCGACGCGATGGACAAGACGCTGATCCCGAGCGCGCAGAACGCCGAGCTCAAGGCGCTGCTCGTCAAGGTGCGGCCGGCGTTCGTCGCGCACCTCGAGCACGCGAAGCAGCTTCAGGCGAAGCTCGGCGCGTAGGCCGGTCGCGGCATGGCACCGACGGCTCGCGCGCTCGCCGCCCGGGCGCTTCGCGCCTGCGGTGCCGCCGCGCTCGTGCTCGCCACGGCGGGCAGCGGAAGCGCCGCTCCAGCGGTGCACATGGTGACGATCGACGGCTTCGCCTTCAAGCCGCCGGTCATCACCGTCAGGCTGGGCGACACGGTCGAGTGGCGCAACACCGATCCGGTGCCGCACACGGCGACGGCGAAGGATGCCGGCCTCGATTCCGGCGAGATCGCCGCGAACGGCACATGGCGGTTCACGGCGAAGAAGAAGGGCCGCTTCGCCTACATCTGCACGCTGCACCCGATCATGAAGGGCGAGCTCGTCGTCGAGTGACCTGCTTTTGGAGCGCAATGACCGAGCGCTAACGCTCCTGGCAATCCCGCATTCCGTCCTGCTGCGAGCAAAGGGAGTCTTCAGGCGACCGGCCGGCCGGCGACCACTTCGCGCCGGTTGGGTCGGGCGGCGAACGGTAACAAACGAGCCGTGCATTACCAGCGGCACAGGGCGGCGGCCTCGCGATTGCGCAATCGCTGCTGTTGCGTGCAGATGAGGGATTTGGTGATCGACCGGCAGGGTCCGCGGAACCGGTATTCGATCGCGTGTCAGCGCGAGCGGTGTGGCGCCAGCGTGGTTGCCCCAAGGGCGACGCGCACGATCGCGCTTATGTCGCGTCGAAGGCCGCTATGGGTGGAGGGATCGTGGTTGCAGCAGGCCGCGGGCCGCCTGCCTCACCTCTGCCGACGAGAAGCGGAAGGCGGCACGATCCAGAAGGTAGTGAATGAAGCCGCTCGCGAAGCCCAGGGCCAGCAGCGCCGGCACGAAGGACGAGGAGCGCAGCCACCACGCCGCATCGCCGAAGATGCGGTCAGCGTAGACGTATTCATCGGACACGGCCTCCACTTCCAACACCGGCAGTAACAGGGTGGAGACGACGGCGAGCACGAGCAGCACAGCCCAGCCGCGCCGATTGATGGGCGCCAGCAGCCGCTGCCAGTGCGCCCCAGGCGCCTGCGCGTCACCGGAAGCCGCGAGCGAGGTGAGCCCCATCGCGGCGCTCCAATGCTGCACGCTCCACAGCACGATGAACAGGAAGGGGGCGCGCGCGAGGAAAGCGAAGAGCACCATCGCCGAGACGCCGAGGACGTAGGCCACGCGCGGCAGCGATGGGCTCTGCGAGCGCAGTTCGACGCCCAGCATCAGGGCGGTCAGGATCACGACGACGACAAGGCCGCCATTGCGCAGCGCATGCGCGACGACTTCCGATCCGCCTGCTCCCAGCAGCGGGTCGATCCAGCGGTCCTGGTAGGCGATCGATCCAGCCAGCGCGTCGGCAAGCACGACGAAACCCCCACCCACGACAAGCGCGAACCACCGATCCAGCCGTCGCGTGATCGGGTCCGACGCTCGTCCCGCACGCGCGCGGTAGAGGCTGAGCAGCCCGAAGTGCTGCGCGGCAAAATGATAACTTACCAGCAGGTAGTCCAGGACAGCGAGCGAGACCACGCGCTCGGTCAGCGGCATCGGTAGTGCGCTCTCCGGAGCCAGGAGCACGGCGAAGGACGCCACGGCGATGGCCACCGGGGCCACGACGAAGCGCAGCCGCTGCGTGGCGAGCAGGGGGCGGTACGCCGGGGTCGCGTAGGCCAGCCAGGCCGACGAGACGCGGTGGCCAAACCACAAAGGCACGGCGAGGACGAAGAACAGTCCATCTACCGGGCTGGCGCGCACATCGTCATAACCGTGCGCCAACAGCAGGACCAGGGGGGCCAACCACAACGCATTCAGGACCCAAACGAGGTCCCAGGCCGGGCTCTTGATCCAGAGCATGGGGTAGAGGGTACTGCATCGGCCCGGTTTGATGTTTTCCCGAGCGGTCGCCGAACGCTTCATGCGCCTACGATTTGCGTCGGTAGAAAGCCGATGTTCCGCAATTCAATGACCGATTCAATGACCGCCCGAGCGAACGGTCAGATCTTCGTGTCGCGCGCCGCCCAGTACGGCTCGCGCAGCTCGCGCTTGAGCGTCTTGCCTGCGGTGTTGCGCGGAAAGTCGTCGTGGAGCACCACGCGCTCGACGCGCTGATACTGCGCGGCGACGCGAGCGTTGATCCAGTCGCGCAGCTCCTCGGCCGACACGCGAGCGCCTGCGCGCAGCACGACCGCCGCGAGCGGCGTCTCGCCCCATTTCGCGTGCGGAACGCCGAACACCGCGACATCGCGCACGGCGGGATGACGCGCGGCGACCTCCTCGATGTCGCGCGGGTAGACCTTCACCCCGCCCGAATCGATCATGTCCTTCTTGCGGTCGACGAGATAGAGGAAGCCGTCCTCGTCGACATGGCCGAGGTCGCCACTGTGCAGCCAGCCCCTGTGCAGCGCGGCGCGCGTCTCGGCGTCGCGCCCGAGATAGCCGTGCATCGTGATCGGTCCGCGCCCGACGATCTCCCCCACCTCGCCCGCCGGCACCTCGCAGCCTTCGCCGTCGACGATGCGCATGTCGAAGAACGGCGGGGGGACGCCGACGCTGCCGCGCTTCGCGAGTGCGTCGTCGCGATCGAGAATCGTCACGAAGCCCTCGGTCAGGCCGTACAGCTCGTAGAAGCGCTTCGGCAGCGCTCGCTCGAGCCGCTCCTTGTGCTCGCGATGCAGCGGCGCGCCGAGCGACAGCATCATCTCGAGCGAAGCGAGCCGCGCCGGATCGAATCCGGGCAGGTCGAAGATCGCGATGATCTGCGACGGCACGAGCATCGTGTGCGTAACACGCTCGCGCTCGACCGTCTCGACGAATGCGGCGGGGTCGAACGCGCGGTGCGCGATGAACGTCGCGCCGAGCAGGAACGCCGGCAGCATCGTCACCATCGCACCGTTGAACACCAGCGACCCCGCGTGCAGCACGATCGACTCGGGTCTCATCCGCCACGCGTTGGCCATCAGCGTCGCGTACATCGCACGGATGAAATGCGTGTGCACGATGCCCTTCGGCGTGCCGGTCGTGCCGCTCGTGTACATCACCGTCATCACGTCGTCGGCGCTCACCGCGACGGCGGGCGCCGCCGCGGACGCCGCGTCGAGCATCGCGTCGAATCCCGGTCGCGGCGCGGCGCCCACGGGACCCCCTGCGAGGACCAGCAGCGGGGCAGCGCGGCCGATGTCGGTCAGCACCGTGCCGGCCATCGGCTCGCGCTCGGCGGCGGCGATCCACACCTTCGGCGCAGCGTCGCGCAGCAGCGACGTGACACCCGGCGCGTTGAGCAGCGGCGACAGCGGAACGGCGGCGGCGCCGAGCTTGGCGCACGCCCAGTAGATGCCGAGCAGTTCCACCGAATTGCCGAGCAGCGTGGCGACGCGTTCCCCGCGCGCGACGCCGCAGGACGCGAGCGCGTTGGCGATGCGGTTGACGTACGCGTCGAACTCGCGCCAGGTCATCCGTGCCTCGCCTGCGGCGGCCGGCGCGACGACGCCCGGATGCCGTGGCCGGTATCGCGCGTTGCGCTCGAGCACGCGGCCGAGCGCGAGCGCGTCGTGCGCGATCTGGCCGCTTGCGTGATCCCCCCACGCTTGCGGCCGGTCGAACGACGTTCGTGCTTGGGACGGCCCTTCGACGCTCATGTCCGGACAGGCGTAGACTGGCTCATCGCCTCGCTCGTGTGCGGCTTCACGCGACCGGTCGCAAAGGGTGAGGCGCGTGGATCGGCTGTCGCTGCGGAGGTGCCCATGTATCGTCCCGACGAATCGCGACCCGGTTTTCGCCTGCGGCGCCGCTTCCTGCGCTCGGCCGGTGCGCTCGGCGTCGGCGCAGCGCTCGGCGCTCCCGCGTTGCGCGCGCTCGCCGCCGAAACCTACACGCTGCCGATCGCCAACGGCGAGCGCCCGCTCGTCCGGTATCCGCAGAAGCGTCCGCTGATCGTCCTGACCAGCCGTCCGCCGCAGCTCGAGACGCCGTGGGAAGTCTACAACGAAGGCGTCGTCACGCCGAACGACGCGTTCTTCGTCCGCTACCACCTGGCCGGCATCCCGACGAACGTCGACGTCGACACGCATCGGATCAGCGTCAAGGGCAGGGTCGCCTCGCCGCTCTCGCTCTCGGTGGCCGACCTGAAGCAGATGGACGCGATCGAGTACTACGCGGTCGACCAGTGCTCCGGCAACAGCCGCGGCTTCTTCGAGCCGCGCGTCGCGGGCGGTCAGCTCGCGAACGGCGCGATGGGCAACGCGAAATGGCGCGGGGTCCCGCTCAAGGCGGTGCTTGCGAAGGCGGGCATCCAGGAGGGCGCGCGGCAGGTGAAGTTCGACGGGCTCGACGCTCCGGTCGTCTCCGGGACGCCCGATTTCGTCAAGGCGCTCGACGTCGATCATGCGATGGACGGCGAGGTCCTGCTCGCGTACGCGATGAACGGTGAAGACCTGCCGTTCCTGAACGGTTATCCCGTGCGCCTCGTCGTGCCGGGCTGGTACGGCACCTACTGGGTCAAGCATCTCTCCGAGATCACGGTGCTCGAAGGCGTGCTGAACGATTTCTGGATGTCCACCGCGTACCGCATCCCCGACAACGCGTGCGCGTGCGTGCC
>DASURV010000156.1:0-41450 GCA_036375455.1 Casimicrobiaceae bacterium | reverse complement strand
GGCCGCGCGTCGCGAGGCGAGCGAAGCGGCGTTCTCGCCCGACAACGTTCGCAAGGTCGTGTTCAGCGATGGCGGCATCTGCAGCAATTTCCCCGTGCATCTGTTCGACGCCGTCGTTCCGGCCTGGCCCACGTTCGGCGTCAATCTCCGGGACGACCTTCCGGGCGGAGCGAGCGATGCCGCGCGCGCGTACCTGCCGCGCCGCGGCACGGCGCTCGCGCCCGAGCACTATGCGATCGCGGAGCACGGCGCCGGCGCCGTCGTCACATTCGCGACGGCGATCGTCAAGACGATGCAGAACTGGCGCGACAATCTCCAGCGTGCCGCACCGGGGTTCCGCGACCGCGTCGTCACCATCCGTCACACGCGAGACGAGGGTGGCCTGAACCTCGACATGGAGGCGCCGGCGATCGACGCGATGGCGAGGTCCGGCGCCCTGGGTGCGCGGGAGCTGATCGACGCATTCGCCCGTCCGGCGAGCCTCGCGGAGGACCAGTTCACCTACCATCGATGGGTGCGCGTGCGCTCGCTTCTCTGCGTGCTGCAGGGCGTGCTGCGCGAGATCGACGAAGGCGTGACCGTGCTCGAGAACCATCCGCCGTATCCGGAGCTGATCCGGCACGCGCCGGCTTACGTGGGCGAAAGCTACCGGCTGTCGGAGCTCGCGCGGGACACGGCCACCCGGCTCCTCGACACGCTCGACCGGCTGGATCACGAGCTCGACGATGCCGCGGTCGACTACGCGCGAACGGCACCGAGGCCCGAGGTGGAGCTGCGCATCCAGCCGGTCGTATAGCGACGTTCAGCCCGGGCCGCGAAGGCGCAGCCACAGCCAGCCGGCCGTGATCGCCAGCGTGGCGATGGTGACCGGCACGCCGATCCGCGCGTGCTGATGCCAGTCGATGCGGACGCCGCGCCGCGCCGCGCTGTCGACGACGATGATGTTGGCGATGCTGCCGACGATCAGCAGGTTGCCGGCGAGCGTGCTGACGAGCGCGAGCAGCGGGCCCGCCATCGGATGCGTGGCGAGCGGGAGCAGCAGCATCACCGCGGGGACGTTGGAGACGATGTTGGAAAGCGCGAAGGTCGCCGCGAACAGCGGCCCCGGCTCGTGCAGATCGAGGCCGAGCAAGCGCAGGTCGGCCACGGCCTTGTCGGGCAATCCCGTCCTTTGCAGCGCGTGATTGACGACGAACAGGCCGATGAACATGACGAGCAGCTCCCAGTCGACGAGACCCAGCATCTTGCTCGAATGGAGCCTGCGGCTCATCAGCAGCACGCCGGCAGCGGTCAACGCGACGTGCTCGCGCGGCCACGGCGCGAACACGAACGCGACGAGCAGCAGCGACGCCACCGTCAGGCCCTTCGCCGTCTGCCAGCGGTCGAGCGGCGCTTCGGCGGCGGCGGCCTGGCGACGCTCCTGCGCAGGCATGCGCTCGGCCACGCGCTCCCAGCGGCCCTGCGTCCGCCAGACGATGACGAGCCAGGCCGCGGCGAGACCGAGCACGACCTGCGGCAGCGCCTCGGCGAAGTAGCCGGAGAACGACAGGCGCAGGCCCTGGCCGACGAGGATGTTCTGCGGATTGCCGATCAGCGTCGCGGCCGAGCCGATGTTGGCGGCGCACGCGAGCGCGAGCAGGTACGGGACCGGATCGAGGGTGCGCCGCTCGCAGGCGTCGATCAGCACCGGCGCCACGGCGAGGCACACGATGTCGTTGCTGAACACGGCGGAGAGTCCCGCGATGCTCGCCATCAGCACGGCGAGCAGCCACGGCGGCGACAGCGCGAGCGCGGCGAGCCTGCGCGTCACCCAGTCGTAGAAGCCGCCCAGGCGCATCTGCGCCGATACGACCATGAACGAGAAGAACAGCACGATCGTCGGCAGATGCACCGCCTTGGCGGCCTCCTCGATGCCGACCGCGTCGAGGCTGATCAACGCGATCGCACCGAGCAGCGCCACGCCGGTGCGGTCGAGCTGCAGGAACGGCAGCCCGCCGAGGATCATCCCGGCATAGACGGCCAGGAAGATGACGACGATCGTCGTTGTCATGCCGGATCCGAACACCGACGCGGCGGATCCGGCTTCAGTTGAGATCGAGCGCGTGCCGCCGCAGATCGGCGAGCGGGATCATCGCGAGCGTTTCCTCGTGCGTCGCTTCCAGCACCACCGGCGGCGCCACGCCCGCGTCGAGCGCCTCGCGCCAGCGCGCCGCGCACACGCACCAGCGGTCGCCGGGCTTCAGGCCGGGGAAGTCGGCTTCCGGCGCCGGCGTGACGAGATCGTTGCCGCGCGCGAGCTCGAACGCGAGGAACTCGCGCGTCATGCGCGCGCAGACGACGTGCATGCCGACGTCCTCCGAACCGGTGTTGCAGCACCCGTCGCGATAGAATCCGGTGCGCGGGGCGTCCGAGCACGGCGCGAGCGGGCCGCCGAGTACGTTCCTGTCGTCGAAGGGCATGGGCGGTGGGACGCAGAGGCGGAAGCGATGCCGGGCCATTCTAGCGCGCCCGCCCGGCGCGACGGCGCCGCCGGGATCTGCGAAGTGAACGAACCCCGGCACGCGAAGTCATTGGCAATACGATGCAACGCGCCCTGATCATCATCGGTCTCGCCGTGGCGGCCGCCGGGGCCTTCTGGCCGTGGCTGTCGAAGCTGCCGTTCGGCCGGCTGCCGGGTGACATCCGCGTCGAAACGGCGAGCGGCGGCTTCCATTTTCCGATCGTCACCTGCCTCGTGATCTCGGTGGTCCTGTCGCTGCTCCTCTGGCTGTTCCGCAAGTAGGCGAAGACTCGAGCTGCCGCGCCTCGGCGGAGCGCGCTTCCAGGAAGGGCGGGGCCCGCACGTGCAAGGAGGCGCCGCCCGGCGCAAGCTGCGGGGCCCGCTTCAGCCCGGCGCATCCGCCGCGCCGAACGGCACGCCCGGCGCGACGCGATAGCCTTCGCTTGCCGCCACTGCGCACAGGTCCCTCCACGCGGCCGCGGCGAAGCTGCGCGCCACGATGACGACGAACGCCGGCCGTTCGTCCGGCCGGTAGAACGACGCAGCGATGTGGCCGAGCACGCTTTGCGCAAAGCGCCCCGGCACGAAGACGTGCGGATGCAGGTCGAGCGGGCAGAGGCGATTCAGCACCCGCCACGCCGACGCACCGGCCACGCTCCATGCCGCGTGGCTCGACGAGACGTCGAACAGCGCGCCGCCCGCATCGTTCAACGCCTTCCGGGCGGCGTCGAAGTCGTGCCGCTCGGCGCCGGGACCCGCGACGAAGAGCCACGTCCGCGGACCCAGCCGGAGCAGCGCGATGCCATCGGCGCGCGCGCTCGTTTCGGGATGCACGGGCAATGCCGGCCCGAGCACCCTTCCCGCCGCCGCGACGAACGACGCGTGCTCCGGATTGCCGCGCACGTTCCATGCGGTCGCGAGCTCGACCTCGGCAAGGATCGTCGACGCGGCGCCGTCGGATGGCGCGCGAACGTCAGCCACGCAGCCGCTCCCCGTCGGGATCGACGAAGCACGGCGAACCGACCGCGACCTGCACCTTCGCACCGGCGAGCGGAGACACGGCCCACAGCGCGTCGCCGTGACGCGAGCGGCCGTTCGCAACGAGCGCGAGCGCGATCGAGGCGCCGACGTGCGGGCTCTCGCACCACGACGTGACGTGCCCGAGCATCGCGGGCAGATCTCTGGAGTTGCCGGGATCGGCGACGATCTTCGCGCCCCGTGGTATCGCCGCGCCGCCGTTCGCGGTAAGTCCGACGAGCTGCCAGCGATCGGGCGCCGTCAACGCCGCGCGCGCGAGGAGCGGCTTGCCGATGCACCACTTGCCCGGGGCGACCAGCCGTTCCAGGCCAAGATCGGCGACCGTCGCGCGTCCGTCGATCTCCGATCCGATCACGACGTGGCCCTTCTCGATGCGCAGCGTGTTCATCGCCTCGGTGCCGTACGGCATGATGCGAAACGCCTCGCCGGCCTCGAGCAGCGCCTCCCACATCGCGCGGCCATCTCGCGCGGGGGCGTGGACCTCGTAGGCGAGCTCGCCCGAATAGCTGATGCGCAGAAGCCGCACGGGGATCGTTCCGGCGCGGGTGCGCAGCCGGCACGCGGCGACCGCAAGAAACGGAAACGCGGCGTTGGAGACATCGATGTCGACGACGGCCGCGAGCACCGCGCGCGACTTCGGACCCGACAGCGCGGCGCACGTCCACTGCTCGGTCACCGACGTCGCGTAGACGTCGAGCTCCGGCCAGTCGACCTGCAGCAGGCGCTCGACGTGCTGCATGATCGCGACGGCGTTCGCGGTCGTCGTCGTCATCAGGTAGTGCGTCGCGTCGAGCCGCGACGTCGTGCCGTCGTCGCGCACGATGCCGTCCTCGCGCAGCATCACGCCATAGCGGCAGCGGCCGGTCGCGAGCGTGTCCCAGCGGTTGACGTAGAGGCGATTGAGGAATTCGGCGACGTCGCGGCCCTGCAGCTCGATCTTGCCGAGCGTCGAGACGTCGACGATGCCCACGTTCTCGCGTACGTTGCGCGCCTCGCGCGCGGCGGCATCGTCCTCCGATTCGCCGTCGCGCGGGTACGAATGCGGGCGCTTCCACAGGCCGGCATTCACGAACCGCGCACCGTGCTCGTCGTGCCACGCGTGCAGCGGCGTGCAGCGCGTCGGCTCGACGTGTGGACCCTGCGCGTGCCCGGGGAAGGCGCCGAGCGTGACCGGCGTGTAGGGCGGGCGAAACGTCGTCGTCCCCACGTCGGGAACCGGCACGCCGAGGTGCTCGGCCATCAGCGCGAGCCCGATGACGTTGCCGGTCTTGCCCTGGTCGGTGCCCATGCCGAGCGCCGTGTAGCGCTTCAGGTGCTCAACCGCCCGGTAGCCTTCGCGCGCCGCCACCGCGACGTCGCGGAGCGTCACGTCGTTCTGGAGATCGACGAAGCATTTCGCACGCTTGCGCGGCGACGGGACGGACCACAGCGCATCGACCGGCATCGGGTCGGCGGCGAGCGCGAAGGATGCCGAGGCGGGGCGCTGCGGGGGCCGACTCGCGGGCGCCACCGCCGCAAGCCCCGCCGCGGTCCCGGATTCGACGGCGGCATCGGGCGCGAAGCTTCCCAGCACGGCGCCCGCCGGCAGAATCGGGAACGGCGCTTCGAGCGGAAAGAACGCCGCCGCGCCCGCGTCGTAGCGCAGCGTGCCACGCGCCTGCGAGAACAGGTGCACGGCCGGGTTGTAGCCGCCCGATACCGCGACGACGTCGCAGTCGAACGATCTCGATCCGCCGCCGGCGCGCGGGGCCACGTCGACGCCGGTGACCCGCAGCCGCCCGTGCGCGCGCGCGACCACCGACGCGGGCACGAGCGGCAGGCGAGCCGCGTGCGCGCGCGCCGGCCACTCGCCGCAAAGCTGCGCTTCCGCGCGCGTATCGACGATCGCCGCTACGCTCACGCCGGCCTCGTGCAGCGCCAGCGCCACCGCATAGGCGCCGTCGTTGTTCGTGAACACGACCGCGCGCGATCCGGGCCGCACGCCGTAGCGCACGACGTACGTGCGCGCCGCGCCGGCGAGCAGCGTGCCGGGCAGGTCGTTATCCGCATACGCGATGCCGCGCTCGATCGTGCCGCTCGCGAGCACGACCGCCTTCGCCCTGATCAGCCACAGGCGCTGGCGCGGAAGATGCCCGGGCGGCTCGCGCAGATGATCGGTGACCCGCTCGATCGCCGCCACCAGATTGTCGTCGTAATGGCCGAACGCCGTCGTGCGCGCAAGCAGCGTGACATCCGCGCGCGACCCGAGCTCGGCGAGCGTGTGCTCGACCCAGGCGGTCGCGGAGCGATCTCCGATCGTCGCGCTCGCACCGAGCAGGCTCGCGCCGAAGCGCGCGGACTGCTGGCAGACGATAACGCGCCCACCGGCGTTCGCCGCCGCCTTCGCAGCCGCCAGGCCGGCCGACCCCCCGCCCACGACCAGCACGTCGCAATGCGCGTATTGATGCTCGTAGCGATCGGGGTCCGCGGCCTCCGCGGCGCGCCCCATGCCGGCCGCACGGCGGATCCAGCCCTCGTAGCGCAGCCACCCCTTCGGCGTGGGCGGCCACATGAACGTCTTGTAGTAGAAGCCGGCGGGCAACAGCGGCGACAGAGCATCCGCGATCGCGCCGGCGTCGAAGCGCACCGACGGCCAGCAATTCTGGCTGCGCGCGCTGAGGCCGTCGTAGAGCTCGAGCATCGTCGCGCGCGTGTTCGGCTCGGTGCGCGCGCCGCGCGCCAGTTGCACGAGCGCGCTCGGCTCCTCCGCGCCGGCGCCGTAGATGCCGCGCGGGCGGTGGTACTTGAAGCTGCGCCCCACCAGGTGCACGCCGTTGGCGAGCAGCGCCGAGGCGAGCGTATCGCCCGCGTAGCCCTCGTAGCGCGTGCCGTCGTACTCGAAGGCGAGCGGCCGCGAGCGGTCGATCGCACCGCCCGACGGCAGGCGGCACGGCTGCGTCATGGCGCAGGCGACTAGCACGATCGCCGCGTCATGAGCGCGGCTCGTCGAGGCGCCGCTCGACCGACGCGCCCGCGAGTATCTCGTGCGTGCGAGTGTCGCGCCGGATCTTGAACCAGCTCCGGCAGCCGGCGCCGTGGTACCACAGCTCGTCGTGCGGCCCCGCCGGATTGTCGCGCAGGTAGACGTAGTCGACCCACGCCGCCTCGGGCGCATCGGCGGCGGGACGGCGCAGCGTCGCATCGCCGCCGTAGGTGAACTCGATCTGGCTGCGCGGCCCGCACCACGGGCATGGAATGAGCATCATCGCCTACCCCTCAATGCGCCCATGGATACGGCCCGGCGCCCTTCTCGTCGAGCGTGCGTCCCGCGCCGAAGCGCTCGAGCGTGAACGCCGCGTTGAGCGGATGCGGCTCGTCGTGCGCGATCGTCCATGCGTGCACCCATCCCGACGCCGGCGTCGCCTTGAAGCCGCCGTAGCACCAGCCGCCGGTCATGTAGAGACCGCGCACCGGCAGCTTGCCGATGATCGGGCTGCCGTCCATCGTCATGTCCATGATGCCGCCCCACGTGCGCATCAGCCGCAGCCGACCGAAGCTCGGAAACAGAGCCGTGCATGCGGCGACGACGTTCCGGATCGTCGGCAGGTTGCCGCGCTGCGCGTACGAGTTGTGGAAATCGAGATCGCCGCCCATCACCAGCTCTCCCTTGTCGGACTGGCTGATGTAGAAGTGCACGGCGCCGGAGGTGACGACGGTGTCGAGCACCGGCTTCACCGGCTCGGACACCATCGCCTGCAGCACGTGCGACTCGATCGGCAGCCGGATGCCGGCCATCGCCGCGACGCGGCTCGAATGGCCGGCGACCGCGATGCCCACCTTCTGCGTGGCGACGTCGCCTGCGCTCGTGCGCACGCCGGTGACCGCGCCCCGCTCGATGCGCAGGCCGGTGACCTCGCAGCGCTGGACGATGTCGACGCCGAGCGCATCGGCCGCGCGCGCATAGCCCCAGGCGACGGCGTCGTGGCGCACGGTGCCGCCGCGCGGCTGCAGCAGGCCGCCGGCGATCGGAAAGCGCGCCCGCGGCGAGCAGTCGAGGTTGGGGATGCGCGCCGCGATCTCGTCGCGCGACAGGAACTGCGCGTCGATGCCGTTCAGGCACATCGCGTTGCCGCGGCGCAGCGCGGCGTCCATGTCGGCGGGCGTGTGCACGAGGTTCAGCACGCCGCGCGCGCTGTACATCACGTTGAAGTTGAGCGCCTGCGACAGACGCTCCCAGAGCTTCAGCGAGAACTCGTAGAAGTGCGCATTGGCGTCGAGATGGTAGTTGGAGCGCACGATCGTCGTGTTGCGCCCGGTGTTGCCGCCGCCGAGCCAGCCCTTCTCGAGCACCGCGACGTCGCGGATGCCGTGCTCCTTCGCGAGGTAGTACGCCGTGGCGAGCCCGTGGCCGCCGCCGCCGATGATCACGACGTCGTAGCGCGGCTTGAGCGGCGGGCTGCGCCACGCGAGCGGCCAGTCGTCGTCGCCGCGCAGCGCGTTGCGGGCGAGCGAGAAGATCGAATATTGCTTCACAGGATTTTCGACAGGAACGCGCGCGTGCGCTCCTTCCGCGGACGATCGAAGAGCTCGGCCGGCGGTGCCGACTCGACGATCAGTCCGCCGTCGGTGAAATGAACCTCGTCGGCGATCTCGCGCGCGAAGCGCATCTCGTGCGTGACCAGGATGCAGGTCATGCCTTCCCGCGCCAGCTCGCGGATCGTGTTCAGCACCTCCTTGACCGTTTCCGGATCGAGCGCCGCCGTCACCTCGTCGAACAGCATCACCTCCGGCCGCATGGCGAGCGAGCGGGCTATCGCCACCCGCTGCTGCTGGCCGCCGGAGAGCTCGCCCGGGTAGGCGTCCCGCTTCGCGGCGAGCCCGACCTTCGTGAGCAGCGCGAGCGCGCGCTCGCGCACCGCCTTCGGGTCCTCCTTGAGCACGTGGATCGGCGCCATCATCACGTTCTCGAGCGCCGTCTTGTGCGGGAACAGGTTGTATTGCTGGAACACCATCGACACTTCCTTGCGCAGCGCGATCTTCTCCTGATCGGTCCGCAGCGCATGGACGTCGAAATCGGCCACGCGGATCGTGCCCTTCCGGATCGGCACGAGGCCGTTGATGCAGCGCAGCAGCGTCGACTTCCCGGATCCCGAGGGACCGATGATGCACACGACACCACCCTTGGCGACGCTGAACGACACGCCCTTCAGGACCTCGAGGTGTCCGAACGCCTGGTGGACGTCGTGCAGGACGACGATCGGGTCGGCTGCCGCTTGCGGCGCGAGAGGCGCTCGCGTCTCGGCGCGGTCGGCGTGCGTCGTCACCAGGACCTCACATGACGGCGTAGCGCGCCTCGAGCCGGATCGTCCAGCGCGCGATCGGGTAGCAGTAGACGAAGAACCACAGCAGCACGTAGCTGTAGAACGCGAGCAGCAGCCCGGGCCGATTCTCGGCCGATAGCGCGCGCTGCGTGAGCGTCATCATCTCGTTCACGCCGACGATCGATGCGAGCACGGTCGCCATCGTCAGGATCGCGTAGAGGTTCATCCACGGCGGCAGCATCCGCTTGATGCACTGCGGGAAGATGATCCGCCACAGCGTCTGCCGGCGGTTGAACGCGAGCGACGCCGCGGCCTCCCATTGCGTGGTCGGGATCGACTGGATCGCGCCGCGCACGATCTCCGACACGTTGGCCATCACCGGCAGCGCGAGGCCGAACGTCGCCTTGGTCCAGTCCGGGATCGGGATCGTCACGCCGAGGATGCGCACCTGGAACGGCAGCAGGAACATGCAGTAGAAGAGCAGCACGAGCCACGGGGCGTTGCGGAAGAAATGCGTCGTGAGCCAGGCGCCCTTCTTCACCGGGGGCAGCAGCGAGATCTGCGCGAAGCCGAGGAACATCCCGGCGAGCGTGCCGATCGTCATCGCCATGAAGCTGATCGCCAGATTGAACACGAAGCCGCGCGCGAGCAGCGGCGTCCACTTCCAGATCGTCTCGAGGACCGACGGTGCCGCCGCGGGCGACTGCGCCTGCGCAATACCGCAGCCGAACAGGAACGCCGCGAGCAGCGCGGCGCCGAGCGAGGAGTCGAGCCGCGGCAGGGGCGAACCCGCCGCGCGCTCGCGCCGCGCCGCGGCGGCCAGGCGCTCCGCGGCGGGAAGGAGCACCGGCAGCACCTGCGGCGGCGCGGGCCGCGGTCCGCTCATTTGCCCCCCCACGCTTGCGGCTCGCGCCGCTGCGCTGCCCCCCGCGGGGGCTGATTCGCGGCTCGGGGCGGCCCTTCGCCGCTCATATGCCGAACCCCGGCACGCGGATCGCGCGCTCCCAGCGATGCATCAGGTAAACGAGCGCGCCGACCAGTGCGAAATAGCAGATCAGCAGGACGTTCATCATCACCGGCACGTTGAGCTCGTCGGACCAGATCTGGCTCGACACGTACAGCATTTCCGGCACCGCGATCGCGTAGGCGAGCGTCGTCGTCTTGACGAGGTTCACCAGGTTGTTGTTGAGTGCGGGCAGGCTGATGCGAAACGCGAGGGGCAGCACGATCCGCAGGTACGCCTGCAGACGGCTGAAGCCGAGCGATTCGGCCGCCTCGACCGTCGTGCGCGGCACGGCTTCCACGCCTGCGCGGAAGATCTCGACGTTGAAGGCGCCGGCGAAGAACGACAGCGACACGATCGCCCACGTCACGTTGGTGACGAGAGGCCCCCCTCCGAAGCCCTTCAGCAGGCCGCCGAGGCCGAAGTAGAAGAAGTAGAGCTGGACGAGCGGCGGCGTGTTGCGGAACGCCTGGATGTACCAGTAGACGAGCGTGCGCGCGACGCGCAGCCGCGAGCCCTGGACCCACGCGCCGGCGACGCCGATCAGCACGCTCAGCAGGATGCAGACGACCGACAGCTTGACCGTCGTCAGGAAGCCGTTCGCGAAGCGGCCGCGGTCGAACGCGTCGTAGAAGATCGTGAGATTGATGCCGGTGGCGCCGTAGAGCCACCGGAACCAATCCCAGACGAACTGCATCCGCCCTACTTGTACTTGGCGTGCATTTCCTGCGCGAACTTCGTCGGCTTGATGCCGTACTTCTTCTCGAGCTGCTCGACGAAGCCGCTCTTGTGCCAGTCGATGATCGTCTTCGACATGAAATCCGCGAAGTCCTTCTCGCCCTGCTTGACGGCCAGTCCCCAGGGCACGACCAGGATCGAGTCGAGCGGCATCTCGTAGTCCTTCCAGTCGGGCTTCATCATCTCGCCGACGATCGCCGTGTCGTCATAGGCGAACGCGATGCAGTTGCCGTTCTTCAGCGCCGCGTAGGCCTCGGCGGTGCCCGGGAAGGCGACGCCTTCGATGCCGTACTTCTCCTGCAGCTCCTTGTTGTAGAACGAGCCCTGGATCAGGCACACCTTCTTGCCCTTCAGCGCCTCCCAGCTCTGGATGTTCGCCGACTTCTTCACCAGGATGTTGGTGCCCGACGCGTAATAGTCGGGCTCGACGATGTCGACGATCTTGCGCCGCTCCGGCGTGTCGCTCATCGTGGCGATCATCAGGTCGATCTTGCCCTGCTGCAGGAACTGGATCCGGTTCGACGCGACGACCGGCACGAGCTCGAGCTTGACGCCGAGGCGCTTCGCGACGTCGGCGGCGAGATCGGGCTCGAAGCCGACGATCTTCCCGGAAGGATCGAGGTAGCCGAACGGCCGGTAATCCGCCTTGGTCCCGACGACGAGGACCCCCTTCTTCTTGATGTCCGCGAGCACGTCGGCGCGTGCGACGCTCGCCCCCACCACGCCGAGCAGCAGGGCCGATGCGACGATCGTGAGCAACCTGTTGTGCATGTTCTCCTCCTTCGATCCGGAACCCGCCGAACGCGTTCAGGGGCCCGTTGGGTTTTGCGCCGGGGACCGGCTCGGGCGTTGCGGCGCCATTTTGCCCGATCGCCGTGCCGCGATCACGTCCTTCGTTTCCCTGAGCGCCTGGTCGAAGATGCTCATCGCCAGATCGATGTCCTCGCGCAGCACCGTCAGCGGCGGCGCGATGCGCCACACCGAGCCGCGCTCGGGGCGCCGGCGGATGTTCATGCTGAGCCCGAGCTCGAGGCACCGCTGTGTCGTAAGAGCGCCGAGCTCGTGGTGAGGTTCACGCGTCTCGCGATCCCTGACGAGCTCGATCCCCCGCAGCAGCCCCATGCCGCGCACGTCGCCGATTTCCTCGTGGCGCCGCTGCAGGTCCCGCAGGCTCGCCGCGAGGTAGTCGCCCATCTCGCGGCTGCGGACCAGCAGGTTCTCCCGCTCGACGGTTTCGAGCACGGCGAGCCCGACCGTCGCCGGCAGCGGGTCGGACACGTGCGACGTGTAGAACGCGAAGCCCCGCCGGTGACAGGTCTCCTCGATCGCGTCGGTCGTGATCACGCCCGCGAGCGGGATCCCGCCGCCGAGCGTCTTCGACACCGTCAGCAGGTCGGGCGTCACGTTCAGGTGCGATGCCGCGAACCAGTGGCCGAGGCGGCCGAACGCCGTTTGTGCCTCGTCGAAGATGAGCAGCATGCCCCGTTTCCTCGTCTCCTGCTGCAGGGCGTCGAAATAGCCTTCCGGAGGGACGATGACGCCGCCGGCGCTGATCACCGGTTCCGCGATGACGGCCGCGCGCGCGCCGGTCGACTGCATGTCGTAGAGCTCGAAGCCGACCTTCATGCAGGTGCGGTCGCAGGTGTCGCGGCAATGCCGGATCGGACAGCGATAGGCGTTCGGCTCCGGCAGGACGAACGTGCCGGGCATGCCCGGGCCATAGCCCCTGCGGTCGCTCGCGAACGAGACGGAGCCCGCGTTGCCGGTGACGCCGTGCCACGACCCGCCGAGCCCCACGACCTCGAAGCCGCCGGTCGCGAGCTTGGCCATCTTGAGCGCCGCTTCGTTGCTCTCGCTGCCGGTGTTGACGAGGAGCGAGCGCGCGAGCGGCTTCGGAACGATCTTCGCGAGCGCGTCCGCGAGCTGCACGACGCTGCGCGGGATCATGCCGGAGAAAAGGTGCAGCGCGCTCTCGCAGCTCCTGCGGATCGCGGCGGCGATGTTCGGGTGATTGTGGCCGACGGTCGCGCACATCTGCCCCGACGTGAAGTCGAGGATCTTCTTCCCCGTCGCATCCCAGACGTAGCAGCCCTGCGCCCTCTCGACGATCTGCGGGTACGCGTCGCCGCCGTAGCGGATCAGATGCCTGCGAAACTCCGGCTCCACGCCGTCATGCCCACTCATCGACCGCTCCCCGCGACACCGATACGCCACGCATTGTAGGGCCCGGGCCGCCGCGTCACCCCGCCTTGCGCAACGTCAGGTTGATGCGCCGCTCGCCGAGCGACGGATGATGTCCCGCGCTGAGCGCGCTCACGCCGTGATAGCGCAGGCGGGCCGGGCCGCCCCACACGACAACGTCCCCGTGCCCGAGGACCACGCGTGTCAGCTTCTCCATCCGCCGGGTGCCGCCGAACAGGAACAGCGCCGGGACGCCGAGCGACACCGACACGATCGGTGCGCCGAAATCGCGTTCGTCCCGATCCTGGTGCAGCGACAGCTTCGCGCCCGGAACGTAGCGGTTGATCAGGCAGGCGTCGGGCACGAAGTGCGCAAAGCCGGCGCGCGTCGCCGCTTTCTCGGCGAGGCGCAGGAACGCGGCGGGCATCGGCGGCCATGCTCTGCCGCTCTGCGGGTCGACGGCGTCGTAGCGGTAGCCGTCGCGATCGCTGACCCAGCCGAGCGCGCCGCAGTTGGTCATCGCGACCGACATCCGAAAGCCGCCCGGCGTGATCATGTGGCGAAACGGCGCGTGCGCGGCGACATCCGCCACTGCGCTCAGCAATGCCTTCGCGACGGGTTTGGCGAAGCCGCGCAGCACCGTCGCGCCCGGCCCGAGCGGCTCGGCGCGAGCATCGGATCGGTCGCGGGTCGCGAAGAGGTCCGGCGTCATGTGGGTCACCGGGCGAGGATCGGTCTCAAGTGCCGGGAAGTCCGGCGCTCCCGGCCTCGTGCTCGGATTCCGGCCGCCCCGGAACCTCGACGATCCGCGCCTGATGCCCGGTCGCCGCGAGGAAGCGCTCGAGCTGCGCGTGGGGGATCACCATCGTGGCACTGTTCACGAGCGGATGCGCATGGACCGCGTCGGCTTCCCACAGGCGGCGGTCGATGACGAACTCCACCGCGTGCGCCGTGTCGTTGATCAGCGCGAGCAGGCTCACCGATCCCGGCGCGATGCCGAGATGCTTCCTCAGCCGCTCCGCCGAGGCGAACCCCAGCCGCCCGGCGCCCAGCCGGCCGCCGAGCGCCGCGAGATCGACCGCCAGGTCGTGCGGCACCGTGACGAGGAAGTGCCGGGCGCCCTTCTTGTCGCGCAGGAACAGGTTCTTCGTCTTCGCACCGGGCAGGCGCGGCACCAGCCGCTCCGATTCCTCGACGGTCATCACCGGCGGATGGTCGAAGCGCTTCGCCTCGATGTTGTGATGCGCGAGAAACGCCGCGAGCTCCATCGGATCCCGTGTCCTGAGCAACCCGTCCAATGTAGCCCATTCTTGACGCCGGTCTAGGTTTGCGCAGGGAATAGCTGGTCGAATAGGGACGGCAGTTCCGCGGCCCGGGCGGTTCCGAAGGCCCGCGGAGCAGGCTTCCGGGAGAGACATGGAAAGGATCTGGTTGGACCACTATCCGGCGGGCGTTCCGCACCAAATCGGCGCGCGCGCCTATCCATCGCTCTGCGAGCTCTTCCTGCAGAGCTGCGCTCGGTTTCACGACCGTCCGGCGTTCAGCAGCATGGGAACGACGCTCACCTACGCGGACGTCGAGCGCAGGACGCGCGACTTCGCCGCCTACCTGCAACAGCGCGGTCTCGTTCCGGGCGACCGCGTGGCGCTGATGATGCCGAACGTCCTGCAGTACCCGGTGGCGCTGTTCGGCGCGATGCGTGCCGGGCTCGTCGTGGTCAACTGCAATCCGCTCTACACGCCGCGCGAGCTCGAGTATCAGCTCCGCGATTCGGGCGCCAGGGCGATCGTCGTGCTCGAGAACTTCGCGAAGACCGTCGAGGCGGTCGTCGGGACGTCGCCGGTCCAGACGGTGCTTACCACGGGCATCGGCGATCTCTTTCCGCCGATGAAGGCGCTCGTCACCAACCTGGTCGTGAAGTATGCGAAGAAGATGGTGCCGGAGTGGCACATCGACGGTGCGGTCGACTTCCGGGAGGCGCTCGCCATCGGCCGCAGGCAGGACCTGAAGCCGGTAGCGCTGGAGCCGGACGACATCGCGTTCCTGCAGTACACGGGCGGCACGACCGGCGTGCCCAAGGGCGCGATGCTGACGCACGGCAACATGATCGCCAACCTGCAGCAGGTCTCGGCATGGATGGGCAAGGACTTCGTCGAGGGCGCGGAGGTCGTCGTGACGCCGTTGCCGCTCTATCACGTCTTCGCGCTGACGGTGAACCTGCTCACGTTCGTCAAGTGGGGCGGGCACAACGTGCTGATCGCCAACCCGCGCGACCTGCCGCACCTGATCAAGGAGCTGAAGGCGGTGCCGTTCAGCGTGATCACCGGCGTCAATACGCTGTTCCGCGCGCTGGTGGAGCTGCCCGAGTTCGCCACGATCGATGCCAAGGCGCTCAAGGTGGCGATCGGCGGCGGCATGCCGGTGCAGCGCGCCGTGGCCGAGAAGTGGCAGGCGATCACCCGCAGGCCGATCATCGAGGGCTACGGCCTCACCGAGACGTCGCCGATCGTGACGGCCAACCCGGTGAGCGGCGTCGGCTACACCGGCTCGATCGGCCTGCCGCTCCCGTCCACCGACATCAGCATCCGCGACGACGCGGGCGCCGAGCTGCCGCGCGGGGAAACGGGCGAGTTGTGCGTGCGCGGCCCGCAGGTGATGAAGGGCTATTGGCAGCAACCGGAGGAGACGGCCAAGGTGCTGAGCGCCGACGGGTGGCTGCGCACCGGCGACATGGGCTACGTCGACGAGCGCGGCTACGTGAAGCTCACCGATCGCAAGAAGGACATGATCATCGTGTCCGGCTTCAAGGTGTTCCCGAACGAGGTCGAGGAGGTCGTGATGTCGCATCCGGGCGTGCGCGAGGCGGCGTGCATCGGCACCAGCGACGCGCGCACGGGCCAGGCGGTCAAGGTCGTCGTGTACCGGAAGGACCCGAGCCTCACCGCCGAGCAGCTCATCGCGTATTGCCACGAGCGGCTCACCGCCTACAAGGTTCCGAAGCACGTGCAGTGGGCGAGCGAGCCCCTGCCGAAGAGCCCGGTCGGCAAGATCCTCCGCCGCCTCGTGCGCGAGGCCGCGGAGAAGGATGCGGCCGTTGCGCCGGCGTGACGATGCGCGCGCGGCGGCCGGCAGCGGCGATCGCGGCTGCGCTCGCGCTCGGCCGGATTCCGGCGCTGCGCACGCAAGTGCGCATCGTGCCGCCTTGAGCACCGCCGCAAGGCCCCGGAAGCGCAGCCGGTGGTGGGGGCCGCCCCCCGACAATCTGTCGCGGTACCTCGCGCACCAGGGCATGCCGCCCGCGCTGTTCGGTTTCGTGCGGCGCGTGAGCGGCTGGAGCCAGTTCCGCATCTCGCTGATCGCGATCGCCGTCTTCGTCCTCAACACGGCGCCGCTCGACATGCAGCGGCGCATCCTCAATGCGGCGCTGCTCGATCGCGACGCGGCGCTCGTGGTCGCTCTCGCGGCCGGCTACGCGAGCATCGTGGTGCTCGAGGGTCTCGCCAAGCTGCTGATGAACGTCTACGGCGGCTGGATCGGCGAAAAGGCGGTGCGGATGCTGCGTCTTGCAGCGAGCGCGCTGGTCGACGCGATGCCCCGGCAGCGGCACAGCACGAGCACCCGGGGCGTGGAGATCTCGATGATCATCGCCGAGCCGGAGGCGATCGGCGGCTTCGTGGGCGTCGCGATCTCGGAGCTCGTCGTGCAGATCGGGATACTCGTGAGCGTCTTCGGCTACATGTTCTTCATGCAGCCGCTGCTCGCGCTCGTCTGTCTCGCGATCTTCTCGCCGCAGTTCGTGTTCGTCCCGCTGATGCAGGCCGCGATCAACCGGCGGGTGCAGGCGCGCATCGTCGTCCTGCGCGAGGCGAGCGTCGGCGTGCTCCGGGCCGGGACCAGCGAGGCCGAGCGGGCGCTGCGCCAGCGCGAGCGTTTCGCGGAGATCTTCGAGCTGAACCTCGGGGTCGTGAAGCTCAGGTTCTCGATGAAATTCCTGATGAACCTCACGCACAATTTCGGCAGGGTGATCGTTCTCGGCGTCGGCGGCTGGTACGTGATCCGCGGCCAGACCGACGTCGGGACCGTCGTGGCGTTCGTGTCGGGCCTCGGCAATGTGCGCGATCCCTGGGGCGATCTCGTGAACTGGTACCAGGACATGCTGTTGACGCGCGCCAAGTACCGCACGTTCGTCGCGGCGATGGAGAAATTCGCCCGGGAAGAGAATCCGCTTTCCGCGGCTTGACCGGCGAGGCCAACGTCGCGCCGGACGCGTTCCGCCCCGGCGTGCGGAGCGGAAGCCGGCCCCTCAGCCGCGGTCCGACACGATCGCTTCGACCTGTTGCAGCGGGATCAGCTTCGCGAGCCGCCCCCGGCTCGCGATCAGGTCGGCCAGCGTATAGCGGTCGAGGGTCGCGAAGAATGCGTCGAGCGCCTCGCCGAGCACGCCCTTCAGCCGGCACGCGGGGGCGATGCGACAGTCCGACGTCGCCTTGTCGAAGCATTCGACGAATCCGAGGTTGTCCTCGGACTCCCGCACGACGGCGCCGAGATTGATGTCGGCCGCGGGCCGTGCGAGGCGCATGCCACCGCCTTTGCCGCGGATCGTCTCGACGTACCCGTGCCGCGCGAGATGGTGGACCACCTTCATCAGGTGGTTCTCCGACACGCGATACGCCCGCGCGATCTCGGCGATCGTCGCAAGGCGCTCGCGGTGGACGCCGAGGTAGATCAGCACGCGCAGGCCGTAATCGCTGAAGGTCGTCAGACGCATTCGCGGAGCCGGGACCGCAGGGTCCACAAAAGGTGTATCCTGGATATTGATTATGCCGGAAGACCGTGGTATCGTGAAGATGTATCCGGTTTACCTCTTAGTCGGATCGGGGAGGGCCGGTTACGAGGCGGGCGCGCCTCGGGCAGACTGCCGGACGCGGGCCCCATTGCAAACGAATTCCGGAGATCGCCCACCATGACTGCCGCCGTCACCAACACCGTCGACGTACGTACGATCGTCCCGCGGGAGCGCCATCCGCTCATCTTCCAGACGTTCCACAATCTCGCCCCCGGCGAATCGTTCCTGCTCGTCAACGACCACGACCCGAAGCCGCTCTACTATCAGTTCCAGGCGGAGCTCGGGGACGTGTTCCGCTGGGAGTACCTCGAACAGGGTCCCGAGGTCTGGAAGGTTCGGATCGGAAAGGCGTAACGGCCCCATGACCGACACGGGCAGGAGTCGCGTGTACCTGGCGATCATCGCGCTGTTGCTGATCGTGATCGCCGCGCTCGCGTGGAAGTTCATCGTCGCCGGATCCACGCAAAGGGCCGCCGACGGGCGCACGATCGTGCTGCTCGCGCCGGACGAGCGCGCGCTGATGCTGCGCGAGATGCGCGGGTTCGTCGCCGGTCTGCAACAGGTGAGCGATGCGCTCGCGCGCGACGACATGCAGGCCGTCGCCGCTGCCGCGCGCTCGGTCGGAACCGCGAAGGCCCACGACGTGCCGGTCACGATGCTCGCCAAGCTGCCGCTCGACTTCAAGAAACTGGCGTTCGCCGTGCATGGCGGCTTCGACTCGATCGCCCAGGACGCGCAGGCCGGCGGCACGGCGAAACACACGCTCGGCCAGCTCGGCGCAGTGCTGGGACAATGCGTCGAGTGTCACAGCCGATATCAACTGGGGGGCGGTGCGACGGGTCATTGAGCGACGTGGCTGATGCGAGCCGAAATGGACCACGCCCCGCTGCCCCATCCGGCCTGCGGTACCGCGATCCGCGGCATTGCGGCGGGATCGCGACTGTGGCTCGCCGGACAACGCGCCGACCACTTCGCGATCGTCGAGCGCGGGATCGTCGGACTCGCGCAGGTGACTGCAGCCGGGGATGTCGTCGTCCTGGGCGTTTTCGGTCCCGCGGACAGCATCGGGCTGCCGGCCGCGCTCGAGCGCGGCGCGTACACGGAGGACGCGGTTGCGCTGACCGCTTCGGTGGACGTGCTGCGCATCGCGACCGCCCCGGTGCTCGATGCGCTGCCCGATTCGCCGCCGCTCGCGATCGCGGTGAACCGGGCGCTGCTGCGCTACACGTCGATCCTCGGCAACAAGATCGACATCGTCACCGCCGGCTCGGTGCCGCGCCGGCTCGCGGCGCTGTTCCTGCACCTGATCGAGCGCTTCGGGCGTCCGACCCCCGATGGCGCGACGCGGATCGACGTCGGGCTCACGAGGGAACAGATCGCGCAATTCGTCGGCGCACGCGTGGAAACGGTGATCCGCATCCTCAGCCGGTGGCAAAAGGCGGGCTGGATCGTCGGCGGACGCGGCGGCATCGTGATCGGCCGTATGGACATGCTGCGGCGGATCCTGGCCGTCCGACCGGGCGACCGCGCCGCGGCTCGACGCTCCGGCAACTGACGCCTCTCCTTCACGGCAGGCGCCCGACGGCAGCCGCGGCTCAACGCTCCAGCAGCCGGCGCTTCTCCTTCACGGCGGCCCATGCGTCCGCATCGGGAAGCGCGGCCTTGCGCTCGACGATCGGCTTCCAGGCCTGCGCAAGGTCCGCGTTCAGCGCGACGTAATCGACCTGCTCGTCGGGAACGTCGTCCTCGGCGAAGATCGCCTCGACCGGACATTCGGCGACGCACAACGTGCAATCGATGCATTCATCGGGATCGATGACGAGGAAGTTGGGGCCTTCGCGAAACGCGTCGGTCGGACAAACGTCGACACAGTCCGTGTACTTGCACTTGATGCACGACTCGGTCACCACGTAGGTCATTGCCCGCCCTCGCTCGCATCGGTGGATCGTCCCGGCAGGCGCCGCGCCGCCACGCGCTCGCTGCCGATGTCACCCGTACGATAAGCGGGACCGCGCGAGCGGCCAATGACAAACGTCATCCCGCGCCGTCGCTCACGCGAGCGGCGGGGCGTTCTCGTCGTCGACCCACTGCTTCAGCAGCGTGTAGGTCACGGCCAGCACGACCGGCCCGACGAACAGGCCGATGATGCCGAATGCGAGCAGACCGCCGATCACGCCGGCGAAGATCAGCAGCAGCGGAAGATCCGCGCCCTTGCGGATGAGGATCGGGCGCAGGACGTTGTCCAGCATCCCGATCACGATCGTCCACACGAGCAGCGCCGTTCCCCAGCCCGTGGCGTCGTTCCAGTAGAGCCAGATCACGGCCGGGATGAGCACGACCATCGGCCCGATCTGCGCGATGCAGAGCAGCAGGATCGCCGCGGTCAGGACCGCCACGAAGGGGACTCCGGCCGCGGCGAGGCCGAGGCCCGCGAGAAGCGTCTGCGCCAGCGCGGTGACGACCACGCCGAGCGCGACCCCGCGGATTGCCTGGCCCGCGAGGCGCACCACGTTCTCGCCGCGATCGCCGGCGAGACGGCGGCCGAACCGGATGACGGCGTTGCCCGCGGCTTCACCACGCGCGTACAGGATGGCGGCGATCACGACCGTCAGCAGGAATTGCAGCGCGATCAAGCCGACGCTGCCCGATTGCGCGGCCAGCCACTTCGCCGCATCCGCGGCATACGGCGCGAGATTGGCGACCAGGTCTCCCTTGCCGGCCGCGGCGAGCATCGACCAGCGCTCGGCGATCTGCGCACCGATCACGGGAAGCCTGCCGAGGAACTCCGGCGGCGGCGGGATCTCGCGGGTCGCGAGCGAGCGCATCCAGCCGGTGATCGTGTCGATGTTGTCGATCAGCGACTGGACCGCCAGCATCAGGGGCACGACGAACACCAGCAGCATCGCGCCGGTCATCACGATCACGGCCAGGAACCGGCGCCGCAGCCCGGCCTGCACGCTGAGCATCAGCGGCCAGGTCGCCACGACGATCATCGTCGCCCAGATCGTGGACAGCACGAATGGGCGCAGCACCCAGAACGAGGCCGCGATGAGCACCGCGATCAGCAGCACCGCTAGCACGGTGCGCGTGAGATCGCGCGATGGCGGCGGCACCCCCCGGGTCATGGCCGGCAGGATACCCTCGCGCGCGCGCAACGCAAACCGGCGCGACGTCGCCGTGCGGGCAGCTCGATCGCCGCGAGCTTGCTCCGCTGGGCCTCGACGGCCGCCATCGCCGCCGGCGCGAGATCGACGTCGGCGAGCCGATGCTGCAGGCTGCGATCGAAGATCGGGACCATGATCACGCCGAATCCCGCGACCGCGATCAGGCCGGCGATCCGACCGAGATCGTCGCAATCGGCTCGCCGCCGAGCAGGCCGACCAGGAAACCCTCGGGGTCGGCCGCGTGGAAGCAGCGCGCGTCGTGCAAGCCGGGGTTCCATCCCTCGGCGGCAGCCCAGTCGATCGCGATGACGACCTCCTGCCGTGTCATCGTGCGGACCCGGTAGGGCGCAGCGGCTAACGTCATCGCGTATCGATGCGGCAACCGATCCGTCGCGCTGGGGACGCCGCCGCGAGCTCACGCGGATCGCGGAGACGCTGCCGGTTCGGTCCCGGCTGCGGCGGTCCAATCGAGGACGACCTTGCCGCTTTGGCCGGAGAGCATCGTCGCGAAGGCGGCCTCGAACCGCTCGACCGCGAAGTGATGCGTGACGATCGGCGAGAGGTCGAGACCGCTCTGCAGCATCGCCACCATCTTGTACCACGTCTCGAACATCTCCCGGCCGTAGATGCCCCTGATCTCCAGGCCCTTGAAGATCACCTCGTTCCAGTCGATCGCCATCTGCGCGGGGGGAATGCCGAGCAACGCGATCTTCCCGCCGTGATTCATGTGCGCGAGCATGCTCGCGAACGCGTCCGGCACGCCGGACATCTCCAACCCGACGTCGAAGCCTTCGGTCATCCCGAGCTCCGCCATCACGTCGCGGAGGCTCTCCCGCCCGACGTCCACGGCTCGCGTCGCGCCCATGCGCCGCGCCAGCGCGAGTCGATAGACGTTGACGTCCGTGACGACGACGTAGCGTGCGCCGACGTGCGCGGCGATCGCCGCCGCCATGATGCCGATCGGACCTGCGCCGGTGATCAGCACGTCCTCGCCGACCAGGTTGAAGGCCAGTGCGGTGTGCGTCGCGTTGCCGAACGGGTCGAAGATGGCGGCGAGGTCGTCGGGGATGTCGTCGGGAATCCTGAACGCGTTGAACGCCGGGATCACGAGGAACTCGGCGAAGGCTCCCTCGCGATTGACGCCCACGCTGACGGTGTTGCGGCACAGGTGGCGGCGGCCGGCGCGACAGTTGCGACAGAAGCCGCAGGTGATGTGCCCTTCGCCGGATACGCGGTCGCCGATGCCGAAGCCGCGCACCTCCTGCCCCATCTCGACGATCTCGCCGACGTATTCGTGACCGACGTGCATCGGCACGGGAATCGTCTTGGCCGCCCACTCGTCCCACTTCCAGATGTGCAGATCGGTGCCGCAGATCGCCGTCTTCCGGATCCGGATGAGGACGTCGTTGTGGCCGACGTCGGGCTTCTTCACCCGGGTGAGCGTCAGGCCGGGCGCACGTTCCAGCTTCGCAAGTGCCCTCATCGTGTTTCCTTCCCCGGTTCGACTTAGCGCCCGATCGCGCCGAGCGACCGGCCCACCTTCGCGAACGCGGCCACTGCCCGATCGACCTGCTCCTCGGTATGCGCCGCGCTCATCTGCGCCCGGATGCGCGCCTTGCCCCGAGGTACGACCGGATACGAGAATCCGATCACGTAGATCCCTTCGGCGAGCAATGCCTCCGCCATCCGCGTCGCGAGCTGCGCGTCGCCGAGCATGACCGGGACGATCGGGTGCCGCCCGGGAACCAGGTCGAAGCCGAGCGCGCCCATCTCGCGGCGGAAGCGCTTGCCATTGCGGTCGAGCTGACGCCGCAGCGCAGCACCTTCCTCACCGCCGAGAATCGCGAGCACCTCGAGCGATGCCGCGGCGATCGCCGGCGCGAGCGTGTTGGAGAAGAGGTACGGTCGTGAGCGCTGGCGCAGCAGCTCGACGATCTCCCGCCGCCCCGCGACGTAGCCGCCCGATGCCCCGCCGAGCGCCTTGCCCAGCGTTCCGGTGACGATGTCGACGCGTCCCTCGACGCCGCAACGCTCCGGCGTTCCGCGGCCCGCGTCGCCGACGACGCCGACCGCATGGGAATCGTCCACCATCACCAGCGCGCCGTGGCGGTCGGCAAGGTCGCAGATCGCCGACAGGTTGGCGACGATGCCGTCCATCGAGAAGACGCCGTCGGTTGCGACGAGCTTGAACCGCGCGCCGCCGGCGTCGGCCTCCCGCAGCCGTGCCGCGAGATCCGCCATGTCGTTGTTGCGGTAGCGAAAGCGCGCGGCCTTGCAAAGACGGATGCCGTCGACGATGCTCGCATGGTTCAGCTCGTCGCTGATGACGGCGTCCTCCTCGCCGAGCAGCGTCTCGAACAGGCCGCCGTTCGCGTCGAAGCAGCTCGAATAGAGGATGCTGTCGTCGGTGCGGAGGAATGCGCTCAACGCGCGCTCGAGCTCCTTGTGGACGCTCTGCGTGCCGCAAATGAAGCGCACCGAGGCCATGCCGAATCCCCACCGGTCGAGCCCCGCCTGCGCCGCCCTGACCAGTCGCGGATCATCGGCAAGCCCGAGATAGTTGTTGGCGCAGAAGTTGACCACCTGCGTGCCGTCCTCGAGGCGAATCGCCGCGGCCTGCGGGCCACCGATCACGCGCTCGGTCTTGTAGAAGCCGTCAGAGCGGATGCGCGCGAGCACCTCGCGGACGTGGGATCGGTAAGCGTCTTGCATGGCCACGCTCCAGTCTCCTTCATCGGCGAGCGTGCGTCTTGCACCGCTCGTCGACCGCCAACGCGCATGTTACGCGCCTGCGGTCGCAGCGAGATGCCGGTTTGCCGGCACCGGCGATTGAGCGGAGGATATCGTCAGGATCGTGTCTCCGAGCGCGCGTCGCCCCTGGAGGATGTTTCCCCGGACTCGATTTCAGCGGCCGGCGCGAGCGTCGCATCGTCAGCGTGCCATGGCCTTGCTCACAGCGCACAAATGCAGCGTCGCGAGTCTGCTCGCAGTCGCGGTCCTGCTCGCATTCGCAAGCCGCACGATCGCCGCGTACCCGGCCGAGGTGCTGCTGGCGGGGAAGGCCGGCGGGCAGACCGCTGAGCGCGCCGCAGCGCCGGAGGATCCGCGCACGCGCGACGAGCGCGTGGCGATGGTACGCGGTCAGATCGCCGGGCGGGGCGTCAAGGACGAAGAGATCCTTGCGGCGATGGTCCGCGTGCCGCGGCACGCGTTCGTGCCGGCGGACCAGCAGCGCCATGCCTACGCGGATCGACCGTTACCGATCGGCCACGGCCAGACGATCTCACAACCGTACATCGTCGCCTACATGACGGAGCTGCTGCGCCTCGCGCGCGGTGATCGCGTGCTGGAGGTGGGCGCGGGGTCCGGCTATCAGGCGGCGATCCTCGCCGAGCTCGCGGACGCGGTCGTGACGATCGAAATCGTCCGGCCGCTCGCGGAGGCGGCCGCGAAACGGCTCGAGCGGCTCGGCTATCGCAATGTGACCGTCCTGCATGGCGACGGCTATTTCGGATGGGAGAGCGCGGCGCCGTACGACGCGATCATCGTCACGGCGGCCGCCTCGCACGTGCCGCCGCCGCTGATCGCGCAGCTCAAGCCCGGAGGGCGCATGGCGATACCGGTCGGCGATGCGGCCTGGACGCAGAACCTGCTCCTCGTCGAGAAGGACGCGACGGGCACGATCACGACCCGCAACCTGCTTCCCGTGCGCTTCGTGCCCCTGACGCGTGGACGTTGACTCGGGGACGAACGCCGTCGCCGGTAACCCCTCGCGGCTGCATCTTGCCGCCGTGTTCGGCCTTTCGGCGGCGACGCTCGCCTTCGAGATCCTGCTGCTGCGTCTGTTCGAGTTCAGCCACTGGCATTACTTCGCCGGCTTTGCGGTCGCGCTCGCGCTGCTCGGCTTCGGCGCGGCCGGGACGACGCTCGCGGCACTCGGCCGCAAGCCCGTCGACTGGGGTGATCGCTGGTTTCTCGCCGGCCTGCTGACGACCGCGCTCGGCCTCTACGCCGCGCTCGCCGTCCAGGCGCACGTCGCGCTGCGCCCGATCTTCGCCGGATGGGATGCGCGCGAGCTCGGCAAGCTGCTGCTCGTGGATGTCATGGCATTCGTGCCGTTCTACGGCGCCGGGCTCGCCATCGGTCAGGTCTTCGTGCGCTGGCCCCATCGCACGCGCGCGCTCTACGCCGCGAATCTGCTCGGCTCCGGCGTGGGCAGCGCGGGCGCAAGCCTCCTCCTTGCGTTCGCGTCGGTGACGAGCGCACTTGCGATCGTCGGCCTTCTGCTGCTCGCGCTCGGCCTGTGGCTCTCGCTCGCGCAACGCGAACGAGCGGCCGCCGGAATGTTCGTCATCGCCTTCGCGGGTGTGCTGCCGTTCTCCGTTCCGCCGCCCGAGCCTCGGGTATCCGATTTCAAGGCGCTTGCCCGCGTGCGGGAGCTGCCCGACGTGCGGGTGCTGGCGGCGGCGCCCGGGCTCGATGGCGAGCTCACGCTGTTCCGCTCGGAAAGCCTGCGCTACGCACCGGGCCTTAGCCTCGCCTGGCCGGAGCCCGCACCGGTCGTCGACGTCGCGATCATCGGCGGCGACGTCGAGGTCCCGCTGCCTCGCGCATTCCCGCTCGGCGCGCCGCATGCCTCGGCGTCGCTTGCCGGCCTGCCCTTCGTGCTGCGCCCGCACTGCAGGGTGCTCGTGCTCGGCGCAAGCGCCTGGCAGACGCCCGGGCTCGGGAGCGGCGCCGAAACACTCACCTGGGTCGAACCGGACGAGCGTCTGCTCGAGCTCGCGCGCTTGCGCGGTGCGCTGCCGCCGCGTTACACGCTCGTCGCCGACAATCCGTATCGCCATCTCGCTCGCACGGCCGCGCGTTACGACGTCATCGTCGCCGACCGGGCGTACGACGGCGGCGACGCGGCCAGCGAGGATTATCTGTTCACCGTCGAGGGGATCGCGCTCGCGCTGCGGCGCCTCGCGCCGGACGGCCTGCTCATCGTTCCGCTGCGACTGCAACTGCCGCCGCGTCACCTGCCGCGCGTGCTGACGACGATCCGCGAAGCGCTCGAACGCCAGGGTGCCGCCGCACCCGGCGCGCACGTGGCCGCGTTGCGCGGCCTGCAGACACAACTGCTGCTCGTCGCGGCGGCACCGTTGGCACGGGCGGACCGCGACGCACTGCGCGCGTTCGCGCGGCAATGGCAGTTCGACTTCGACTGGCTGCCCGATGTCACCGCTGCAGAAACCAATCGCTACAACCGGCTCGAAGCGCCGGTCTTCCACGCAACCGCGCGTGCGATCCTGACCGGAGAGGGGTCGCTGCCGCACGATGCGACCTGGTTCGCGACCGACGCGGCGCGGCTGCGTCAGCCCTACCTGTGGCGTTCGCTGCTGTGGAAACGCGCACCGGATTTCATCGCGACGCTGGGACCGCGCGGGTTGAGCTACCTCGATTGGTCGCTCCTCTTCTCCGCCGCGACCGTGGCCTTCGTCACCGTGGCGGCGTTCCTGCTGATCCTCGCGCCGCTGGGCCGGCTGCCTGCGATCGCGCCGCCGCTATCGCGTGCCGGCGTCGCCGGCTACTTCGGGCTGCTGGGACTCGGCTACATGCTGGTCGAGATCGCGGTATTCCAGCGAGCGATACTGTTCTGCGATCGGCCGGTGCTGGCCGCATCGGTGGTCTTCGCGGCGTTTCTGATCGGTTCCGGGATCGGCAGCGCCACGGCGCCCGAAGCACGGGTGCGCCGCACGACCGTGCGCATCTTCGGGATCGTCGCGATGACATTGGTGATGGTCGCGATCGCGCTGTTCGTTGCCGCCGATGCACTGCTCGTCCCATCGTTGCCGCTTCGGCTCGCGCTGGTGACGCTGCTGATTCTCCCGCTCGCGTTCGCGATGGGCCGTCCGTTCCCCTGGGCGTTGCGGCAACTGGGCGATCAGCCGCGCTGGATCCCGTGGGCATGGGCGATCAACGGCTTCGCATCGGTGGCTGCCGCCGCCGCCGCGCCCCTCGTGTCGGTGCATTGGGGGCAGCCGATGACGCTGCTCGCCGGCCTCGTCTGCTATCTGGCTGCGATGGCCGTCGCGTTGCGGTGGACGAGCGCCCCATAGCCACGGGAATCTGCAGTTGGCGGCAAGAATGCCACCAGCGGGCGCCACGGTTTCCACGCCGCCGCGCCGGCCGCCAAGCGAGCGGTCTCGAGTGCCGAAACGGCCTGCCCGATCTCGCGGAGATGTGCCGCAGCGTCGTGGGGGTCGTGCCGGGGGGTGGTCCAGCGTTCCTGCCTGCTACTCCTTCGGCTTTGGCTTTCGACCGGGCGCCGGCGGAGGGACGTAGCCCGACACGCGGCACTGCCACGCGTCGATCTGCGTGCCATTTTCGAAGCGGGTCAGGTTGCACATGATGACCGCGCCCGTGGCCGCGAGGCCGGCAAGCTTCGAGCGCACGGTTGCCAGCGGCAATCCGGTCTCGCGGGCGATTTCCACATCGAGTCGCTGACCGTACTTCTTCAAGCACGCCAGGATTTCGACCATCGCTCCCACCTCGGGCGGCGCCTGCTCCTCGGTCACGTCGGGCAGCATGAATCCAAGGTTTTCCCCGACTCGACGATAAGGAGTCTTGCCAGCGGTGGGCTCACGCCTTGCTCGCCTGGTCGACGGACCGTGGAAATGGCTCCTCCGGCGGCGCGGATTGCGCCGCTGCCTTTCGCTGCCGCTTTTCCTCTTTCTTCTGCTTCTTCATCAAGTCTCGCTGACGTTTCGCGAACGAGTAGTTCGGCTTTGCCAATCAGAATTCTCCTTCCGTTCGGGATCAACACACCTGTTTGCGGCGCGCACAGGAAACGCCCCGTTGTCCGGGCCCGTTGCGCCGCTGATTCGAAGGACTCACTCGAGCGCAGCGATTTCAGTTGCCCGATCGGACTTCCCGGTACTCTCGTTTGAAATCCGCGGAGAGGGCGCATGCCCAGTCGCGGGAACTTCAACGGAGGCAATGAAACCGAGGCTGCCGCCGAAGCGGATTCGAGCGCACTACTTCGCTCGAGGAACCTGGCGCGTCTACGTATACACGCATCGGCTCGATTAAGCAAACCGGGTGATCGGGGCGGTTCTCGTCAGCCGCGAACCCCTCGGGCTGCCGTTCGAGTCGCGGACCATGGGCGGGACCGGTCGGTCGCCTGGTCGCCTTCGTAGCATGGATCCTCGGCGCCGCACCGGTCGGAGGCGTACACTGAGCCTGCGCGAGACGCGCGGCGGCAAGACGGGAGATTTCGATGAACGTGCTCAATGACGCGGGCCCGATTGCGACAATCGAACAGTTCAAGGCCGCGTTGCTTGCGACGCGGGATTGGAACGGAATCTCGCCGATGCAGTTGCGCATGCTTCAAGCGCAATGCCGGGCCCCGGGACGCATGATTTCCGCGTCGCAAATGGCGGAACAGCTCGAATTGAAGAGCTTCGCCGCCGCCCGCCTGCGATACGGAGCACTTGCCCGCACGATCGCGGAAAAAATGGGGTACGCACCCCCACAAAAGGGAAAGGGCGCGCCTTGCTGGTGGTTCACCCTGTCGACCGGCCGAGACGGTGTCGACGATGCGAGCGACGGTCGCGTCGAATGGATCATGCGACCGGAATTGGTTGCTGCGCTCAACGCGATGAAGTGGGCTTGAAGTCGTGCCGGCGCTACCGGGTGGCGCGCGGGTCCCGCGAGGCCGGGAATCGACAACTCCGCAACGGCTCGACACCTCACGGCAAATGACCGCTGAAGATCCCCTTTCGCTCGACGTCCCCCGGGAGTTCCATCGACGCATGGCCGCGATCATCGATGCGGTCCAAGCCGGAGTCTGGGAGGCGGGAGTGCACGATCTCCTCGGGTACGCTACCGACTACGCGTTCGGCCAGCAACGCGGTCTGCAGACGCTGGTCCTGAAAACCAGGAACCGCTCGGCATATGTGCGTCTGAATTGGGACGCCGTCATGGGAGACACCGATGCCGACCGCCAGGCGACGGCGCTGGCGATCCGGAGCGCGATCAAGGAATTGTCCTAGGCTGGATGTTTCACCACCTCCAACCTGCCGGGCGCACCTCGACAGGGGGGCGACCTGCGTGCGCCGGCAACTCGGGCGATACCATTCGTGGCTGACGCTGGAGCTGCACCCCGAAAGCGACGCCACACGGTCTTGGGATTCGGTGGACCGCTCGCCGCAGCGTCACGCATCGACCAGCACGTCGAACCCGCCATAGATCAACCGCCTGCCATCGAAGGGCATCGGATTCGTGTCCGGTTGTACCCGCGGATCGGCCATCACCTTCTGCATGCCGTCGTCGCGCTTCCCGCGCGACGGCCACGTGACCCACGAGAAGACGACCGTCTCGTCGTCCTTGCATTTCACGGCCATCGGAAATGACGTGAGCTTGCCCTGCGGCACGTCATCGCCCCAGCACTCGACCACGTGCAAGGCGCCGTGCTCCTTGAACACGGCGGCGGCAATTTCGGCGTGCTTCCTGTAGGCCTCGCGATTGGCGGTGGGTACCGCGGCGACGAATCCATCGATGTACGTCATGATCGGTTCCTTTCAATGTCCATTGAGATTTCGATTCAAACTGGGCAGCAGGCGTTCCCCGCGCAGGCGGCAACGCGCAGCGGGATTGACTGGCGCTCCTCTTGAGAATACGTGGGCATGCCTGCTACCGGGAGGCGTCCGATCGCTCGCACGCGTGCCCGATCGCTTCGGCCGCAGACCCGGAATCGAGGCCTCCGCTACTTGTCGAACGGACGCGGTCGAAATCGACAGTTCCGCTTCCGACGCCGGATTCGCGTCCGCACGCGCGCCCGCCCGCGACGGTCCTCGGCTGCGGACGCGTGGCCGAGCGTCGGATCCGGGAATGCGTCCGATAACCGGCGCGTCTGATTCGACGCCGCGGAGCCGCTACGCGGACGCCCGCTCCATCGCCACTTCCGCCGCGAGGCTGTCGGCGTCGCGATAGATGGAGGCGACGGCGAGCACGCGGCCATCGCGCTTGTAGCGCACGACGCAATCGCGCCTCGCGATGTCGCCGTCGATCGCCAGCTCGTCCCACGCCTCGGCGTGACCGACGTAGTTGATCGGAACGTCGTAGTGCTGGCTCCAGAAGAACGGCACGGCGTCGAAGCGTTCCCGGCCGCCGAGCATGTTGAGCGCGGCGGTCTGGCCCTGGCGCTCGGCGACGACCCAGTGCTCGACCCGAATCGCCACTCCGGCGTGCCGGTCGGGCCAGCGGGCGATGTCGCCGGCGGCATAGATGCCCGGGATGCTGGTCTCGAGGAACGCGTCGACCGTCACGCCGCGGTCGATCGCGAGGCCCGCATTCTGCGCAAGCTGCAGCCGTGGCCGCACGCCGACGCCCGCGACGATCAGGTCCGCAGCGATCGTGCCGCCGCTCTTCAGCGTTACCCGTCCCGCATCGATCGCCGTCGCCGTGTCCTCCAGGTGGAAGATCACGCCGTGCTCCTCGTGCAGGCCGCGCACGAAGTCGCCCATCTGCGCGCCCAGCACCCGCTCCATCGGACGCTTCTCGGGCGCCACGACGCGGACCTCGATCCCGCGCGCCCGCAGCGACGCCGCGACCTCGAGTCCGATGAAGCTCGCGCCCATCACGACCGCGCTGCGCGCCGTTGCGGCCCCCGCGATGATCGCACGGCAATCGGCGAGCGTTCGCAGCGTGTGCACGTGCGGCAGGTCGATGCCCGGCAGCGGCAAGCGCACCGGCTCGGCGCCGGTCGCGAGCAGCAGCCGATCGTAGGGGATTCGACTGCCGTCGCCGATCGTCACCTCGCGCGCACCGGGATCGATCGCAGTGACGGCAGTGTTCAGACGCAGGTCGATCCGCTGGTCGGCATAGAATCCGTCGTCGCGCAGCGGCACCCACTCCTCCGGCGCCGTGCCGGCGAGATAGTCCTTCGAGAGGTTCGGCCTGTCGACCGGCGATGCGCTGTCGTCGCTCAGCATGACGATGCCGCGCTCGTAGCCCTGGCGGCGCAGCATTTCGGCGGCGGCGAACCCGGCCGCGCCGCCGCCGACGATCACGATTCTCTGCGGAGAACCGGTCGCCGGCGCGACGCGAACGTGCGGCGGCCGCTCCACCTTCTCCCGAACGTATACGTTTCCGTCGCGCTGCTCGGTCGCCCAGCACGCTACCCGAGCGAGCGCAGGCGCCTGCATCGCCTCGCCGGTGCGCAGGCTGAAGCAGGCGTGGTGCCAGGGGCAGCGCACGGTGTCGCCGACGATCAACCCATCCGCGAGCGGGCCGCCGTAGTGCGTGCAGGTCGCGCCGATCGCGAAGAATTCGTCGCCGCGACGCGCGAGCAGGACCGCATCGTCCCCCAGGTGTCCGGCGAGCATCGCCCCGTCGGCGAGCGTGTCGATCGCGACGCCCTGCGTCAGGTCGGGTCCGGTCGATTCGGATTGCGAAGCGCTCATGTCATTCTCCCACGCCGCGAGTGCCCATTGGATGCTGCAGGGTACGATTTCGCTTCACGTGCGGCAATCGTGGTTCGGTGCCCAGATGCAGGTTCGAGCGGCGCCATGCGGATCCCCCGGATCATCGTGGCGACCGCGTCTCGCGACGCGCGGCGGCGATGGCTTCGAGGAGCGTGCCGGCATCGTGCGCGCCCGACACCGCGGTCCTGCCGTCGAAGACGAAGAACGGCACGCCCTGAATGCCCGCGTCGAGCGCTTCCCGGCTCTCGATGGCGACTTCCTCGCGCAGCGCGTCCGATTCGAGCATCGCGCGGGCGTCCCGCTCCGACTCCGCACATTCCGCCGCGAGGCGAGCGAGCTCGTCGCGGTCGCCGACGTAGCGGCCTTCGACGAAATAGGCGCTGAAGAGCCGCTCGACGAGCGCCGACGCGTCGTGCTGCCGCTGCACCCACGCGATCAGTCGATGGCCATCGAGCGTATTGGGCTGGCGCTCGATGCGGTCGAACCGGAACGCAATGCCGACGGTTTCGCCGACACCCTTCACGCGTGCGTAGATCTGGTCGGCGCGCGCGGCCCCGCCGAACTTCCGTGCGAGATAGCTCGCGCGCGCAATGCCGTCGGGAGGAAGGTCGGGATTGAGCTGGAACGGGCGCCAGCGAACGCGGACGTCGAGCGATGGCTCCGAGCGCTCGAGCTCGGCGAGGGCACCGTCGAGCTTGCGCTTGCCGATGTAGCACCACGGGCACACGATGTCCGATACGACGTCGATCACGAGCGACGGGGAGGCTTGCATATCCCGAAATCGATGCGATGCTTCAGGTCGGCAATTGTAGCAACGGGCTCGCACGCGCCGATGCGGCGGTCGGCTAGTGCTCGCGACGCCGCTCGCGATCCCGCTGCCGGCGATATCCCGTCACCTGCGCGCCCTCGAAAGGGCGCTCTCCCGGCAGAGGTCAACCGCCGGGAATCGCGAGCTCGCGAGCGTTCACCTCGGCCGCCTTGAGGTGGACCTCCCGCACCTTCGCTCGCAGCTTCGCCGGTGCGAGCACCTCGACGTCGGCCCCGTGCTTGACGATCTCGGGCAGCAGCTCGCGGTCGTCGCGGTACGGCAGCTCGAGCGTGTAGCGCCCGGCCGGGTCGAACGCGGCCCGCTGGTCGGGATGCCATACCTCCGAGCCGACCCAGCGCGCGCGCTCGGCCGAGAAGCGCAGCTTGGCCCACTGCACGTCGCCGCCGCCGCGCACGATGCCGTAGCTCGTCGCGAGATAGTCCTCGAGCGTCTTCAGCGGAACCTCGCGCGCAGTCTCGCCGAGCAGCGTGACGCTCCCGATGCCGTCGATCGCAAACGTGCGCAGGCCGTCGCGCAGATGGCACCAGCCGTCGACATACCAGTTGCCGCGGTAGTGAACGAGGCGCTGCGGCGAGACATCCCGCTCCGACGTCCGGTCCGTGCTGCGCGCGTAGTAGACGATGTGGATGCGCAAGCGCTTGAGCGTCGCGCGTCCGATCTCCTCGAAATGCTCGAGCGGCAGCTTGCGGGGGGCGAACGCGAGCAGGCGGATGCGCTTGCGCACGTCCGCGGCGGACGCCTCGCCGATGCCGAGGATCGCAGTGAGCCGCGCACGCAGCGGCGCGATGTGCGGGCCGATGAGTCCGCCGTGGTCGAGCGATGCGAGCAGGTGCTCCATCATCACGAGGGCGAACGCCTCGGCCTCGTTGAACCACAGCCCCGGCAGCGCGTAGCGCGGTCCGGTGCGCGGTGCCTTGCCGTAGCGGTAACCGCCGGCGTCCGCATCCCAGATCACCGGAGCGTTGAGGCGGTCGCGCATGTATTCGAGGTCGCGCTTGAACGTCGCGAGCGAAACCTCGAGCACGTCGAGGAATACGTCGCGCGATACGACGTCGCGCTCCTGCAGGAGCTGGTCGATCCGGTAGAAGCGCTCGGTGCGGTCCACTGCGGGCAACTCCGGGCTCGTTCGAGAGAGGCTCGACAGCATAGCTCACGATCTGAGCCACGTGTCACGGCGCCGGAACACGCCGCGGGTGGCGGGCTCAGGACGTCCGCGCGCACATGCCGTCCGCGTACTCCCGGAGCCAGCACAGCGTGTTGACGAGCTCCATCTGCTCCGGAGTGCTGCAGCGAATGTGCAGCAGCTCGGGGCTCGCGACGACGATCGCGAGGCACTTCGCCCGCGACACGGCGACGTTCAGGCGGTTCCTGTCGTAGAGGAATTCGAGGTTCCGCGGCAGGTAATCGCCGCTCGACGTCGTCATCGACACCAGGACCACCTCGGCTTCCTGGCCCTGGAACTTGTCGATCGTGCCCACGCGCGCACCCGCCGGAAGCATCGACTTCAGCAGGTTCACCTGGGCGTTGTACGGCGCGACGACCAGAATGTTGTCGAGCCCCATGCGCCGCTCCTCACCCTGCTTGTCGAAGTATGACTGGGCGAGCAGGCTGTCGAACAGGGCCTTCACGATCGCGGCCTCCGGCTCGCTCTTCTGCTTGCAGCCGTCGTGCGGCAGCGCAAGGAACCGGATGCCCGTCGGCATCAGCGCCTCGTGCGCGGCTCCGTTCAGCACCAGGCGCTGCGTCTGGTTGGCGGGCTCGGGCGCGAGGCGGCCGTCGTACACGGCGTCCGATATGAAGCGGCACACGTCCTCGTGCATGCGCCACGTCGTGCCGAGGAAGATCCCGCGGTCCGCAGCGACCGTCGCCTGTCCGTCGAGCAGGTATTCGAGCGTCGACTCGCCCGATCGGCCCGGGTGCACGCCCTGGATCGGCTGCCCGAGCTGCATCTGGTCGCCGAGCAGCACGATGTTGCGGGCCGCCGTTCCCATCGCGACCAGGTTGGCGAGCGCAACCTGGCCGGCCTCGTCGACGAAAAGGTAGTCGAGGCTCGCCTCGAGCTCGCGGTCGGCGAAGAGCCACGCCGTCCCGGCGACCAGACGTGCGCCGGCCTCGACGACCTCGGCGTTCGTGTAGACGTCCTCGACCAGCCGGCCGTCGAAGGTGCTGTCCGGATCCTGCTTGCTCGACTTCTTCACCCCCGTGAACGCAAAGCCCCGCGCCTGCGCGCCCTTCTCGACCGCGCGCAGCAAGTTGTTGATGGCCTTGTGGCTGTTCGACGTCACGCCGACGCGCTTGCCCTGCTCGAGCAGTCCGAGGACCAATTGCGAGCCGGTCGTCGTCTTGCCGGCGCCGGGCGGGCCCTGGATGAAGACGTAGCTCTCGTCGAGCGCCGCCACCGCTCGAAGCGCCGCGCCGGCGAGCCCGCCGTCACCCGCGAGGACCGTCGATCCCGGAGCGCGCCCGCGCAGCACCGGCGCGTCCTTGCGCAGCAACGCGCGCACCGCGGCGAATCGCCCGTCGCCCGCCGCCACCGAGTCGGCGAAGCGCCAGACCGCCTCCCGCAGGACGTCGATCCCGATCGGGCCTTCCGGTCCGATCGAAAGCGTCGGCGGCACGTCGCGTTGCCTGCCGACCTTGATCTCGATCGTGCGCGCCCGCTCGTCGAGTGCGACGATTTCGCCGAGGCGTTCCGTCGTATCGGTTCGATGGCAGCCATCGCCGAAGCGCAGCTTCGTTTCCTGCTCGGGGAATCCGAACGTGTAGACGAGCGAACGATTGACCGGCACCGGCGGCCGGTCCGCGATTTGCGTCAGGGCGCCCAGGCACTCGATGTCGTCGATCAGCTCCTCTTGCGTCATGTCCTGCCGCGCGTACATGGCCCACCAGGCAGGCTTCGCCGCGCGGCGATGAAAATCCAGGAGGTCGGCGATGAGCTCGCGCAGCTTCTCCTCCGGGCCCCAGGCCGCGCGATCGCCTGGCAGGCCGCCGAGCAACGCCTTGCGATGGCGCGCGAGCCCTGCCTCGATCTGCCGAATCCTTTCCGAAGCGCTGCCTTCGCCCGCCGCGCCCCCTCCCTCCATCTCGCCCGAAAACCATGGCAGGCCCGCCGGCCGGCGCGCGAGCAGCCAGGCGCGCAGCAAGTGCGTCGAGCGGCAATCGTCCTCGTTGTAGCATCGGATCTTCTCGAGCTCCCCGGGGTCCTGCGTCGCCTTCCAGCGCTCGTAGTGCACGATGCTCGCGCCGGCGGTCGTGACCTCCCCCGCCCGGGGCGGCATGTAGAAGATCTCGATGTCCTTGATCGACAGGCCGGGCTCGGACGTGCGGATCGCCTCGCGCACGACCTTGTAGAGGTCGACGAAGCGCTCGCGGCGCAGCAGATCGTCCATCTGCGCCTCGCGCGTGCCGTGGAGCGACATCAGCCGCTTCAGCGCGCTCGGCTCGTAGTGCGCATAGTGGTAGACGTGCAGGCGCGGGAAGCGGCGGATGCGCTCCGCCAGGAAATCCATCAGTGCCTCGAACGCGACACGCTCGGCGTCGCGATCGTGCGCCCAGAAGGCCTCGAAGCGGGGCTTGCCGTCCTCGACGAAGCGCAGCCCGAACAGGTATTCGAGTCCCTGCTCCTCGAACGGATCGCCCTCCATGTCGAAGAACACGTCGCCCGCATCGGGTTCCGGCAGTCGGTAGAAGCCGCGCCTTCGCTCCGGGTCGAGCTCCAGCAGTTCGACGCGCGGCTCGCCGGTCCGGCGACGGGCGAGCTGCAACGCCGCCTGCGCGCGCAGCTTCGTGACCGTTTCGGATTGCAGCCTGGCGACGGTCTTCCCGTCGGCGAGTCCCGCGAGGCTTTCCACCGTGCGCGTGCCCGCTGCCCGCAGGCGCACGATCTGGTTGCGCGTGATGCCCGCGACCTGGTTGAGATGGTCGTCCGCCTTCCAGCGCGTATCGCACACGTCGCGCCATGGGCAAAACAGGCAGTGCGCGCATCGCTCCGGATAGGTGTCGTTCGGATGGCGCGCGACGAAGGCGAGAAAGCGCTCGCGCGCCTGTCGCACGTAGCGCGAGTAGTTCGCGACGCGCAGGCTCCGCTCGGTCTTGTCGCCGAGCACGAGGTGCATCATCTGCGGCTCGACGCCCTGCGCGTCGGCGAGCAGGTCGGAGTAGAACGCAAGCTGCACGGCGAACTTCGCCTTCGCGCTTCGCGCGAGCTTCGTGTCGATCACTTCGTAGCCGAACGCGCCGAGCGATGACGGCCGCTCCACGCGCCGCAGGAAATCCGCGCGGCCGTAGAGGACGCCCGACAGAAAGGCCGCCTGGAAGACGATGTCGTGGCCTTCCGCCATCGCCCGCCGGGTCGCCCGGGCGAGATCCTCGGGACCGCCCGCCTCGGGCATCTCGGCGACGCGCAATCCCTTGCCTTTCAGCGCGGCCAGGAACTGCGCCTCGTGCGCGAAACCCTTTTGCTGAACGAGCAGCGCCGACTCGTCGTCCGCGGCGCGCGGCAGCGGCGTGACGAGATCGGTGAGACCGAGCGTGGTGACGTGCTCGCATTCGAGAAACCCGACGAGATCGCTCGCCGAGAAGAGGGTCGTGTCGTTTCGCGTCTGCATGGCTGCGTTATACCGTCTCCGCCTCCACCTCGGGTGCCTGCAATGCCCGCGGCAACGTCTCCACCTGCTCGATCTCGGCGATCTCGCGACCGTCGGGCACCGCCTGCAGGTCCTTGAAGCGGCGCGCGGACACCAGCACGCGCGATTCGAGCGACGCGACCGCGCGGTTGTACGCGCCGACCGCTTCGCCGAGGTTTCTGCCGACCTTCCCCCAATGTCCCGCCATCACCGAGATGCGCTCGTGCAACTCGCGCCCGAGCTCGCTGATGGCGAGCGCGTTGCGGGCGAGCGCCTCCTGTTTCCACCCGTAGGCGATGGCGCGCAGCATCGCGATCAGCGTCGTCGGCGTCGCGGGGATCACCTTTTCGCCCACGCCGAACTCGATCAGCTCCGGATCCTGCTCGAGCGCGGCGGAGAAGAACATCTCGCCGGGAAGGAACAGCACGACGAGCTCGGGGGTCGCCTCGAACTGCTCCTGATACGCCTTGCGTCCGAGCCGCGTCATGTGGTCGCGGACCTGTCGCGCGTGATCGACGAGCCGTTGCCGGCGCAGATCGTCGTCGTCGGTCTCGGCGGCCTCCAGGTACGCCGAGAGCGGCGTCTTCGCGTCGATGACGATGTTGCGCCCTCCCGGCAGCCGCACGACGACGTCTGGCCGCAGCCGGCCGTCCTCGCCGCCCACGCTCGCCTGCTCGACGAAGTCGCAATGCTCGACCATTCCGGCCATCTCGACGACGCGGCGCAGCTGCAACTCGCCCCAGCGCCCGCGTGCCGCCGGTTGCCGCAGCGCCTTGACGAGGTTCAGCGTTTCGCGACGCAGCTCGCCCTGACCCTGGGCCAATGCCCGCACCTGCGTCGTCAGCGCCTGGTACGCGCCCTCGCGGACCTTCTCGATCTCGTGGATGCGGCCGTCGAGCTTGTCGAGCGACACCTTGACCGGCGCCACGAGCTCCTGGATCGCCTGCTGGCGCCGCTCGAGATCGCCCTGCGCGCCCTGCTGGAACCTGCCGAGCGTCTGCGCCGCCAGGTCGAGGAACATCTGGTTGTTCGCCTGCAGTGCCTGCCCGGACAGCGCGCGGAACGCGCTCGTGAGCTGGGTCTGCGCCTCGTCGAGTACGGCGAGCTTCTCGCCGGCCGACGCGCGCTCCGCCTCGAGCTTCTCCGCGAGTCGCGCGTTCTCCGCCTTCAGCTCGGCGTGCGCCGCGTCGCGCGCCTCCACGAGACGAGCCGCCTCGCGCAGCGCGCCTTCGAGCTGCGGCACGCGCGCTGCGGTCTGCTCGGCCGCCGAGCGTTTCTCGCCCTCCATGCGAAGCTGCGCCGCGGCAGCCTCCCGCTGCGCCTCGAGCTCCGACACCGAGCCCTGCAGCCGCGCGACGTCCCGCTCGTGCGCGGCGACACGCTCGCCGAGGGCGGCACGCTCCACGTCCGTCGAAGCGCGGCCACGCTCGAAGGCGTCCCGGCTCTGCCTCCGCAAGTACGCCCATGCCGCAACGCCACCGACGGTCGATCCAAGGGCAAAGGCAAGCACGAGATCCACGGGCATCTCCTAGTTTCTGCGCAGCCGTCGCGTCCGATGGCCGACCGTGCGCACGCAGCCATCCGCCGCGACGACCGCGTACAGCCCGCGCAGCGCGTCGAGCGCGCCGCCGCGCGCCGCGCCGGTTCGCGCGATACGCTCGAGCGCCGCGCGGTCGAGCATCACGACGACCGCACCGTGGTGATCGTGGTGCTCGCGGCCGAACTCGAGCAGGCAATCGATGGCCGAGCGCGCGATGCCGCGCTGCTGCATCCGCGCCCGCGCGTGCCGGGAAACGATCGGTTCCGTCGCCGTGCTCATGACCGCGCCTCAGTGGTTGGGCCGGCCCTTGCCCTGCTCGCTCTTGCGGCGCAGGAACGCGGGCACGTTGAGCTCGTCGGCGATCGCGAAATGCGCCTCGGCCGGCGACGCAAGGCGACTCTGCATTCGACGCGCCGAGAACGCCGCCTCCTTCGCCGCGAGCCGCTTGTCGCGCTCGCCGATCAGCCGGTGCATCGTCGCGAGGATCGCCGCCGCCCACGCGTGCTGCGCGAAGCGCGCCGCCGCCGCATCGACGAGCCGCTTCGCGCGCTTCCAGTCGTCGGCGTCGATTGCCGCGCGCACGCCCGTGAGCGCGTCGGCCGCATCGAGCTCGAGCGCGCGTTGCGCGACCCGCGCGTCGGCAGGCATCGTCTCCCATTGCGCGCGACCGACGACGGGGAGGACCGGGAGCACCCCCATCAGGAACACCGGCGCGCTGTCGACGGTGGCCGCCTGCACCGACACGGTGACCGGCAGCGTGACGAGATTCCTGTCCGCGACGGCCCCCGGCGCGATCGTGAGCTCGAACAGCGCCCAGGCCTCGGACGCGAACGCGAGGTCCGGCAGATGCCAGGTCATCGCCTCGCCGTCGACCCGCTCGTAGTCGTTGCGCAGCCTGACCTCGATGCCCGCCGGCGCATGCACCTTCAGCACGAGCCCGCGCGCGCCCAGGCTCGTCAGCAGCGCGAGCTCCGCGGCGAACGGCTCGGCGAGGTCGGCCGCCGTCTGCCCGTAATACGCATTGCCACGCCCCGCGCCTGCCATCGCGAGCATCAGCGCCTCGTTGAAATTGCGGCCGAGCCCGTATGTCGAGGTCGTGATGCCGCGCAACGCAAGCGCCTTGCACTGCCCCGCGATCGTCTCGAGATCCGTCTCGCCCGCGTTCGCGCAGCCGTCGGAGAGCAGGATGACGCGGTGGACGTCGTCACCGGCGAGCTTCCCGGCCAGCTCGTCGGCGCCGCCTCGCCAGCCCCCGTGCAGGTTGGTCGAGCCGCCGCTCGCGATCGATGCAACGGCGGCGGCCAGCGTGAGCTTGTCCGTCGCCGGCGTGAGCGGCGCGACGCGCACGACCTCGTCGTCGAAGGCGACGATCGCCGCGCGATCGCCCGGCGCCAGGCCGTCGACGATGTGGCGCGCGCAGCGCTTCGCTTCCTCGAGCGGAGCGCCGGACATCGAGCCTGAGCGGTCGAGCACGAGCGCGAGATGCAACGGCCGGCGCGGCGCATCGACTGGCGCCATGGGCGCCTGGATGCGTGCGAGCACGCGCAACGTCGTCGGATGGCCGGCCGCGAGCGCGGGCCGGTCAGGGGTGAGCAGAAGCTTGAATGCGGATTGCGTGTCCTTGGCGTTCGGCATGATCGGCTCCGGAATGGGACGCGGTGGCGCGCGTCACAGGGCGATCATGCGGGACGGGTAGCTCACTGCGTGAGCCTGGGCGGGCGAACGAACGTTCCTCCTGGTCCCTCCCGGCGTCGCGCAGCGCCACGGGAATCTTGCTCATCGACGCCAGCGTGGCGGCGAGCGTGAGGAAGCCGGAGCCCGTGACACCGGCAGAGCCCTTCGAGGTCAGCGCGAGCACGCCCAGGACGACGAGCTGGTCGCCGCCGCGCGTCGCACCCTGACGAGGGCGTCGCACACCGCCTTCGTCACGTCGGCGGTCGTGGCCTTGCCGCCGAGGTCGCGCGTGTGGAGCGCCGGGCTGGCGGCCACCTGCTCGATGGCGTTCATCACGCGCTCGGCGGCCTCCGCTTCACCCAGGTGTTGCAGCAGCATGACCACCGACCAGAAGGTGCCGATCGGATTCGCGAGGCCCTTGCCCATGATGTCGAAGGCCGAGCCGTGGATCGGTTCGAACATCGACGGATAGCGGTGCTCCGGATCGATGTTGCCGGTCGGCGCGATGCCCAGGCTCCCCGCGAGTGCGGCGGCGAGGTCGCTCAGGATGTCGGCGTGAAGATTGGTGGCCACGATCGTGTCCAGCGTGGCCGGCTTGTTGACCATGCGCGCGGTCATCGCGTCGACGAGCTCCTTGTCCCACTTCACATCCGGAAACTCGCGCGCGACCTCGTGGGCGATCTGGTCCCACATCACCATCGCGTGCCGCTGGGCGTTGCTCTTGGTCACCACCGTGAGCTGCTTGCGCCGGCGCGATTGCGCCAACCCGAACGCGAAGCGCAGGATGCGTTCGACGCCGGCGCGCGTCATGATCGACACGTCGGTCGCCACTTCGATCGGGTGCCCCTGATGGACACGGCCGCCCACGCCCGAGTACTCGCCCTCGGAGTTCTCGCGCACGATCACCCAGTTCAGATCCTCGGGCTTGCAGCGCTTCAGCGGGGCGTCGATGCCGGGAAGGATGCGCGTGGGACGGACGTTGGCGTACTGGTCGAAGCCCTGACAGATCTTCAGGCGCAGGCCCCACAGCGTGATGTGGTCTGGGATGTCGGGGTCGCCGGCCGAGCCGAACAGGATCGCGTCCTTGTCCCGGATGGCGTCGAGCCCGTCCTCGGGCATCATGACGCCGTGCTTGCGGTAGTAGTCGCCGCCCCAGTCGAAATTCTCGAACGCGAAGCGAAAACCGCTGCTCGACGCGGCGACCGCCTCGAGAACCTCCTGGCCTGCGGGAACGACTTCCTTGCCGATGCCATCGCCGGGAATGGTCGCGATGCGATAGGTCTTCATGCACTCCTCCATGGGTGGGGTGGCGCCACTGTAGGACGTGGACACGACCGCTGCGCGCCGCTAGAGTGAAGGCATTCTTTACTTCACGTTAACAATGCGAGGGTCGGGCATGGCCGCCCGTGTCCAGCCGATCGATCTGGGGTTCTTCTCGACGCTCGCTTCTTCCGCCAGCCTGGGCGCGGCCGCGAGGGAGCTCGGTGTGACCACCGCAGCGGTCAGCAAGCGCCTCGCCCGGATGGAGGAGCGTCTCGGC
>DASURV010000155.1:0-17943 GCA_036375455.1 Casimicrobiaceae bacterium | reverse complement strand
GATCCGCATGCGGCCGATCATCATGACGACCGCGGCGATGGTGTTCGGCATGCTGCCGCTCGCGCTCGCGTTCAACGACGGCGGCGAGATCCAGGCGCCGATGGGCCGCGCGATCATCGGCGGCGTGATCACGTCGACGCTGCTGACGCTGATCGTGGTCCCGGTGATCTACGCGTACCTCGACGCCTGGTCGCAGCGGCGGCTCGCGCGCCGGGCGCGCCGCCAGGCGCCCGACGCCGCGCCCGCGCCGCCAGCGCGCTCGCCGGTCTGAAGCGTGCCGCCGTGGCCGCCTCGCCGCGGGCGATGACGATGCGTCGCGCGGCCGCGCTCGCCGCCGTGCTGCTCGTCGCCGGCGGCTGCGGCGGCGAGCCGCCACCCGGCTATCCCGGCTATGTCGAGGGCGAGTACGTCCGGGTCGCCGCGCCGCTCGCGGGCACGCTCGAGCAGCTCGCCGTGGCGCGCGGTGCGCAGGTCGCGAAGGATGCGCCGCTCTTCGCGCTCGAGAGCGAGCAGGAGCGCGCCGCGCGCGCCGAGGCGCAGGCGCGCGTGCGGCAGGCGCAGGCGACGCTCGCGAACCTCGAGAAGGCGCGGCGGCCGCCGGAAATCGCCGCGGTGCGCGCGCAGCTCGCGCAGGCGCAGGCGTCGCTGCGCCAGAGCGAGGCGGACCTCGCGCGCACGCAGAAGCTCGTCGCCGACAAGTTCCTGCCGCCGCAGCAGCAGGACCAGGCGCTCGCGGCGCGCGATCGCGATCGTGCGCGCGTCGCCGAATTGACCGAGCAGGTGCGCATCGCGCACCTGCCGGCGCGCAGCGACGAGATCGCGGCGGCGACGGCGGAGGTCAAGGCGGCGAGCGGTGCGCTCGCGCAGGCGCAGTGGCGCCTCGACCAGAAGACGCAGGCGGCGCCCGCGGCGGGGCTCGTCGCCGACACGCTGTATCGTCCGGGTGAGTGGGTCCCCGCGGGCGCCCCGGTGGTGTCGCTGCTGCCGCCCGACAACGTCAAGCTCCGCTTCTACGTGCCCGAGACGATGCTCGCGCGCGTGCGGATCGGCGATCCCGTCGTCGTGCGTTGCGACGGCTGCAGCGGCGACATCGCCGCGCGGGTGCGTTTCATCGCCCCGCAGGCGGAATACACGCCGCCGGTGATCTACAGTCGCGAGAACCGGGCCAAGCTCGTGTACCTGGTCGAGGCGTGGCCCGATGTGCCGGATCCGGCGCTGCACCCGGGGCTGCCGGTCGAAGTCACGCTGGCGAAGCGCGCGCCGTGACGGCTCCCGCGATCGACGCGCGCAACCTCACCAAGCGCTACGGCGGACGCGCCGTCGTCGACCATTTCTCGATCCGGGTCGAGCGCGGCCAGATCTTCGGCTTCCTCGGGCCGAACGGCAGCGGCAAGACGACGACGATCCGGATGCTGTGCGGCCTGCTGACGCCCGACGAGGGCGGCGGCACGTGCCTCGGCTACGACCTGCGCCGCGAGGCGGCGGCGATCAAGCGCAACGTCGGCTACATGACGCAGCGCTTCAGCCTCTACGAGGATCTGTCGATCGAGGAGAACCTGGATTTCGTCGCACGCATGTACGACGTTCCGCAGCGCGGGCGGGCGGTCGCCGCGATGCTCGAGCGCCTGGGCCTCGCCGGGCGCAGGACGCAGCTCGCCGGGACGCTGTCCGGAGGGTGGAAGCAGCGGCTCGCGCTCGCCACCTGCATTCTGCACGCGCCGCAACTGTTGCTGCTCGACGAGCCGACCGCGGGTGTGGATCCGAAGGCGCGGCGCGATTTCTGGGAGCAGATCCACGAGCTCGCCGCCGACGGGATCACCGTGCTCGTCAGCACGCACTATATGGACGAGGCCGAGCGCTGCCACCGGCTCGCCTACATCGCCTGGGGCAAGCTGCTCGTCGAGGGCACCGCGGACGAGGTGATCGCGCATTCCGGACTGACGACGTGGCTCGTCGCGCGCGCCAACGGCGACGAGCGCGCGCTCGCGCTGCTCGGGCGCGAGCTGCAGGGCGCCCGGGGTGTCGACACGCTGATCCCGTTCGGCGCGGCGCTGCGCGTCTCGGGGCGCGAGCCGGCGGCGCTCGCCGCCGCGCTCGCACCGGTGCGCTCGCGTGCCGGCTTCATCCTCGAGCGCACGCCGACGTCGCTCGAGGATGTTTTCGTCAACCTGATGCAGGGGACGACCGACCATGTCCGCTGATTCCGCGCCGGGAGCGCGCTTTTCGCTGGCGCGCGCCTACGCGATCGGGCTGAAGGAGTTCGTGCAGATGCGCCGCGACCGGCTGACGTTCGCGATGATCATCGGCATCCCGATCGCGCAACTGCTGCTGTTCGGCTACGCGATCAATACCGATCCGAAGGCGCTGCCCACCGCCGTCGTCGACTACGATCGCAGCGAGTTCACGCGCAGCATCGTGCGCAGCATCGAGAACACCGGTTACTTCGCGATCGAGCGCACGCCGGGAAGCGCCGAGGAGGCCGACGCGCTGCTCGCGCGGGGCGACGTGCAGTTCGCCGTCGTCATCCCGGCCGGCTTCTCGCGGGCGCTCGTGCGCGGCGAGCGCCCGACGCTGCTGCTCGCCGCCGACGCGACCGACCCGTCGGCGACCGGCAACGCGCTCGCGGCGATGTCGCAGGCGGGACCGACCGCGCTCGCGCACGACCTCACCGGTTCGCTCGCCCGCCTCGTCCCCGGCCCCCAGCCCTACGTGCTGAACGTGCAGCGCCGCTACAACGCCGAGGGGATCACGCAATACAACATCGTTCCCGGGCTGCTCGGCGTGATCCTGCAGATGACGATGGTGATGATGACCGCGTTCGCCGTGACGCGCGAGCGCGAGCGCGGCACGTTCGAGAGCCTGCTCGCCACGCCGGCGCGGCCGCTCGAAGTCATGGCCGGCAAGATCGCCCCGTACATCATCGTCGGGGTGATCCAGGCGACGATCATCCTGCTGGTCGCGCGCTACCTGTTCGACGTGCCGATGATCGGCAGCCTCGCGCTGCTCGGGGCGGCGATGATGCTCTACATCGCGGCGCTGCTGGCGATGGGCTTCGCGATCTCGACGCTCGCCGCGAACCAGCTCCAGGCGATGCAGATGACGTTCTTCTTCTTCCTGCCCTCGATGCTGCTGTCCGGATTCATGTTTCCGTTCCGGGGCATGCCGGGGTGGGCACAGGTGCTGGGCGACGTGTTCCCGGTGACCCATTTCCTGCGCATCGTCCGCGGCATTCTGCTGAAGGGCAACGGCGTGCACGAGATCGCGCCGCATCTGTGGCCGCTCGCCCTCTTCATGCTCGCGGTCGCCGCGGTCGCACTGCTGCGCTACCGGCGGACGCTCGATTGAGTCGCCTTGCTATAATCCGCGCGCGATTTCCGCCCGCCGCCGCTCGCGACGGCGCCGGCATCGTTGCCCGGCGACGTGCGACCCATGGCGAACATTCACTTCAATTTCGAGCAGGCGCGATTCAACATGGTCGAGCAGCAGATTCGACCCTGGGAGGTGCTCGACCAGCGCGTCCTCGACCTGCTGTTCGCCGTCAAGCGGGAGGATTTCGTTCCCCCCGCCTACAAGGCGCTCGCATTCGCCGATCTCGAGTTGCCGCTGCCGAACGGCGCGCGCATGTGGACGCCGAAGATGGAGGCGCGGGTGATTCAGGACCTCGCGCTCGGGCCCGACGACCGCGTGCTCGAGATCGGCACGGGCAGCGGCTACCTGACCGCGCTCCTCGCGAGCGAAGCGGGCGACGTGACGAGCGTCGAGATCGATGCCGCGATGGCGGCCGAAGCGCGCGAGAAGCTCCTGCGCCACGGCTTCGCGAACGTGCGGGTCGAGGTCGGCGACGGGGCGCGCGGCTTCGGCAGCGAAGCCTACGACGTCATCGCGCTGACCGGGTCGACGCCGCTGCTTCCCGAGCGCTTCTTCGAGCAGCTCGCCCCGGGCGGCAGGATCTTCGCCGTCGTCGGCGACTCGCCGGTGATGAAGGCGCGGCTCACCCGCTGGGAAGGGCCGGGCGCGAAGGTGGCGACCGACCTCTTCGAGACCGTCGTCGCGCCGCTCGTCAACGCGGCGGCGCCGGCACGGTTCGAATTCTGACCGTCGTCGTCGCTTCGCATGCCGACGGAGCGCGCGTGACGCCCTGCCTGCGTCCCGAGCCCGCCCGCCCGCGCTCAATCCGGACCTTCCGTCGATGATCCGCCTTCCATCCGTTCTTGCCGCGTCCTTCGTGGCCGCGCTCGCCGTCTCGACGGCGTGCGCCGCGGAGGATCTGATGGAGATCTACCGCGAGGCGCAGCGCAACGACCCGGCGCTCGCCGCCGCGCGCGCGAACTGGGAGGCCACGCAGGAGCGCGTGCCCCAGGCGCGCGCGGGCCTGCTGCCGAACGTCGCCCTGTCGGCCGCGGCGGACGCCAATTACTTCGGCGCCAACATCGACAGCGATCCGCACCAGAACATCAGCCGGAACTTCGGCTTCGGCGGGCTGACGGTGTCCGCGTCGCAGCCGCTCTACCGCTACGCGAACACCGTCGCCTACACCCAGGCGGTCGAGCAGGTCCGGCAGGCGGACTACACGCTCGCGTCGGCCACGCAGGACCTGATCCTGCGCGTCGCGACCGCGTATTTCGACGTGCTGCTCGCGCAGTTCAACGTCGAGGTCACGGAGAGCCAGAAGGCCGCCGTCTCCGAGCAGCTCGCGCAGGCGAAGCGCAACTTCGAGGTCGGCGTGGCGACGATCACCGACACGAACGAGGCCCAGGCGAAGTACGACTCGATCGTCGCGCAGGAGATCAGCACGCGCAACGATCTCGACAACAAGCGTACGGCGCTGCGCGCGATCATCGGGCGCTTCCCGCAGGATCTGAAGCGCCTGGGGGGCGGATTCGAGCCGGAGCTGCCGTCGCCCAATTCGCTCGACGTCTGGGTCGACCGCGCGCTCTCCGACAACCTCGCCGTGCGCATCGCGCAGTACAACAGCGACATCGCGGCGCTCGAGATCGAGCGCCAGCGGGCCGGCCGGCTGCCCACGGTCGATCTCGTCGCGAGCGTCAACGCGCAGGGGTCGAACGGGTCGGTGAACACGGGTGTGTCGAGCAATTCGGGCCAGGTGGCCGTCGGCCTGGCGCTGAATGTCCCGCTCTACACGGGCGGCTTCGTCGAGTCGAGGGTCCGCGAGGCGCTCGCGCTGCAGGAGGCCGCGCGGCAGAACCTGGAGATCGCGCGGCGCAATGCGCTCTTCACCGCGCAGACCGGCTTCACCGGCGTCACGAGCGCGGCCGCCTCGGTGAAGGCATTCGAGCAGGCGGTCGTCTCGGCGCAGACGGCATACGAGTCGAACCGCACCGGCCAGGAGGTCGGGGTGCGCACGAACCTCGACGTCCTCAACACGCAGCAGAACGTGTTCCAGACGCGGCGCGATCTCGCGCAGGCCTACTTCAATTACCTGCTCGGCGTGCTGCGGCTGAAGGCGGCCGTCGGCGCGCTCGACGAGCAGGACCTGGAAGCGATCAACCGGCGCCTTCGCGGGTAGGGTCGGCTCACGCTACGTCCGCGAGCGCGAATGCGTCGCGGCGGCCTCCCCGCGCTCCGCGAGGCGCGGCGCGAGCCAGGCCCACAGCCGGTCGATCGCGCCCCGATGCGCACCGAGGAACGTCGCGGCGTCCGCGCGCATCCGCTCGCGTGCCGGCGCGTCCGCGAGCAGACGTGCGGCGACGGCGAACAGCTCGTCCGCATCCTGCACGCGCAGCGCCGCGCCGGCCGCGACTGCGGCCTCGCTCGCCTGCGCGAAATTGAACGTATGCGGTCCGATCAGCGTCGGCACGCCCGCGGCGATCGGCTCGATCAGGTTCTGTCCGCCGAGGGGCAGCAGGCTGCCGCCGACGAATGCGACGTCGGCCGCCGCGTAATACGCGAACATTTCGCCCATCGAGTCGCCGAGCACGATCCGGGCCGTCGCGGGCACCGCGACGTCGGCGCTGCGTCGCACGATGTCGAAGCCGCGCGCCCGTGCGAGCGCCGCGACCTCGTCGAAGCGCTGCGGGTGCCGGGGCACGACGACGACCAGCGTGCGCGCCGGCAGCGTCGCGCGCGCGAGCGCGTCGAGCAGCAGCGCCTCCTCGCCTTCGCGCGTCGACGCGAGCACGAGGATGGGGCGCCGGGCCCCGAACCGCTCGCGCAATGCCCGCCCCCGCTCGCGCAGCGCGGCGGGGACGGCGACGTCGAACTTGAGATTGCCGGTCACGACGATCGTGCGCGCGCCCAGTGCGCGCAGGCGCTCCGCGTCCTGCGGCGTCTGCGCGGCCACTCCGGCGAGCGCCGCGACGAGCGGCCGTGCAAGCGGCGCGATCCTCGAGTAGCCGCGCGCCGAGCGCGCGGACAGCCGCGCGTTGACGAGCAGCAGCGGGATGCCGGCGCGAGCGGCGGCGGCGGTGAGGTTCGGCCACAGCTCGGTCTCGACCAGCAGCCCGGCGCGCGGGCGGAAATGGGCGAGGAAGCGGCGCACGGCGAACGGCAGATCGTACGGCAGCCAGGCCTGCACGACGCGGTTGCCGTACAGCGCCCGTCCGCTCTCGCGTCCGGTCGCCGTCATGTGGGTGAGCAGGATCGTGCGCCGCGGGCATTCGCGCGCGATGCGCTCGATCAGCGGCGCGACGGCACGGGTTTCACCGACCGATACTGCGTGGATCCACAGCACGTCGCCGCCGGCGGTCCGCGCCGCACCCGCGTAACGTCCGAATCGCTCGCCGAGGTGCGCGCGATACAGCGGCTCGCGCCGGCCGCGCCACCACAGGCGCAGCGGCAGCAGCGGCAGCGCGATCCACCACAGCAGCGTGTAGAGGAAGCGTGCCACGGCGCTTCAGCAGCGCGGACCGGCGCGCAGGCGCTCGCCCGCAGCGGCGAGCACGTCCTCGACGGTGGGCGCTGCCCCGGCGTCGCCGACGTCGCGCGCGTGAGCGCCCGCGCACGCCACGCCGTGGCGCGCCCGCTCCGTCACGCTGAAGATCGCGACGGTCGGCGTACCCAGCGCGGCGGCGAGATGCGTGAAGCCGGTGTCGACGCCGATTGCGAGCTCGGCGCTGGCGAGCAGCGCGGCCACGTCCGGCAACGCGAGCCACGGCGGAACGATGGCGTCGGCGCAGCCGGCCGCGAGGCGGCGGCTGCGCGCCTGCTCCTGCGGGCTGCCCCACGGCAGGATGGCCGCGAATCCGGCGCGTGCGCAGGCGTCGAGCACCGCGCGCCAGTGCGTTTCCGGCCACAGCTTGTCGTCGCGGCTCGTCGCATGCAGCACGACGACGTAGGGGCGCCCCGGCATCGCCGCGCTCGCCGCGGGAGGCCGCAGATGCCAGCGCGGCGCCGCATCGACCGGATAGCCGAGCGCCGCACCCGCTAGCAGCCTGCAGCGGGTCAGGAAATGCAGGTCGCGTGCGACGCGGTGGTGAACGTCGTCGCCGAGCGTCGCCAGCGGCTCGCGAATGCTCGCGCGATCGAAGCCGTGCCGCACGCCGCGTGCGAGCCGCGCGATCAGCGCGCCCTTCATCTGCTCCTGCAGGTCGAGAATCACCGCGTACCGCTCGCGCCGCAGCTCGCGACGGAACGCGCGCACGTCGCGCCACGTGGCCGCGGCGAGCGGAGCGCGCCGCCAGCGTCGCAGGCCGAATGCGATCACGTTGCGCACGTCCGGGCACAGCGCGACGAGCGGCGCGAAGCCGGGTTCGCTCACCCAGTCGATCGCGAGCTCCGGGCGCGCGCGGCGGATGTCGGCGGCGACGGCGAGCGCGTAGACGATATCGCCCAGCGACGACGGCCGCACGACGAGCACCGCGGTCACGGCGGGCGCGGGCGCAGCGCAGTCATCCGCGCTTCCCGCCGACGCGCCGCGCGCGGGATGCCGCCGGAGGTCTCCTCCAAACCACGTAAAATCGCGCCATTTCGCAACGACGCGAGGAGCATCGAATCGGCGCGGCGAGCCGCGTGCCGCGCGATTCGCGAGGATGCATGGACCGACCGCTTCCGGTTTCGCTGGTGGTGATCACGCGCGACGCCGCGGCCGACATTGCCGAATGCCTGCTGTCTGCGCAGCTATGTGCCGACGCGCTCGTCGTCGATTCGGGGAGCGGCGATCATACCGTAGAAACCGCGCGCCGCTCGGGCGCCCGCGTCGTCTCGCACGCCTGGCTCGGCTTCGGGCCGCAGAAGCAGTTCGCCGTGCAGCAGGCCGCGCACGACTGGGTGCTCTGCCTCGACGCGGACGAGCGCCTCTCGCCCGAGCTGCGCCAGTCGATCCGCGCGCTGTTCGCGCGCGGCGACCCGCCGCATCCGGCCTATGCGCTCGCGCGGCGCAACCGCTTCCTCGGCCGCTGGCTCGCGCACGGCGAGGGCTATCCGGACTGGACGACGCGCCTGTTCGATCGGCGCCGCGCACGCTGGAGCGACGATCCGGTCCACGAGCGCGTGATCGCCGACGGCCCGATCGGACGGATCGACGGCGATCTGCTCCACGCCTCCGCCGAGTCGCTGGAGCGCTACGTCGCGAAGCAGAACCGGTACACGACGCTGCAGGCCGACGCGCTGCACGCGCGCGGCGAGCGCAGCTCGGCGCTGGCGATGGCGGGCGCTCCGCTCGCGCGGTTCCTGCGCTTCTACATCGTCCGGCTCGGCTTCCTGGACGGCGCGGCCGGATTCGCCCACATCGCGATCGGCGCGTTCGCGAGCTTCCTGAAGCACGCGAAGCTGCGCGCGCTGGAGCGCGGAGGGCGCGGATCGTGAGCGAGGCGGCGCGCTCCTTCGCGGGTGGGCGCGTGCTCGTCACCGGCGCCGCCGGATTCATCGGCATGCACGTCGCGCGAGCGCTGCTCGACGCGGGCGCCGAGGTGACGGGTGTGGACAGCCTCGACCCGTATTACGACGTCGCGCTGAAGCAGGCGCGCGTGGGGCAGTTGCGGCCGCATGCCCGCTTCGCGTTCGAGCACGCCGACGTGGCCGACGCCGCGGCCTGCGCGGCGCTGTTCGCGCGCCGCTTCGACGCGGTGGTTCACCTCGCGGCGCAGCCGGGCGTGCGCTACTCGCTCGTCAATCCGGGAGCGTACGTGCGCAACAACCTCGTCGGCTTCGCGCAGGTGCTCGAAGGCTGCCGCCACGGCGGCGTCGGCCATCTCGTCTACGCGTCGTCCTCGTCGGTGTATGGCGCCAATCACGTGCTGCCGTTCTCCGAGGACCAGGCCGTCGACCATCCGGTGAGCCTGTACGCGGCGACGAAGAAGGCGAACGAGCTGATGGCGCACAGCTACAGCCACCTGTACGCGCTGCCGGCGACGGGACTGCGCTTCTTCACCGTCTACGGGCCGTGGGGTCGCCCGGACCAGGCGCCGATGCTGTTCACGAAGGCGATCCTCGCGGGACGGCCGATCGACGTGTTCGACGGCGGCAGGATGCGGCGCGATTTCACGTACGTCGACGACGTCGTCGAAGGCGTCGTGCGGATCCTGGCGCGCCCTCCCGAGGCGAACGGCGACGGGGCGCGCCACGCGATCTACAACATCGGCAACCACGACGCGGTCGGCCTCGACGACTTCATCGCGACGCTCGAGCGCCTGCTCGGAAGGCGCGCGATCCGCAACGACCGGCCGATGCAGCCGGGCGACGTGCCCGCGACGTACGCGTCGATCGAGCGGCTGCGCCAGGCCACGGGGTTCGCCCCGCACACGCCGCTCGCCGACGGCCTCGCCCGCTTCGTCGCGTGGTACCGCAGCCACTACGGGAGCGCGCTCGGCGCGTGATGCGGAGCCTGCTAAACTCGCCGCGGTCGCCGACCCTGCCTATCCCGCATGATCCTCGTCACCGGCGGCGCCGGCTTCATCGGCGCCAACTTCGTTCTCGACTGGCTCGCGCAGGACGGCGAGCCGCTCGTCAACCTGGACAAGCTGACATACGCCGGCAACCTGCGCAGCCTCGCCTCGCTCGCGGGCGACGCCCGGCACGCGTTCATGCGCGGCGACATCGGCGATGCGCAGCTCGTTCGCGCGCTGCTCGATCGGCACCATCCGCGCGCGGTCGTCAACTTCGCCGCCGAGACGCACGTCGACCGGTCGATCCGCGGCCCGGCGGCGTTCATCGGCACGAACGTCGCCGGCACGTTCGCGCTGCTCGAGTGCGTGCGCGGCTGGTGGACCGGCCTGCCGGGCGCGGAGCGCGCGGCCTTCCGGTTCCTGCACGTGTCGACCGACGAGGTCTACGGATCGCTCGGCCCCGACGATCCGGCGTTCTCGGAAACGACGGCGTTCGCGCCGAACAGTCCGTACGCGGCGTCGAAGGCGTCGTCCGATCACCTCGTTCGCGCCTGGCATCACACGTACGGATTGCCGACGCTCACGACCAACTGCTCGAACAATTACGGGCCGCGGCAGTTTCCCGAGAAGCTCATTCCGCTGATGATCGTCAACGCGCTGGCCGGCAAGGCGCTGCCCGTCTACGGCGATGGCGGGAACGTCCGCGACTGGCTCTACGTCGGCGATCATTGCAGCGCGATCCGCACGGTGCTCGCGCATGGACGCCCGGGCGAGACCTACAACGTCGGCGGCAACGCCGAGATGGCGAACATCGACGTCGTGCGCACGATCTGCCGGCTCGTGCGCGCGCGGAGCCCGCAGCTCGACTGCGAGCGGCTCATCACGTTCGTCGCCGATCGGCCGGGCCACGACCGGCGCTACGCGATCGACGCCGCGAAGATCCGTCGCGCGCTCGGCTGGTCGCCCGCCGAGACGTTCGAGTCGGGCATGCAGAGAACCGTCGACTGGTATCTCGGCAACGGCGACTGGCTCGCGAGCGTGCAGACCGCGGAATACCGCCAATGGGTCGAGCTCCAATACGCCCAGGCGTGAGCGCGGCACGCATCCGATGACGCGCAAGGGCATCATCCTCGCCGGCGGCTCGGGAACGCGGCTGCACCCGGTGACGCAGGTCGTGTCGAAGCAGCTCCTGCCGGTATACGACAAGCCGATGATCTACTACCCGCTGTCGACGCTGATGCTCGCCGGCGTGCGCGACCTGCTGCTGATCTCGACTCCCGAGGACACGCCGCGCTTCGCGCAGCTCCTCGGCGACGGCGCGCGCTTCGGGCTCGCGATCTCGTACGCGGTGCAGCCCGCCCCCGAGGGGCTCGCGCAGGCGTTCATCATCGGCCGGCCATTCGTCGGGCGCGACGCGCCGGCGCTGATCCTCGGCGACAACATCTTCTACGGGCACGACCTGCAGCCGCAGCTCGCGCGCGCGGCGGCGCACGCGTCCGGCGCGACGATCTTCGCCTACCCGGTCGCCGATCCCGAGCGCTACGGCGTCGCGGAATTCGATGCCGCGGGCCGCGTCGTGAGCCTGGAGGAGAAGCCGCGCGTGCCGAAGTCGCGCTACGCGGTGACCGGCCTCTATTTCTACGACAACCGCGTGCTGGACATCGCGGCCGGCCTCGCGCCGTCGGCGCGCGGCGAGCTGGAAATCACCGACGTCAACCGGCAGTACCTCGAATGGGGCGAGCTCGCCTGCGAGGTGATGGGGCGCGGGATGGCCTGGCTCGACACCGGCACGCACGAAACGCTGCTCGAGGCGTCGCAGTACATCGAGACGATCGAGCGCAGGCAGGGTCTCAAGATCGCGTGCCCGGAGGAGATCGCCTACCGGCTGGGCTACATCGACGCCGTCCAGCTCGAGCGCCTCGGCGCGTCGATGGCGAAGAACGGCTACGGCCGCTACCTGCTGCGGCTCCTGGAAGAGCCGGCGCCCCGCTGATGCGCGTCGAGCCGACGGCGCTGCCCGACGTCGTGTCGATCGAGCCCAGCGTGTTCGAGGACTCGCGGGGCTTCTTCTTCGAGAGCTGGAACCGGCGCGCGTTCCTCGACGCGGGCATCGACGCCGAGTTCGTGCAGGACAATCATTCGCGCTCGCGCCGCGGCGTCCTGCGCGGCCTGCACTACCAGATCGAGCACGCCCAGGGCAAGCTCGTCCGCGTCATCGCCGGCGAGGTCTTCGACGTCGCGGTGGACCTGCGCCGCTCGTCGGTCACGTTCGGGCGCCACGTCGCGGTGAGCCTGTCGGCGCGCAGCCACCGGATGCTGTTCATCCCGCCCGGGTTCGCGCACGGCTTTCTCGTCGTGTCCGACGTCGCCGAATTCCTCTACAAGACGACCGACTACTGGTATCCCGAGCACGAGCGCGCGCTGCTGTGGAGCGACCCGGCGCTCGCGATCGCGTGGCCGGCGGACGTCGTGCCGACGCTCGCGCCGAAGGATGCGGCGGGCCTGCCGCTCGCGGTCGCGGAGGTCTACCGTTGACCCCGGCGTGACGGCGTGGCGGGTCCGACGATTCTGCTGATCGGCGCCGGCGGGCAGCTCGGCCACGAGCTGGCGGCGGTACTGCCCGCCTGCGGCGACGTCGTCGCCGTCGACCAGCCGGTGCTCGATCTCGCCGACCCGCTGTCGATCGCACGGGCGGTGCGCGAAACACGCCCGCAATTCATCGTCAATGCCGGCGCGTACACGGCCGTCGACCGCGCGGAGAGCGAGCGCGAGGCCGCGTTCGCGATCAACGGCCGCGGCCCGGGCATTCTGGCCGACGAAGCGAAGCGCGTCGCCGCCGTGCTGATCCACTATTCGACCGATTACGTGTTCGCGGGCGATCGGATATCGCCGTACGACGAAGCCGCGCCGACCGCGCCGCTCGGCGTGTACGGTGCGAGCAAGCTCGAGGGGGAGCGCGCGATCGCGGCGTCGGGCGCCGCGGCACTGACGCTGCGCACGAGCTGGGTCTACTCGCGCCACGGGCAGAATTTCCTCGTCACGATGCAAAGGCTCGCCGCGACACGCGACGAGATCCGGGTCGTCGCCGACCAGCACGGCGTGCCGAACTGGAGCCGCGCGCTCGCGCGGGCGACGGCGACGCTCGTGGCGCGCGGGCCCGCGTACGTCGCCGAGCGGGCGGGGCTCTATCACCTGAGCGCCCAGGGCCACGCGACCTGGTATGAATTCGCCCGCGCGATCATCGGCGAAGCGCGCGTGCGCGTCGTGCCGATCACGACGGCGGAGTATCCGACGCCGGCGAGGCGGCCCGCGCATGCGGTGCTCGACGCGACGCGCTTCGCGCGCACGTTCGGGTTCGCGCTGCCCGATTGGCAGACGCTGTTGCACGAGTGCCTGGCCGCGCCGGCGGAACCGCCGCTCGCACCGGCGGTCCACTGACCGCGCCGATGCCGCGCCTGGAATGGCGTCGCCGTGTGGCGATGCACGAACCCGGGAGGAGATTCGCAATGACGCAGCGTCCGAGCGCTCGCATCCGAGTCGCAACCGCGATCGCGGTCGCGGCCATCGCGCTGCCCGCGGTTGCCGACGTGCCGATCACCGCGGTGCCGCCCGCCGACTATCGGCCTCGCGCAGCCGCCAAGGCCGCTTCCGCGAAGTTCCTGCTCGCGCCCGGCGTTCCCGCACGGCGCATCGCGCTCAGCGAGCCGGCCGCAGCCGAGCGGGCGGTGCTCCAGGCGAGGAACGCCGCGGCGCGGAGCGCAAGAGGCGCGAGGCCGAAGAGCGGGCTCGCCGTCGCCTTTCCGCGCGAGATCCCTCCCGGCAGCGAAGCGTTCGCGCTCGACCGGCTGAACTGGCAGGCGCTGCCCGGTGGCGGGCATGCCGCGAAGATCGAGATCGCGTCGCCGGATGCGGCGGCGCTGCGCGTCGCGCTGAAGCTCGCCGCGATCGACCCCGGCGTGACGTTTCGCTTCTCGGGCAACGGCGAGCGCGCGCAGGTGTTTCCCGTGCCGGCGAGCGCGGTCGCGAGCGACACCGCACGCTTCGGCATGTTCTGGTCGCCGGTGCTCGAAGGCGACGTCGCGACGCTCGAGGTCGATGTCGATGCGGGCGTCGGCATTCCGTCGGCGACACTGTCGATCGCGAAGATCTCGCACCAGGTCGTCGCGCCCGGTGCGCTTCGCGGGATGAGCGCGAAGGCGGTCCAGGACATCGGCTCGTCCGGTAGCTGCAACATCGACGTCGCGTGCGTCACGCCGCAGACGACGGCGTTCGTCGACGCCGCCAGGGCGGTCGCGGCCACCGAGCAGACGCACGACGACGGCTATACGTATCTGTGCACCGGACAACTGCTGAACGACTCCGTCGCGAGCAACACGCCGTATTTCTTCGCCGCGAACCATTGCCTCGACTCGGCCGGCGCGGCGCGCACGCTCAACACGTTCTGGTTCTTCGAGGCCTCCCGGTGCGGCAGCACGGCCGTGCCGAGCTACGTCCAGCAGGCCGCCGGCGCGACGATGCTCGCGCGAAGCGCGGATTGGGACTGGGCGCTGGTGCGCCTCAACGCGGAACCGCCCGCCGGGACGCGCCTCTCCGCGTGGCGCGCCGGGCCCATCGCGCCGCTGACGCCCGTCACCGTATTTCATCATCCGGGAGGCGACCTCGAGAAATGGAGCGAGGGGTTCACGCACGGCTACGAGCTCCATCCGAGCGGCGCAAGCTTCGCGCAGGTGCAGTACAGCCAGGGCACGACCGAGCCCGGATCGAGCGGCGCCGGCCTGCTGACCTATTTCGGCCCGGGCGGCTACTACGAGCTGCGAGGCGGGCTCTGGCAAGGCGCTGCCGCGTGCGACAACCCGCTCGGCATCGACGAGTATTCGCGGCTCGACAGCATGCTGCCGCTGACACGCCAGTACCTGACGCCCGATTCGCCGGGCACGCCGGGGCAGGCGGTCGCCGTCGAGTTCTACAACCGCACGCTCGACCACTATTTCATCACGATCAGCCCCGGTGAGATCGACGATCTCGATTCCGGCCTGCACGCGGGCTGGGAGCGCACGGGTCTGCGCTTTCTTGCTTTCCGGACGCAGGCGCCGGGCACGAATCCGGTGTGCAGGTTCTATCGCACGCCGGGCGCGCCGGGAGGCGACTCGCACTTCTATTCGGCGAGTCCGAGCGAGTGCCAGACCGTGATCGACCATCCGAAGGCCTACCCCGGATGGACGTACGAGAGCGGCAGCGTCTTCTACATCGCGCTGCCCGATCCGGCGAGCGGCGGGTGCGCGGCCGGGATGCAGCCGATCTGGCGCTTCTTCAACCGCGTCACGACGAACCATCGCTATACGACGGATCACGCCGTGCGCGACGCGATGCGCGCGCACCCGGCGACCTGGCAGCCGGAGGGCTATCCTCCCGATAACATCATCATGTGCGCGCCGGGCGGTGCCTGAGCCGGCGCGAGTGCCGGCCGGTCATGGAGCGGCCGAGCGCAGGCCGGCGGCGTAGTCGGCAACCGCCTTCATCTGCGCGTCGGTCATGCCCTGCGCAATCGTGCCCATGATGCGGCCGTTCACGTCCTTGCCGCCCGCATCGGCACCGCGCTCGCCCGATTTGAATGCCTTGAGCTGCGCGTAGATGTAATCGGCATACTGACCGGCGAGGCGCGGATAATTCTTCGGGATCCCGACGCCGGTCGGCGAGTGGCATGCGGCGCATGCCGGCACGCCGGTCGCCTCGTCGCCGCCGCGCCACAAGTGCTGGCCCGATTTGACCTGCGCCGGATTCTTCGCGGCGAGCCCCTTGGGCTTCTGTTGCGAAAAGTACAGGCCGAGCGCATCCATGTCGGCATCGGTGAGCGTGGCGACCATCGCCTGCATCGTCGCATTCACGCGCACGCCCGCCTTGAAGTGCGCAAGCTGCAGGGTGATATAGTCGGCGCCCTGACCTGCGAGATTCGGATTCGCGGCGACGGCGCTGTTGCCGTCGGCGCCATGGCACGCCGCGCACACCTGGCTGGCGATCTGCTGCGCCTTGGCGAGGTCGGGCTTCGCGGCCGCCGACTGCGCCGGCTCCTGCCCGAAGGCGGCGGCGGAAATCACCGCGGTCGCGGCAACGAAAGCTAGGCGCAGGATGCGGGTCATGAATTCGGGCTCCACGGGATTGGAAGCGTCGTCCGGCGAGCGCGCGGCAACGCGCAGGCGGCGAAGCGATGTTGCCGATGAAAAAACGCGCCATTGTAGCGGACTCGTCGCGGCCGGCCCAACAGCCGCCGCCGCGCGTGCCCGGGCCGCTCGAGGGCGCGGTGTTCGTCACGGGCGCCGCCGCGGCGACGCAGCTTCCGCCGCCCGGCCCGCCCGAGATCGCGTTCGCCGGCCGCTCGAATGCCGGCAAGTCGAGCGCCATCAACGCGCTCGCGCGGCGGACGCGGCTCGCCTATGCGAGTCGAACCCCCGGACGCACGCGCGAGATCAATTTCTTCCGGTTGCGCGGCGGCGCGCTGGTGGCCGATCTGCCCGGCTACGGTTACGCAGCGGTGCCGCGGGCACTGAAGGAGGCGTGGCAGCAGTTCCTGTGGACGTACGTGACGACGCGCACGACGCTGGTGGGGCTCGTGCTGATCGTCGACGCGCGCCACGGGCTCAGACCGCTCGACCGGGACGCGCTCGCGGCCTTCCTGCCGTCGGGGCGGCCCGTGCTGATCCTGGCGACGAAGAGCGACAAGCTCGATCGCGGGGATCGGACGCTGGCCGTCGCCGCGATCCGGGACGCGCTGGTTTCCGCGTTTCCCGAGCATGGGCAGGCGGTCACGGTGATCGCGTTCTCGGCGACTGCGCGGCAGGGGATCGACGAGGCCGACGCTGCACTGGCGCGCTGGCTCGGCGCGTGACGCGCCGCCCGCGGCAGCAAGAAAAAGGCCCCGCGATCAAGGGGAGTGACGCGGGGCCTCAAAACGCCTGCGCCGGAAAACCGGCGCGGGCACCCGCTCAGGGAGGAAAGCGGGAGACGTTCACCGTCCGTCGCATGTGACCGCCGGTCGTTTCCGGAAGTTCCGTCACCAACGCAAAGGGATGCGTCGCCATGAGCTTCAACTACGCCGGCCGATTTCCGGCGAAGCGCCCGCGGCGGATGCGCCGCGACGATTTTTCGCGACGACTCGCGCGCGAGACGCGCCTTGCCGTCGACGATTTCATCTATCCGGTCTTCGTGCACGACGGCGAACGGCGCGAGGAGCCCGTGGCGTCGCTGCCGGGAGTCGCGCGCAAGTCGATCGATCTGCTGCTCGCCGATGCGGAGCGCTGCCTCGCCGCGGGCGTGCCGGCGATCGTGCTCTTTCCGGTCATTCCCGCCGAGCAGAAGTCCGCGGATGCGGGTGAGGCGTGGAACCCCGCCGGGCTCGTGCCGCGCGCCGTGCGCGCGCTGAAGCAGCGCTTCCCCGCGCTCGGGGTGATCACGGACGTCGCGCTCGACCCGTACACGAGCCACGGCCAGGACGGGCTGATCGACGCGACCGGTTACGTGATGAACGACGAGACGGTGGAGGCGCTCGTCCGGCAGGCGCTCTGCCACGCGGCGGCAGGCGCCGACGTCGTGTCGCCGTCGGACATGATGGACGGCCGCATCGGCGCGCTGCGCGGCGCCCTCGACGCGAACCGCTTCGTTCATACGCGCATCCTCGCGTACTCGGCGAAATACGCGTCGTCGTTCTACGGGCCGTTTCGCGACGCGGTGGGGTCGGCGGCGAACCTCGGCGGCGGCGACAAGCGCACCTACCAGATGGATCCCGCGAACAGCGACGAGGCGCTGTGGGAAACGTACCTCGATATCCGGGAAGGGGCCGACATCGTGATGGTGAAGCCCGGCCTGCCGTATCTCGACATCGTGCATCGGGTCAAGGACGCGTTCGGCATGCCGACCGCCGTCTACCAGGTATCGGGCGAATACGCGATGCTGCAGGCGGCCGCGCGGGCCGGGTGGCTGGACCTGCGCGCCTGCGCGCTCGAGGCGCTGATCGGCATGAAGCGCGCCGGCGCCGACGCGATCCTCACCTATTTCGCGCTCGACGCGGCGCGATGGCTGAACGGCCGGGAGTGAGGCGCCCGGATCGCGGACCTCGGGTCGCGGATCGCGCGTCCCGGAACTCGGATCTGGCCGGTTCCCAGCTAGG